>JBKPOV010000055.1:0-46255 GCA_046733315.1 Actinomycetota bacterium
GTCAACGTCCCTGGTGCAGGCGAAGCTAGCCGACCGGCCCCAAGAGGCTGCGCTGGCGGCACTGAGCCTCGCCGGTTCCGGGCCTTCCACGGAAGCGGAACTGGCCATGCTCGACGTAGCGATCGACGGCAACGGCCTCGAGCGAGTCATCGACACCGGCAGCGATGAAGTGACAGCTGCCCTGGTGCTGAAGCGGGAACTCGTAACCGGCGGCGATACCGGCGTGGTGCGGGTATGGGAGCGCTCGAACGGGGAGCTGCTCGGCGAGACCAAGGCCGCTGTCCCGATCGCGGCCTTCGCCGAGCCGGAATCTTCCTCCCGCTTCTTGGCGGCCGTCGATCGCCGTGGCGCCGTCGAGCTGGTTGACGTGACCGATCCCGGGCGGCCGCGGGTCCTCTCGCTTGGCGCCGGCCTCTCTCACGGCGAACGCCCCTTGGCAATCAGCTTCTCGACGGAACCCAATGAAATCGTCACGCTCGGCGCCGGCGGGGAGGTGTTGCGGGTCAATGTGACGGGGGGCGAGGTGGTTTCGCGCTCCTCGCTGCGGGACTTTCGCGGCAAGCTCCCGTGGAGCGGCGCAAACAGGTTGCGTTTGACCGCCGCCAGGTTCGTTCCCGAAGTCTATGAAGACGATGAGGGGATCCTGGTGGCGACGGCCGACGGGGCCGTGGCGGACCTCGATCTCGCCAAAAGCCAAGGCAAGACCATCCTGCGGGCGGGAGTCGCGCCCGGCCGGGTTCTCAGTCTCGACCGCGTCCCCTACGGGCGACCCGAGCTGGCGGTCGGAACCACCGAAGGGCTGGTTCTCCGCGGCGAAGAAGAATTCGGAGACGAACCCCAAATCGCCTTCGGCCCGGCGGTGCCGGCGGTCGCAATCGGCGACGAAGGCCTACGCCAGGGAGGGCAGGAAGGTCTCTTGTTCGGCGAGTTTTTCGAACGGCCACCCTCAGGTCCGACCGTCCTCCGCTTCGAGCCCGGCCTACACGGAACCGCCGTGATCCATCCAGGGGGAAGGGTCAGCGTGCTCGGCCCTCCTGGGGTCGGGATCTCTCTCGCCGAAACCTCGACCACCCCGGTCGTGGCCTTCGACCCCGAGGGGCGCTTGCTGACCGCGGAAGGGTACGACGCCGAACACATCGAAGAGATTCGCGCGGTAAGGCCACAGCCTCGCGCCTTGGAAGACGAATTCCGGGAAGACGAGGTGGTCAAGACCTACCGCCCGGATCCGGACTGGTGGACCGACGCCAAAGACCCCGAAGCGCTCTACATAGACGACGTCGCCGCTGACGGACCGTACGTCGTCGCCGGCGGCCAGGACCCGGACGGTAATGCGGCGGTGATGGTTTGGGATGCCGAGAGCGGCAAGCCGCTTCACCACTTGCCTCTTGAGGCTGGCGAGGTCTCGACTGAGCTGTCGAGCACCATCACCAAGGTGATGGTGCTGCCGGAGCGGCACGAGATCGCCGCTTACTCGGCTCTGCAGGGACTGCTGGCGATCTGGTCCACCGATACATGGGAGCTCGAGCAGTCGATTCCGATCGGCGCTGCGGGAGATGTCTCAGTCTCCGCTGATGAATCGACGATCGTCGCAGTTGGGGCCAGCCCCGACGCCGAAGGCTATGTGGACGCTGGCGATCCCACCGACCTCACCTTCATCGATGTCGAGGAGGGCGAGGTGGACGACGAACTCGATGCGAAGGGGGTCACCAATGCCGCCTTTTCGCCCGACGGGTCGACGCTCGCGATGACCGACCAGAACGGCCTTCTTCGCCTTCGCTCCGCCGACGGTCGCGAGCCTAGCGGGCCGCTTGTGGATGTGGGTGGCAGTGCGGAAGCCCTGGCTTGGCGACCGGACGGCAAGCTGATCGCTGTGGCGCTCAGCCAGGGGGTGGTCCTCGCCGACCCGGAGAGCGGCGAGGTCTCCGAGCCACTGCCCCACGAGTCGTTCTCGCCCTCCCCGCGGCTCGCCTGGAGTCCCGATGGGCGCCTGCTCGCGGCGCTTAACGCCGTAGTCGACGAAGAAGGCGAAGGCTACGACCCCGGTCCGGCTTCGATTTGGACGCTCGACGCGTCGTCCTTGCAACGGCGGATGTGTGAGCTCGGAGCTTGCCGGGCGGCGCCGGACGGGGCGTCGCTGGAGAGCCAGCTCGAAGACGCCTCGCAGTTGGCTTCGATTGACATGGTCTTCCGCGAAAAAGGCAACCTCCTGGCCGCCAGCCGCGAGGGCGAGAAGGCGCGGATCGGATATGTAGACGGCGAATATCCCACCCCTCCGCTCGCGTATGCGTGGTCGAAGAGTGGTCTCACCTGGTCTGCGCCCGAGCAGGTCAGCGTCCTCCTCGCCGGGGAGCAGAAGCCCCGCTCCTGGCCTTGCGCATGCAGCGGCGTTGCCTGGGACGGGAGGCACGTCCTCTCACTCGAACTGGGCGGACGACGGCTGGTGCGGATCGACCCCGAACGGAAGGGGCTGCGGACGACGCCAACGCACAACTTGCCTCCTCATGTTCCCGGCTTGCTCGGCCTCGTCGGCAAAACCCCGATCATCGCTGCCTTCGAGCAGGAGCCCGATCGGGGGACTCCGAGTGCCCTGTTCAAGCTCGACCCTGATGGAACCGCGGTGAAGCTGAGCGGAAATGCGCACGGCGGCATCTACCTGCGCTGGCCGAGCTCTTCCCCCCGCTCACTCGCCTTCCTCGCCAGCCTCTCCGGCGGTGTGTGTTACTCCACCACCAACGTCGGCGTCGTCTCCGAAGAAACGAGCGGCAAGATTGCCCTCAGCTTCCCGCCCTTGCCACTGGGTAAGGAGCCAACTTGGGTCCGTTCTCTCCAGGTGGCCGCTGACGGTCAGGTCAGCGCTGCCATCGCACCAATCGGATGCGACGACGGGCGATACCCCGAAAACGGCGTGCCGCTCGCCGAGCGGTATCTGCTCGAGGGAGGGCGGTGGCGGCCAACCGGGGCGAAGGGCTTCGACGTCCAGGTTGCTGACGGCCAGGAGCTGGTCGAGGAATCGGAGGAACTGAGCGGACCGGGACAACTCTTCATCGGCAGCAGCGGAGACCGCCGGGAAATCGCCCCAGAAGTCGAAGGTTTGGTGGTTCGGCCATAAAGGGACCGGCCCTGGCTGAACCTAGCCGCCGAAGTGGCGGCGGAGCCGTTTGTGGCGGTGGCGGAAGAACCAACCGATCACGGGGCGCAGAGGCCTCGCCGGGAGGCCGAGGCGCGGCTGCCAGCGGACGCGGTCGGTGACCACGCACCCGTCCTCCGTCGCCTCGATGGTTCGTTCGTGTTCCCACAGGCGCTGGCTCAGCATCGTCGAGCGCTCGAGGAAGCCGCGCCCGGGATCGAGGCGCTCCAGCCTGACGTCGTCGTAGTCGAAGGGCAGCAGGCCGAACAGAAGGATCCAGCTGCGACCGATCGGCACGCCGAGCTCGACGCTCTCCGGATCGAGCTGCTCGACCCCCGGGGGAAGGGTCATGCGCAGGTAGGGGCGCATCTCGTCGTTGATCCCCTCCGGAGTGATGACGCGCGCCCAGACTTGGTCCGGCGCTGCGTCCAGATGCGAGCAGACGACGATTTCGGCTGACGATTGAGGTCTTGTTGGGCTCATGGTCCCCGCAGCTTCAACGTGCCGTCGGACCTTCGTCTCCCGCTAGGGTCGAGGTCGATGAGGACGGCTGTGATCACGGGCGCTTCGAGCGGCATCGGCGCCGCCACGGCGAGAGCCCTTGCCACCGAGGGTTACCGCACCGTCCTGGGCGCCCGTCGGCTCGACCGCCTCGAGCAGCTGGCGGCGGAGATCGGCGGCCAGGCACTCGAACTCGACGTCACCGATCCGGCCTCCGTGGAGTCCTTCGCGGCTGCGACGAGCACCTGCGACGTGCTCGTCAACAACGCCGGCGGCGCCCTGGGCCTTGAGCCCATTGCCGAGGCCGACGAGGAGAAGTGGCTGCGGATGTACGAATCGAACGTGATGGGCACGATGCGGATGACGCGGGCGCTGCTGCCGAAGCTGATCGAGTCGGGTGACGGTCACGTCGTCGGCATCACCAGCACCGCCGCGATCGAGCCCTATCGCGGTGGCGCCGGCTACAACGCCGCCAAGCACGCCCAACGGGCGATGCTGCGGGTGCTGCGCCAAGAGCTGCTGGGACAGCCGGTGCGGGTGACCGAGGTCGCGCCCGGCATGGTCGAGACCGAGTTCTCGCTCGTCCGCTTCGGCGGCGACGAGGCGGCGGCAGCGCGTGTGTACGAGGGCGTGCAGCCGCTCAGCGCCGAGGACGTCGCGGAGTGCATCCGTTGGGCGCTGGGCCAGCCGCCCCACGTCAACGTCGACGAGATCGTCGTGCGGCCGCGTGACCAGGCGACCACCACGGACGTGCATCGGCGCTGAGGCATCGCGGCCGGTTCAGTCGGTCGGCGGCGGCGCCATGAAGCCATCGGGCTCCGGCACCACCATGTTGAAGGCTTCGGAGAGGTCGCGGAAAGATTCGAAGTTCCGGCAAGGGGTAGCTTGGGCCCCATGCCAATAACTCGCATCGCTCTCTCGCTTCCTCTTGTCCTGCTTGCGTTCGCTCTCGCCTCATGTGGCGACGACGACAACGCGGAATCGACCGGCACCGCCGGCGGGGGAGGAGAAGCAACCGCGACGACGCCGACCACGAGCGGCAACGAGAGCGCCCCAAGCGGTGAGGCGGTCCGCTCGGAGAAGGTCGAGATCGTCGACTTCGCCTACGACCCGGATCCGACAACGATCCAGGCCGGCGGCAAGGTGACCTGGATCAACCGCGACTCCGCGCCTCACACCGCGACCGCCGATGACGGCTCATTCGACACCGGCACGATCGAGCAGGGCAAGCTCAAGTCGGAAAGCTTCAAGCAGCCCGGCACCTACACCTACATCTGCACGATCCACCCCGACATGCACGGCACGGTCGAAGTGGTGCAGAGCAGCTAGCCCCCTAGTCGTTCAGCTCCCCGACCAGCTCGGCGACGCGCCGCTCGATCTCTTCCCGGGTGGCGCGGACCTCCGCGAGCGGCCGTCCCTTGGGGTCCTCGAGCTCCCAGTCGAGGTAACGCTTGCCAGGGAGGTAAGGGCATTTGTCGCCGCAGCCCATCGTCACGACGACGTCCGCCCACTCGGCGTCGGCGGTGGTGAGCTTGCGGGGAGTGCGGGACGAGAGGTCGATGCCGAGCTCGTCCATCGCCTCGACCACCTCGGGGTGGACCCGCTCGCCCGGTTCGGTTCCCGCTGAGCGCGCCTCGTGCTCGCCGGCCGCTGCCCGTTCGAAGAGCGCCTCGCTGATCTGCGAGCGGCCGGCGTTGTGCAGGCAGACGAAGAGCACGCGCGCCATCAGGCCGGCTGCCCCCCGCGGACCAGCTGGTGGGGAAGGTCCGGCCGGCCCTCCACGCGATCAGCAGCAGGCCGCAGCCGTGTTCCGATCCGCTGCGATCGCGACCCGAGTGGGGATCGAGAAGACCTCGCGGACCGCGTCCAGCGCACCCGGCACGAGGCTGAAATAGCTGTAGGTGCCGCGCGTCTCGCGCTTGACCACGCCCGCCTCGACCAGTTGCTTGAGGTGGTGGCTGACGGTCCCCTGCGAGAGGCCGAGCAGCGGTTGCACCTCGCAGACACAGACCGGCTCGCCGGCGGCCTGCAGCAGCCGGTTGACGATCCGCAGCCGGTGCCGGTCGGCAAGCGCCTTGAGCACCCCCTCCAGCTTGGTCGCGCGGTCCTCCGAGAGCGAGGAGCCGGCAAGTGGGGTGCAGCATTCGATCAGGGGAAGCCGTCGCACGGAGGCCACTGTAGCAGGATTCATCGATGCATATCAATGAAGCTTAGTTGAGAAAAAACTGGCTTTTTCCTCAACTTCAATCGGCTATACTTCGCCCATGGCAGGCGTTGCGGAAAGCTGCAGGCTGGTTGACAGCATCGTTCGGTTGCGACGCGCGGAGCGGATTCCTGAAGCGGCCCCGGAGATAGCCCCGGTGCGCCGCGACTTGGAGTCGCGGCTGGGGCCCACGCTTTCGCGCTCGCGTGCGGCGCACATTCTCGGCGTCAGTCAGACCGCGCTCGACCGTTGGGTGTCGGCTGGGCAGATCCCGATCGTGCCGGCCCCCTCCGGGCGCCGCGAGGTGCCGCGCCAGTTCGTCGTCGAGTTGCGCGAGGCGATCGACGAGCTGATGCGGGAAGGCCGCCACCGGGGCCTGCTCGCGGCGGCGCTGGCCGCGCGGCGTGAGGCCGCCACCGACGTTGGCGGAGAGGATGCTCGCCGGACGCCGTCAAAAGCTCCCCGGGGGCATCGGACTGCTGACCGGCGTGGCCGCGCCTACCACGCGCTGATCGCCGATCGGCTCGACGAGCAGATGGTCGAGGAGGCGGGGGAGCGGGTCGAGCAGCTCTTTTCCGCCGGACGCATCCACCCCCGCTATGCCGAGCGCTGGCGTGCCCTGCTTGCCCGACCGCTCGCCGATGTCTCCCGCGCCATCGCGGCGGACACCCAAGAGGGCAGGGACCTGCGCCAGAACAGCCCATTTGCCGGTGTGCTCAACGAGCAGGAGCGCCGGCGGATCATCGAAACGACCCGGTAGGGCCGGTGCGCCGTGTCGAGCTCGAGCACGTGCTGCGTGCCGCCGCGGCGGTGGCCGAGGATGAGGAGATCGTCGTGGTCGGCAGTCAGGCAATCCTCGGTCAATTTCCCGATGCGCCCCCATCTCTGTTGATCTCGCGTGAGGCCGATGTCTTTCCGCGGAATCGTCCCGAGCGGAGCGATGAGATCGACGGAAGTCTCGGCGATGGCTCTTACTTCGACTCCACGTACGGCTATTACGCTCATGCTGTCGGACCCGAGACGGCCACCCTTCCCGCCGGCTGGGAAGGTCGCCTGGTGTCCATTTGCAATGCCAACACAGGTGGGGCAACTGGCTTGTGCCTCGAGATTCACGACCTCGTGCTGTCCAAGTGCGTGGCAGGGCGGGAGCGGGATTGGGAATTTGCGATCGAAGTGCTCCGTCACCATCTCGCCGATTACGGCGAATTGCGTCGCCGGGCGCTGGAGCTGCCTATCTCCGCGGCCCAGATCGAGAGCATCCTGGTCATGATCGAAGGACTTGCCGTCCGTGCCGAGTCTTCGAGTGGCTGAGGCGCAATAGGACACTGCGAATGCCAGCCACCCGATTCGACCTTCGCCGCCTGACCGCGATCTACACCGGGGGAGTGATCGGTGCGCTGGCTCGGGTCGGATTGGCGCAAGCGACTCCCCACGGTCCGGGCGGCTGGCCCTGGGGCACCTTCGCCGTCAACATGCTCGGGGCGCTGGCGCTCGGTTACTTCTTCGCCCGCCTGCACGACCATCCCGAGGACAGTCTCGCCCACCCCTTTCTCACCACCGGGATCTGCGGCACGTTGACCACCTTCTCCACCCTGCAGTTGGAGCTGTTCGAAATGGTCGAGGCCGGGCGGATCGCGCTGGCGGCCGCTTACATCAGCACGACGCTGGCGCTCGGCTTCGTTTGCGTTCGCGGCGGGATCGCGCTGGAGCGTCGGCCTCAGGTCGCCGCATGAGCGCGGCGGGCTGGATCGCCGTCGGGCTGCTCGGCGGCGCCGCCGCGGCGGCGCGCTATCTGATCGACTCGTTCTTCGCCTCCCGCACGGACCATCCATTCCCGCTCGGCGTGCTGGCGATCAATCTCGCCGGCACGCTCATCCTCGGCCTGGTTGCCGGCGCCGCCCTGAGCGGCGAAGCCCTGATCATCGTCGCCGGTGGGGCGATCGGTTCCTTCACCACTTTCTCCACCTGGATGCTCGACTCTCACCGCTTGGCTGACGCCGGTCACGCGCACCTCGTCTGGCTCAACCTCGGCCTTTCACTGGTCGCCGGCTTCGCGGCGATCGTCGTCGGTCACTGGATTGGAACGACTCTGTAACCGTCCGCGTCCGCCACTACTTTGGATTGCGATGGAACAGCAGGCTCTCACCGACACACTGATCGCGGCGAGGGTGCCGCTTGCCGAGCTCGAGGACGGCCAGCGCATCGGCGGCGTTTACGCGGTGCGCGAGCGTGAGCTGCGGCGCAAGCGCAACGGCGAGCCCTGGCTTCGCATCGTCCTCTGCGACGGCAGCGGCAACTGCGAGGCGGTCGCCTGGGAGGACGCTGAGTCGCTCTACGCGCTGGCGACTCCGGGCGCGGCTGTCTACGTCAGCGGTCACCTCGAGACGAGTGAGCGCTGGGGCGCCAAGATCAAGCTGACCGCGCTGCGCGCGGCCGACGACGACGAGTACAGCGCCGAGGACCTGGCGCCGGCCTCCGAGGCCTCCTTCGAGAAGCTCGAGGGGGAGCTGCGCGAGCTGCTGGCGACGGTGCAGGACCGCCAGCTGCGCTACCTGCTCGATCGCTTCTTCGGCGAGGAATCGGAGATCTGGGCCCGCTTTCGCGACGCGCCGGCGGCGAAGGTCTACCACCAGGCCTACCGCCACGGGCTCCTGGAGCACACGATCTCGGTGGCGCAGGCGGTCAGCGCCGCGGCCGCCTACTTCCCCGGCATCGACCGCGACGTCGCCGTCACCGGGGCGCTCCTGCACGACATCGGCAAGACCGAGGCCTACAACGAAGACCCGCTGGCGATCGACCTCACCGACGCCGGCCGCCTGCAGGGCGAGATCCCGCTCGGCTACTACAAGGTGCGCCGCCAGATCGAGGACATTCCCGGCTTCGATCCCGACCTCGCCCAGGCCGTCCTGCACATCATCCTCGCCCACCACGGCTCGCTCGAACACGGCTCGCCGGTCACTCCAGCCACCCGGGAGGCGGTCCTCGTCCACATGATCGACAACCTCGGCGGCCGCCTCGGCAGCTTCGACCGCCTCGAGCGCCAGCTCCCCGCCGGCGAGTCCTGGTCCGGCTTCGACCGCGCCCTCTCCGGCTCCGCCTACTTCGGCCAGCGCGCCGCCGCCTGACGGCGTCAGGCTGTGTCCTCGGTCGCTCGCGTGCAGAGCCGCCACGCTTCCTGCGTCCTTGCCTGACGCCGTCAGGCGGCGGCGCGAACGCCTGTGCCCGAACATAGACTGCTGCGCTCGATGGCTTCTGAGAGGTCAGAGCGGGGGGGCGAAGCGACGCCCGCCGTCGACGTGATCGGCTTCCTCGACGGACTCGTCGCCCGCTTCGTCGCCTGGTCGCGCCGGGCAGGTCAGCGTCGCCTCGCGCACGCCCTGCTTGCCCTGGTCTTCCTCGTCGCCGCGGCGCTGATCCTTGGCTGGGGCAAGGGACAGACGTTCATCAACGACGAGTGGACCTACCTCGTCGTCGACCAGGGGTGGTCGCCCGAAACCTTGCTGAAGCCCCAGAACGGCCACCTCATCGTGGTCCCGCTGCTCATCTACAAGGGGCTCTTCGCCACGGCTGGCGCGGAGTCCCATCTCCCCTTCCAGGTCGCCACCGTGGTCCTGCACCTGACGATCGCGCTGCTCTTCTTCCTACTCGTCCGCAGCCGGGTGGCGCTCGCGGTGGCGGTCGGCCTCACCGCCCTCGTTGCCCTCTTTGGCGCTGGCTGGGACACCGTGATGGGGGCCTACGAGCTGCCCAACCTGACCGGGATGGCGGCCGGACTCGGGATGCTGCTCGCGCTCGAAAGGCGCACGCGGGCCGCCGACGTCCTCGCCAGCCTGCTGCTCGCGGTCGCGCTTGCCTCGTTCAGCATCGGCATCGCCTTCGGCGCGGGAGCGCTGCTGGCGATCTGGTTGGGCGGGCGCAGTCAGTGGAGACGGGCCTGGATCGTCGTGCTGCCATTCGTTCTCTACGGCGTCTGGTTCGTGTGGGCCCGCAAGTTCGGCCAGTCCGAGCTGACCGCGGAAGCCCTGAGCGGCCTCTTCAGCGGCATCGCCGATCAGGTGGCGGCGATCTGCGCCGGCATCACCGGCCTCTTCCGCGCCCCTGGCAGCGCCGACTTGCCCACCCTGGTCGCGCTGCGGCCCGAGTGGGGATACCCCCTGGCGCTCGTCCTAGCTGGCGTCACGGCGCTTCACGTGTGGCGCGATCCGCCCCGCTCGATCCGCTTCTGGACGATCCTCGGCACGTTGCTCGCCTACCTGGCCCTGGTCGCGGTGGGACTCGATCCCGCCCGCGCGCCCAACGCGAGCCGCTACGTCTACATGGGCGGGATCCTCGGACTTCTCCTCGTCGCCGAGCTCAGCCGCGACGTTCGCTGGTCGACGGTGACGGGGTTGCTCGCCTTCGTCGTCCTCGGCCTCGCCCTGATGGCCAACGCATCCGAGCTGCGCGCCGGCGGGCGGCTCTTCGAAGCCGAGGGGGCGACGAATCGTGCCACGCTTGCGGCGCTGGAGCTGAGCCGCGACCATGTCGAACCCGATCTCTTCGTCGAGGACGAAACCGCGGCGCATTCCCACCCCGACATGTTCTTCACGGCCTCGGCCTATTTCGACGCCGTGGACGACTTCGGCTCGCCGGCCTTCAGCATCGACGAACTGCTCTCCAGCGCCGAGCAGGCTCGCGAAGCGGCGGACCAGGAGTTGGTGCGGGCGCTCGATCTGACAGTGATGCCAGGCGGCCCGTCGCCTGTTTCACGGGGCGGAACACCACCAGAGCTGCTCGGCGCGAGCAATGGGGACGGCGTCACGCGGGGTGGCTGCATAGGCCTGGTTCCAGATCAGGGCCACGCCGCGTCCTTCCGCCTTGAGATTCCCGTAGGAGGACTCGCGTACCGGACCGCTGCCGACGCCAAGGTGGAACTGAAGCTGAGCCGTTTCGGTGAAGCTTTCTCGACCGCCTTGCCGCCGATCATGGGATCCGGCGAAGTGGCGATCCCGATCGACGCCGCCCCGGTGCCGTGGCGCGCCGAACTCCGAACGACGACCAAGATCCTTGCCTGTAGGCGCTAGACAAGAGACGGAAGCCCCCCCTGCCAAGCCGCCTGAGCCCTCGGGTCGCCGGGGGATCGACCGCGCCAGGGTCAAGAAGGTGCTGCTCTCCTCGCCACTGCTCGGCGTGGTGCTGGCGGTGCTCACCTGGCCGTTCCCCAATCTCTCGCCGACCTACGGGCTCGACCCCTCCTGGGTCGCCGGCCTCTACATGGCGGGAGAGCGAGGGCTTGATGCAGGCACCCAGATCGTCTTCAGCTATGGGCCGCTTGGTTTTCTCGGCCTGCCCAACTTCTTCGAGATCTGGCCGGGGAGGTTGGCGTTCGCCTGGTCCGCCCTGGTCCACGCCGCCTTCTGCATCGCCCTCCTCTGGGGGACCCGCCGCGCCTTTGGCCTCGTGGTCGGGCTCGCGGTCACGGCCCTTGCGGCCTCAAACCCCGTCGGTGACCCGATTCTGATCGCGGCCGCCGTGGTTGGCACCGCGGCGCTGCTCGGCGAATGGAGTGCCCGCGCCCGCCTCCGGCTCGCCGTCGGGGCCGGCGCGCTCTCCGGGATGCAGCTGCTCGGCTCGTTGCGGGCGGGCCCCACGCTAGTGGCGATGGGGATTGCGGTATTGCTCGGCTTGCCGGATCGGCGCCGCACCTTTCCGGCCTTTTTCGGAAGCCTGATCCTGGCCTTCATGGGGTTCTGGCTCATCACCGGACAGGGGCTCGGCAACATCGACGACTACGCCATCAACACCGCCAATGTGGTCGGCGACTACTCGGCGGCGATGGTGGCTGTCTATCCCAGTCGCTCATGGCAGACGCCGGCGACCGCGCTGGGGCTGGCGACCATTGGCGTGCTCTGCATCGCCGCCGTCTGGCGCCGGGACAACATGCGCCGGCTTGGTCTCGTCCTGATGGTCGCTGCCGTCACCTTCCTCATGTTCAAGCACGAGGTCGTTCGCTACTCACCCGGCAACACCGGACTCTTCCTCGCGGCCCTGCTCTGCATCGGCCTCGTGCTCGTGCCCTACGTTCGTCGCTCGCTTGCAGTTGGTGCGGTCATCGTCCTTTTTGCCATTACCTACGTCGGTAACGAGGAATCGATCGAGACGAGACTCAGTTTTGGACAGCGAGCCGAGACCTTCCGCTTACAGCTGGAAACGGTCGCGTTGCCCGGCCGTGCCGAGAAGGTCCAGCAGCAGGGGCGGGCCGAAATGCAGGCGATCTACGGGCTCAGCCCAGCCGAGCTCAGGCTGCTTCGTTCCGGCACGGTTCATGTCGCCCCGTGGGAGGCCGGCGTCATTTGGGCTTACGACCTCGATTGGGATCCGCTGCCGGTCTTCCAGCAGTACTCGGCGTTCACGCCACGCCTCGACGAGCTGAATGCGGCGAAGCTCGAATCGGCGACCGCGCCGGAATTGATCCTCTGGCAGAACACGACCACGTTCGACCCCAACGCGGTCAACTATCCGGGGGCAATCGATGCTCGCTGGCCGGCCTTCGAGTCACCGGCGCAGATGGTCCAGATGTTCTGTCGCTACCGGGTGGTCCGCTGGGATGAAGAGTGGTCGATCCTGCGTCGTGGTCCCAGTCGCTGCGGCGGCGAACGCTCGCTCGGCGCGGTGACGGTCGCGAACACCCAGAGCGTTCGCTTCCCTCCGACCCGGCCCAACGAGGCGCTGCTGGTCTACGTCGACGGGCTCGGCGTATCGGGGATAGAGCGGTTGCGCACCCTTCTTTTCCGGGCCTCGGGACGCATCGTGGTGATCGAAGGGAATCCCTGGAACATGGTCGGAGGGACAGCAGAGGACGGCCTTTTGGTGCGGGTGCCGCGCTGGGCCGACTATCCAGACCTCTACCGGCTCGGGCGCGACATCGACGAAATCGCCTTCTCCAGGGCACCGGGCTTCCTCACCGGCGTCGACCGCTCGACCAAGCTGACTCTTCACTTCAGCGCCCTGCCGGTGGACGCGCCTGCGACCTTGCCGGCCGCCGAAGCTCAGAAGCGCCGCGTGCAGCGTTCGATCCGGTGAACGTTGCCTCGGGCGGCCTTGACGCAACGCACCAGCTTCTGCTTGCGCGCAGCCGAACCCGTCACCTCGAAAGAGCGATGGACCTGGCGTTTGATCTGCGTGCTCATCCCTTCTAGGGAATCGCCGATCTTGTCGAGGCCGGTCGAGTGGATCGCCTCGTTCGTCGTGTCGAGGACGGGCTTGACGATGAAGAGATAGGCGAGAAAGAGGATCCCGCCTGCGACCGCAAGCCGGATAATGCCCGAAGTCAGGTTGCCGAAGAGGTTGCGCAGGAGGTCCATCAGGCCGGCCGCACACTATCCTGCGAGCCGTGGCGAAGGACACCGAGAAGCTGATCCGCCAGCTCTCGTTGATCTCGTTCCTGATGGCTCAGGGGAGGCCGGTTTCGGCCCTCGAGATCAAGCGCGAGGTGGAGGGTTACAGCGACATGAACGACGACGCCTTCGCGCGGCGCTTCTACGCGGACCGGGCCGAGCTAGAGAGCCTCGGCATCGAGCTCGGGGTCGAGAAGCCGGGCGAGGGATTCTTCGAGGCGGAGCTCTACTCGCTGCCCCCGGAGAACTTCTACCTCGACGCGATCGAGTTCACCGACGACGAGCTGGCGGCGATGAGCACCGCGCTGATGCTGCTCTCCGAAGGGGAATTCGCCTACGCCGAGCCGCTGCGCCTGGCCCTGCAGCAGGTCGCCTGGGGCCACCCGAACCCGCTCAAGGAGGGCGAGCGCGCTCCGGTCGAGATGGCGATGACCGCCTCGGCCGGCGGTCGCGAGCTCTCCCAGCGCCTTTCCAAGATCGAGACCGCGATTTCCCGTCGCAAGACGGTCGAGTTCACCTATTACACGATGGAGCGCGACGAGACGACGAAGCGCAAAGTGGACCCTTTCCACCTGGTCTTCCGCGGCGGCCAGTTCTATCTGATCGGCTACGCCCACGAGCGCGAGGCGGTGCGGGTCTTTCGCCTCTCGCGGATCCGGGGCAAGGTCGGCTACGCCTCCAAGGCCGAGCACGACTTCTCGCCGCCGGAGAACTTCGACCGCCGCGACTACGGCCAGCGCGCCGACTGGCAGCTGGGCGAGACCCGCGGCCGCGCCCAGATCTTCGTTCGCGATCGCATCGCCTGGCTGATCGAGCGGGACTTCGGTGCCTACGGCGAGCTGCGCCCGGCGAAGAAGTCCGATGGCGCGCCGGGCAAAGGCTCGGTGTTCGAGACCGACTACGCCTCCCCACGCGAGCTGATCGCCTGGGTCCTGCGCTGGCGCCAGAACGCCCAGGTGCTGGGCCCGGATGAGCTGCGAGACGAGGCCGAGAGTCGCCTCGGCCTGCTCCACGAGCGCCACCACAACGGCTTCCAGCAGGCCGAGATCGTCGATCGTCCGCTGCGCGAGGCACCCCCCCGCACACGGACCAACGGCCGCGGCGAAGCGGCGATCCGCCCCGAGCGCTTTGCCCGCCTGGTAACCCTCGCCGGCCTCTTGATCGAATCGGCCAAGGGGGAGGAGCGGCTGCGCCTCAGCGAGCTGCGCCAGCGGCTTGAACTGACCGACGAGGAGCTGCGCGAGGACATCGACCTGCTCAACGTCGTCAACTTCGGCGGCGGCACCTACGTCCTCTACGCCGAAATCCTCGGCGACGAGATCGAGGTCGACTCCGAGCCATACGGCGATAACTTCGCCCGCCCGGCCCGCCTGCTGCCGCTCGAGGCGAAGGCCTTGGTCGCGGCGATCGACCTCTTCGGCGACCATCTGCCGCAGGGCGGGCTGCAGAGCGCCCGCACCAAGATCGTCACCGCGCTCGGCCATGACCCCTCCGAGGAGGGCCTCGAGATCGCCGCCGGCAGCGGCGGGGACGCTGGGGTGGCGCGCACCGTCAACGATGCGATTGCCGCCAGCCGGGTGCTCGAACTCCAGTACTACAAGGAGAACGAGGATCAGTTCACCAAACGCTCGGTGGAGCCCTACCGCTTGGAGAACGGCAAAGAGGGCTGGTACGTCGAGTGCTACGACCTGACCAAAGACGGCGTCCGCCACTTCAAGCTCGACCGGATCAAGGAGGCGGTCCTCTCCGAGCAGACCTTCGAGCCGCGTCCCGAAGTCGAGGAGCTCGCCGGGGTCGAGGGCTGGATGACCCACGGCGAGGTGCCGACCGCCCACGTCGCCCGCGTCTGGGTCTCGCCCGAGCGCGCCCGCTGGCTGCGCGAGGAGCGCACCGTGGTCGAGGAGCTCGCCGACGGCGCCGTCGTCGTCGAGCTGCCCTACGCAGGCACTTCCTGGTTGGTGCGCGAGATCCTCCGCGGCGCCGGCGACCTCGTAGTCCTCGAGCCCGAGGACGCGCGGGAGGCGATTGCAAAAGAGGTCGCGGCGAGCGCTGCATAACGCAGAGCCCATTCCGGCAGGGCTTCCACTTAACTTTTTCGGTGATTCGTGATTGAGCTGACGCCCAATGCCCTCGACGAAAAAGTACAAGACGTTCCAGCCCTGCCGGAATGGGCTCTGACGTGACCCAGGCGCCTGGGCACGCGGAGATTCTCAGGGTCGTTGCGCCTAATCCGGGGCCGATGACGCTGGAGGGGACGAATACCTATCTGTATGGGTCGGGGCCATGCGCGGTGATCGATCCGGGGCCTGACGTCTCGTCCCACCTGGATGCGGTGCGAGCCGCGGCCGACGAGCGCGGCGGGATCGGCCTCATTCTGCTCACGCATGGTCACGGCGATCACAGTGAAGGGGCCGAGGCTCTGGCGACACAGGCGGTCACAAGGCGAGCGCTGGAGGCTGGAGGGGCGGCTTGGAAGCCGGAGGTGGTCCTGCCCGGCGACGGCGATGAACACTCTGGCCTGCGCGCGATCGCGACGCCCGGTCATGCTCCCGATCATGTCTGCCTGATGACTGGGGATGGGGTCTGCTTCAGCGGCGACCTTGTGCTCGGGACTGGCTCGACCTTCGTCCCGCCCGACGGGGGTTCGCTCGCCGCGTACATGGACTCGCTGCGCCGCATGCAGGCGGAGCCGATCGAGCTGATCTGCCCCGGCCACGGCCCCTGGGTCACCGAGCCGGCGGCGAAGCTGGCCGAGTACGTCGAGCACCGCGAGATGCGCGAGCGCCGCCTGCTTGCAGCTATGGAGCGAGGCGAGCGCTCCCGCAAAGCGCTCCTCGACGACGCCTGGAGTGACGTTCCGCCCGAGCTGCGCGAGGCCGCCGCAATGGTCATGCAGGCCCACCTAGACAAGCTCGCCGCCGAAGGCCGTCTCCCCGCAGACCTAGCCCCCTGAGCTTCCGGTGCGCCTTATCTGGTCATAGCCCGCATAAAGCGCACCGGAAGAGCTATGGGCCCCTGGCTGGGCGGCCAGTAGGCTTGGGCGATGGCACGTGGAAGTGCAGCACGCGCGGGACTGGTGGTCGGCTTGGCCGGGACTGGGCTCGCTGCTGCCGCGACCGCAGCTGCTTGGCATTGGCTGGCCCGCCGGCCGCTGCCGAAGCAGAAAGGCTCGATCGCGCTCGACGGCCTCGACGAGCCGGTCAGCATCCGTCGCGATCGCTGGGGCGTGCCTCACATCGAGGCCGGCAACGCCCGCGATCTCTGGTTCGCTGAGGGTTTCTGCCACGGCCAGGACCGGCTCTGGCAGCTCGACTTCTACCGCCGCGTGGTCGCCGGCCGGGTGGCCGCGATGGCCGGCCCCGAGGGCCTGCCGATCGACCGCCTAATGCGCACGCTGGGGATTCGCCGCACGGCTGAACGCGAGGCCGCGACGCTCGATCCGGAGCTGCTCGCCCTGCTGGAGCGCTTCTGCGAGGGGGTCAATGCGGCCGCTGCCGACGCCAAGGCGTTGCCCTTTGAGATGCAGTTGCTGCGGCTCGAGTGGAAACCCTGGCGCCCGGTCGACATCCTCAGCCTCGGCAAGCTGCTTGCCTTCGGCCTCTCGACCAACTGGGAGCGCGAGCTGCTGCGTGCCGATATGACCCGCGCACTCGGGGCGGAGCTGGCGGCGCGTCTCGACCCCGGCTATCCCGCCGACAACCCGATCGTCACTCAGGAATCGTGGTCGGGGGAAGGACTGCCGATCGTCGAGCAGATCGATGCCGTGCGCCGCTCGATCGGCCTCGCCGCCGAGGCGAGCGGCTCCAATAACTGGGCCGTCTCCGGCAGGCTCAGCGCTAGCGGGAAGCCGCTGATCGCCGGCGACCCCCACCTGCCGCCGAGCATGCCCGGCATCTGGTACCAGGTCGGTCTCACGCTCGGCGATCGTTTCGTCCGCGGCGCCTCGCTGCCGGGCATGCCGGGCGTCTACATGGGCCAGAACAACGACGTCTGCTGGACCTTCACCAACGTGATGGCCGATGTCGAGGACCTCTTCGTCGAGCGCCTCGACGGCGATCGCTACCTCTTCGAAGAGGAGTGGCGACCGCTCGAGGTCGTGCGCGAGGAGATCCCCGTCAAGGGTCGCGACGCCCCCGAGGTGCTCGACGTGCGCATCACGCACCACGGACCGATAGTCAACGAGGCGCTCGGCGCCGACGCGGCCGAGCCGCTGGCGCTGCGCTGGCAGACGCTCGACCAGCCCACCGCGTTCAAGGGCATGTTCGACCTGCACGGGATCCGCTCAGGGCCCGAGCTCGTCGCCAGCCTTGCCGAGCACAGCTCACCAGCCTCCAACCTGATCTGGGCCGACCGCCACGGCTCGATCGGCTACAAGCTGGTCGGTCGCCTGCCGCTGCGCAAAGGCGGTTGCCCGGACCTGCCGAAGCCGGGCTGGACGGGGGAGTTCGAGTGGGACGGCACCATCCCCTACGGGGAATTGCCCGAGGAGATCGACCCGGAGAGCGGCTTCCTCGTCACCGCCAACAACCGAATCGTCGGCGACGACTACCCGCACCACATCACCAGCGAGTGGCTCGACGGCTTTCGTGCTGAGCGAATCGAGCAGCTGCTGCGCGCCAGCGACGAACACGACATCGATGGCTTCGAGGCGATGCAGTCGGACAATCTCTCGCTGCCGGGACTCGAGGCGGCGCGGCGGCTGAGCCGCCTGAAGCCGCAGGGGCAACGTGAGCGCAGCGCGCTCGAGCGGCTGCGCAGCTGGGACGGCAGGCTCGATCCGGACTCGATCGCCGGCACGATCTACCAGGCCTTCCTGCTGCGGCTGGCACGCGAGGTCGCCCGCGCCGCGATCGGCGATCGCGACCTCTGCGAGCGCTGGCTCGACCGCGCCGACAACGGCTTCACGCCGCACGTCACCTCGCCCTGGCGCTGGCACTCGCACCTGATGAAACTCTGGGAGGAAGGCGACGAGGAGCTGATCGGCCGGCCCTGGGACGACCTCGTGCTCGAGGCACTCAGCGGCGCGCTGGATGACCTCAGCGACCGCTTCGGCCCCGACGCCGCGGGCTGGCGTTGGGGGCACGTGCACGAGATGGAGTTCCCCCACCCGCTGGGGGAGGCCAACCCGCTGCTGCGGCGCCTGCTCAACCGGCGCCTCAAAGCGGGCGGTGCTCAGGAGACGGTGAGCCAGATCGCCTATGACCCCAACGACCCCTACAAGGCCGTCTGGGCGCCGAGCTGGCGCATGGTTGCCGAACCGGCCGCCCCGGAGCGCTCACGCTGGCAGATGTTCACCGGGCAATCGGGCCACCCCGCTAGCCGTCACTACGACGACCTGCAGGCCGATTGGCTAGAGGGCCGGACCCAGCCAATGGCCGGTGAGGGTCCCTGGCGCAAGCTAAATCTCGTTCCCGCCTGAGCGGGGCCGAATCGATTGACGGCTGCAATGGTTTGGGATCGTATGCGCCTGCTTCGTCCAGCCGTTGCGGCACTCGTGCTGCTCGGGCTCCTTGCCGCGCCGGCGGCTGCTCGGACCGTCCACTTCGGTGGCCGCGCCGTCGAGGTGCCCGCCAACTGGCCGGTCTACCGCTTGGCCGATCACCCGCGCATGTGCGTTCGGCTCGATCGCCAGGCGGTCTATCTGGGCACGCCCGGCGCCAGCCAACGCTGCCCCGTCGATGCGATCGGACGCAGGCGCGCGATTCTGGTCGAACCGCGCTCGCAGGCGAGCGCTCGGGCTGGAGCCAGCGCCATCGCACCGCCGGCCCCGGTGTCGGCGCCGGAAGCCTTCACAGGCCTCGGCTTCGACGCCTGCGCAGCGCCCTCGTCACGGATGATGACCGCCTGGGCGGCTTCGCCCTATCGCGGGATCGGCGTCTACATCGGCGGCACCAACCGCGCCTGCTCGCAGCCCAACCTGACCACGGACTGGGTCGGCGAGCAAGTCGCCGCCGGTTGGCACCTGATCCCGACCTACGTCGGCCTGCAGGCGACGACCAGCGCCTGCAGCAGCTGCGCCAAGCTGAGTGCCAGCCTCGCCAGGGCGACCCTGCAGGGGGCCGAAGAGGCCCGCGATGCGGTCGAAGAGGCGGCCGCTATCGGTATGGGGCCGGGCAGCCCGATCTACTTCGACATGGAGGCCTACACCCGCACCTCCAGCGCAACCTCGTCGACCCTTACCTTCCTCTCCGCCTGGACTGACCAGCTGCACGCCCTCGGCTACGTCTCCGGCGTCTACAGCTCCAGCGCTTCCGGGATCGCCGACCTCGGTCGGGCGGTCGGCGGTAGCACCTACACGCTGCCCGACCACGTCTGGACCGCCAACTGGAACGGCCAGCAGAACACGCTCGATCCCTACCTGCCCTCGACCGCCTGGGCCTCGCACCAGCGCATCCACCAGTACCGCGGCGGCCACAACGAGAGCTACGGTCTGACCACGATCAACATCGACAACAACTTCATCGACGGCGCCACCGTGGGCGCGACGGTGGCGGCCCCGGAGCTGCCCCCGCTGACCGTCAAGCACGTACGCGCCAGCGGTGGCGCCGTGCGCGTCTGGGTCCGTTGTGGCTGGCCCGAAGGCGAAAGCTGTCCCGGCCAGATCATCCTGCGCACCCACGCGAGGCTGCCGGCCCGCGCCCGGCGCGGCGTGCCGAGCCGGGTCGTCCGCCTCAACGTCAGCCACCGCACCTTCCGCCTTGCCGGTGGCAAGTCGCACACCTTCCGGGTTCCGCTCGATTCGCGTGGGCAGCCGCTGCTGCGCCTGCGCGGCTCGCTCAAGGTGCAGTTGCTGGTTGCGATTCCGGAAGCCCGCGCGGTGCGGGCGATCGAGCTCAGCCGCTAGTAGAGCGGTCCAGCCACTCCTCACCGTCGCCGGTGACGGCGCTGACCAGCTCGACGATCGGCGCCGCCGCCTTCGCCGGAGAGCCGGAGTCAAACGGAGGCTGCGGGTCGTACTCGATGCCGAGCTGGATCGCTTGGGCGACCTCCGGCGTGGTCTCGCGGCCGACGAGGTGCAGTGCCATGTCGATCCCGGCCGAGACGCCGGCGGCGGTGACGGTCTTGCCATCCTCTACGTAACGGCCGCCAACCGGGTCGGCGCCGAACTCGCGCAGCTGCTCGAGGAAGAGCCAGTGGCTGGTCGCCCGCTTGCCCTCGAGCAATCCGGCGGCGCCGAGCACGAGCGAGCCGGTGCAGACCGACGTAGTCCACTTGGTCTGCTCGTCGATGCGGCGCAGCCACGACAGCACCGCCTCGTCGTGCAGCAGCGGCCGGTTGCCTTCGCCGCCTGGCACCAGGACGACGTCCGCCTCGGTCGTCTCCTCGAGCGAGTGATCGACGCTGAGCCCGAGCGCGCCGCTGTCGGTGCGCACCGTGCCCTTCTCGAGCCCGACGAACTGGACCTCCCAGCCGGGGACCGAGCGAAACACCTCGTATGGACCGACCGCGTCGAGGGCGGTGAGCTTCTCGAAGATCAGGATCGCGACTCGCACCGCTGTCGATCCTACGGTGTTTCGGCTGGCTGGACCGGTCGCCCGGCTCAGGCCCAAGTGGCCAGCGGCAGGTTGTCGAGGATGGTGCGGTCCGCGGTGACCAGCGGGACGTCGGCGACGATCGCGTGCGCCGCGATCATCCGGTCGAACGGATCTCGCGTCCAAGTGAGGTCGGTTGCCGCGCGCACCAAGGCCCCCACGGAGGTGTCGGAGACCTGCACCCCGATCGTCTTGGCCAGTCCGGCCAGCGGAGTCGCTGCCGGCTCGGTGACCCGCCCGACTTCATAGAGATAGGTCAGCTCCAGCTCGACGATCGGGGACACGAACGCTTCCTCGGACTCGATTAGGTTGCGGGCGGCAGCGGGAATTCGCCGCTCCGCGCCCTCGTAGAGCCAGCCCACGACATGGGTGTCAAGAAGGATCAGGGTTCCACTCCGAGGACCAGTCCATGTGGATCAGCTCGTCGGGATCGCCGACGATGTAGCCCTCGCGGCGTGGCAGGCGATCCCAGATCGACTGTTCCTCCTTCGGCGCGATCACCAGAGTCTTGCCGTTCCGTTCGATCTCCAGGGGCCGACCGGTCTCGAGGACCTCGTCCAGCATCCGATAGATGTTGGCGCGGAGCTTGGAGGCGGTGGTTGCCAAAGCAGATCCTATAGTTTTCGTACGTACGTAGAAAGGAAAAGACATACGTACGCGACCACCGCGAGTGGAGGGCTGTCGGGCTGGGACGTGTACTGCCATGGGGGCGACGCTACAGATCGATTTCCGACGTGTTGCGCGCAGCTACACATGAATCGCCAACGCGCCCCAGGCGGGGGCCTTCGCGCCCTGGCCCATGCCGGCTCGCTGGCGAGCTGAGGAGCCGCTTTCCCGCTACATGGTTGCCGCCCCGCGGCACGCTTCGCCGAACAACCGGCTAGCCGCTCGAATTGACGCCGTGAGGTGTCCGTACACTGCTGCGGATGGAGGTGGTTAGTGAGTTCGTTTCAAAGCCCTCAGAGGCGGCAGCGGCGACCGCCGATGCCCCGTCCCGTGCGTGCCCTGTCTGTCGCAGTCGCGGCTTCGAGCTGCCGCGCTACCGCAACGTCGGCCTAGCCCGCTGCGAGGATTGCGGCCTCGTTTTCCATGGCCGGACACCGGCCCATGCCCGCGATGCGTACGTGAACGGCGAGTACGTCGCCAGGCACGTGGACTACGTCGAAGAGGAACGCGCCGCCAAGCACATTGCCGATCAGCGGGCCGAGTGGTTGCTGGGCTTCACGCCCCCGGGCACCTTGCTCGAGCTGGGCTCCGGCCGCGGATTCTTCCTCGATGCGGTGGGCCGTCGCGGCTTCGAGCCGATCGGCGTCGAGCCCTCGCCGACCCTTATCGAGCGCGCGAGGTGGGACTTCGGCGTCGAGGTCAAACAGGGATTTCTCGATGAAGTGGATCTCGCCGGCCGGCGCTTTGACAGCGCCTGCATGTTCCACGTCTTCGAGCACGTCGAGGAGCCGGTCGAGCTCCTGCGCCAGCTCGCCGCCCGACTGCGCCGGCGCGGCCTCCTGATCCTCGAGGTTCCCAATATCGCCAGCGCGATGGCTCGCCGCCGGGCGGAGGCGTGGGGTGCCGTTCAGCCGGACAACCTGCACATCACGCAGTTCACGCCGCGTAGCCTGCGCACAGTGGTCGAGGTCGCCGGGTTTGAGGTCGCCGGGGTCGACACGATTTCTCCCTGGCACTACATTCCCCCGGCCGATCGCTGGCGCCACCGTGCCCTGCTCGGGTATGCCTACCGCGCCGCCTCGCTACGCACCTTGCGGGTCACGCACGCGAGTGGCTTCGACCACCTCAGGCTGGTCGCGCGCCTACCCGCTTAGCCGCTCCGGTCGGCTAGGGCTTTTTTCTTCGCGTCGTCGATCGCTTCGCGGATCACCGCGGCACGATCGAGGACGTAGAAGTCATCAGAGATCTTCCACTCGCCGCCTTCGCGGACGAGCGTGAAGGCCTGGGGGGTGCCGCTGGTCGTGAAGCGCGAGGCGCCGACCGGCTGCCGGGTCTCGACCCGCACGTAGAGGGTCGCGATATCGCCTTCACGCTGGGATTCTTCGAGCTTGGGCAGTGAGCGGAGCGAGTCGCCGGAGACCAGCAGCAGGTTGCGCCGCGTCTGTTCGTCGGCTTCGCGTTGGCGGCGAATCGGCACGGCGAGATCGCGCAGGTAGCCGCTCAGGTCGTTGTACTGGATGTGCATCCACCACTGCAGCAGCGCCTCCTCGGGCGAACCGGCGGGCTGCTTATGCACGGCGGAGAGGGTGAGCAGGTTCTCGGCCGCGCTTGGCGTTCCGGGCGGTGGCGGATCCTCGCCGCCACAACCGGTGACCGCGACCAGGGCCACGATCGCGGCGGCTGCGGGAAATCGTCTCAGCACCGGCGTCATGCTATTCGAGAGCGCAGGCGCCGCACCGGCTCGCGCAGGCCCGGAAATTGGGTCGAGCCGATTGCCGCCACGGCGATCCCGGCGCCGACCAGGGCGATGAAGGTGTTGGCGGTCATCGTGCCTAGGGCGCGGGTGAGAAGCGCGAAGACGCTGGCGTAGAGGACGGCGTAGAGAATCAGGCTGAGGGCCTCGCGCCTAAAGAGCAACGCCGTCGACAAGGCCATCAGCAGGCCGATGACAAGGGAGCCGATGGCGACGCCCGGGAGGCCGAAGTTCCAGTACAGCTCGCCCTGCATCGTGATCGGGGTCCCGGCGGTGGCCCCGGGGTAGAGGTATTCGGTGACGAGGTTGTCGATCGGCTGGGGCTTGCCCGGCCAGAGCGCCCGGGGCGCGAGCGCCGCGGGGACCTGGAGCAGGCTTTCCCCGTTGAGCCGCGAGATCGAGGAGGGAACGATCTCCTGCATCGCGACGAAGTCGTCGAAGACGCTGAGATCGGCCGTCTGGAAGGCGGGCAGCGGCGTTTCGAAGGTGCGGCTGACGGCGGTGCCGAGATCGGTCGAGGCGGCGTTGGTGCGCACGATCGCCGCGAACTCGAGCGCCCCGGCGACGAGCAGCGCGACGGCGACCGTGATCGCCACGCTGGGGGCGCTCGGCGCGCGCAGCCGCAGGTAGATCACGGCCGCGGCGAGCAGGCCGAAGGCGATGAAGCCGCGCGAGCCGAGGGCCAGCGTGCAGAGGGCGGCGAGGGAGGCGCTGACGAGTAGCACCCGCCGCGCCTCCGGGTTGGGAGCCTCGCTGCGCAGGATCGATGCGAAGGCGTAGAGCGCCGTGCCCACCAGCATCCAGATCCCGAGCTGCCCGTAGAAGCCCGAGCCCTGGTTGGTATGCAGCGAGCCGGCCGAGTGGATCAGGGCCGCCGGTCCCCCCTGGCGCATGAAGAGGGCCCCGGCCAGCATCGCTCCCAGGCCCATCACGACCCACGGTGCCCAGCGCCGCAGTGGGACGGGGTCGAGGCGGGGAGCGCTCTCCTTGGGCGTGCGGCGCAGCACCTCCAGACCAAGGAGGAAGCCAAGCGACCAAGTCGCGCAGCCGATGCCGGCGATCGCGATCGTGCGGCTGAGGTCACCGACGTCGTAGCCGAGCTGGATCATCGGCGTGATCGCTTCGCCCGGGTAGAAGTAGAGCTCAATCGGTCGCAGGGCAAAGAGCGGCAGCCAGGTCGCCGCGGCGATTGCCAGGGGCGAGGCCACAACCCAGCGCCAGCCGGGTAGCAGCCGGCCGGCAGCGAGCGCAGTGACCGCGACGGTGACCGCGATCAGGCAGGCCATCGCGACCAAGGCGATCGCTTGGTCGCCGGCTATGACCCGGTCGGCGACCAGCCAGAAGAACACCGCGCAGAGTACGAGGACGGCCTGGGGCGCCCGAGTCAAGGCGTGCGCGGGTGCATCGCGTCCATCCCGGCGCGCAGCTCGACAGCGCTGAGCGCGCCGTTGGGAGCCGACGCGGCCCGGTAGGAGAAGGCGACGCCACCAAAGCCGAGGCGGAAGGTCCGTTCGCCCGCGGGATTGAACTCGGTCACCAGCGAGCGCCCGCCCCAGCTCATCAGCCAGGAGCCGTCGGCGGAGCGCCGGGAAGAGCCGCAGCAGAAGCTGCCCGGGGCCTGCGGGTCGGTCACCTGTTCGACCAGGGTGGCGGTTTTCGCCGCCTCGTTGACTTCGTACCGCACCGCCCGGGGGGGACTGGGCTGGTTGGTGTTGTTGTCGTGGATCGTGATCGTGCCGTCGGGCTGAAGGCGGATGTCGTGCTGGCCGCCGAGCGGGTAGGCGCCCTCGGGGTCGTTGACAACGGTCAAGCTTTTCGGCGTCCAGGTGCCGCCCAGCTTCCAGATCACGTTGCCGCTCGCCTTGTCGATCTTGTAGATGGCGTCGGTATGGCGCATCGAGATCATGATCGCGTTATCGCCGACGGGCTCGACCGCGTTCATGTGGACGATGTCGCGCTGACTGCCTTTGAGCGCGGTGGGCCACCAGCGGCCGGTCTCCGCGAGGCCGATGTGGCTCGCGCTGTTCCAGGTCCAAACCGCTTCGCCCGTTTCGTTGATCTCCTGGACTTCGCCGTCGATCACCGTGTCGTCGGCGCCTCCTCCGAAAGCGGTGAGGTCGACGTGTTCACGCGGCTGGTAGGAGGTGACCAGGTAGTTGCCGTTCGGCTGACGCTGCAGCTCGTGGATGTCGGTGCTGCCGCCGACGATGCTCACGGTGCGGACCACCGTTCCGTTGAGTTCACGGATCTGGTACCCGTCGGCACCACCAAACTGTCCCCACCAAGTGATCCGCGTCGGCTGGCCAGCCTCGGTGATGAACTTGGCGTCGATCGGCCCTGGGGTGGATCCCTGCCACCAAACCGGCACGCCGTGGTCGTCGAAGATGATCGCGTAGCCGCTGCCGCCCGCGCCGATGGCCGGATCTACGACGTAGAACTGGTGGTCCGGCTGCAGCAATCTTTCGTATTCCCAGGCTGGGAAATCAGTTGGCAGGCAGCGCACGTGGTATTCGCTCGTCGCCGCGCCGTCATCCAGCGTGAAGCTGAACCCCTGGTTTGCTTCCAGAGGAACCGTTGCGTCGAAGAAGCCGGTTTGTTCCTCCTGGTCGTCGACCGAGATACCGGTTCCCTGAGCCAGCCTGCCGCTGATCTCAAGCGGTGAGCCATCGCAGCGCACCGTGTAATCCGACACGCCCGGGGCAAACGTCGGCGAGAGGCCGCCCTGGTCGACCGAGACGTCGTCCACGCAGGCAACCGCAACCGCGACGGTCGCCGTGGAGCCGCCGTTCAGCGAGTAGGTGAAGCTGTCCGGTGCTTCCCCGTCGTTGCAGTAGCCGGGATCGGGTTGGTAGGTGAGGTCCAGACCTTTGTCTGCCACCGCCGCCGTACCGTTGGTGGGCTGAGTGATCGACGCGACCAGCTTTGGCCCTCCGTCGGGGTCGGTGTCGTTGGCGCGCACCGGCAGGACAGCTGCCGAGGCGCCCTGCTGGACCGTCGCCTCGTCGTCGATCGCCGCCGGCGCATCGTCGACGCCGCTGACCGTCACCGTCACCGACCCGCCGGTGAAGCCGCCGCGGCCGTCAGTGATCACGTACTGGAGGCTTTGGTTGACGCCGTCGCCTGCCGCCAGCGAGTCGAAGCGACCGCTGGGATCGAAGCTCAGCCGACCGCCGCCATCGACGATGTCGACGCGGGCGGTCGAGCGGCCGGCGTCGAGCGAGACGAACGAGAGCGAATCGCCGTCATCGTCGCCGGCGACCGCGCTTGCCTCGATCGACGTCGGGCTGTCCTCGTTAGTGACGGCGGAGGCGTCCTCGGTGAGCGGCGCGCGGTTGGTTCGCGCCTTTTTCGGGCCTTTCCCTCTCTCGCAGCCGGCCAGCTTGTTGGCACCGGCGCCGCCGAAACAGCGATCGCGCCCCTTGCCACCCTGGATGCGGTCGTCGCCGGCGCCGCCCCGCAGGAGGTCGCCTGCCGCGCCTCCAACGACCCTGTCGTCACCGGCGCCGCCCGAGACGACGTCGGCGCCAGAGCCGGCGCAGATCAGGTCATCGCCACCGCTGCCGTCGATGCGGTCGGCGCCGATGGAGCCGACGATCACGTCGCGCTGGGGGCCACCGACCAGCTTCCTGCCCGGCGTCGCCGCCAGGGTGGCGGGCAGCCCGAGGCACGACTGGGCGCTTCGTGCGGTTGGGCCCGCCAGGGCCAGCGTTGCTGCCAGCGCCGTTGCCGCGAGCAGGGCGAGGGCCGCGGAGAGCAGCGCCCCACCTCGGGCCGCCCCGCCGAAACTTCCCCTTGCCTTCGCAGATTGCTTCCCCATGGCTCTTGTCCGATTGCCGCCGAGCAGCCGAATCGGAACGGGCATCGTAGTGACTGCGGGCCGTAGAGTCACGGCTGTGAGTCGACGTGACCAGATTGAGCTGACCCACGCCGAGCTGCTCGAGCTGCTCGCGGCCGAGCGGATCGCCGTCGTTTCCAGCCTCGGGCCGCGTGGCTGGCCGCACTCAATGCCGATGTGGTTCGTGCCGCGCGAGGGTGAGATCTGGGTCTGGACCTATGCCAAATCGCAGAAGGTGCGCAACCTCGAGCGCGATCCACGCGCGACGGTGCTGGTCGAGACCGGGCACGAGTACGGCGAGCTGCGCGGGGGGATGATCGAGGCCGAAGCGGAGCTGCATCGCGATCGCGAGACCGTGCTCGGCTTCGCCGAGGAGCTGACGCTGCGCTACGCGGAGGGGATCTCGGCGGTCGAGGGCGACGCCAAGGCGGCCTTGGAGGCCCAGGCGCCAAAGCGAGTGGCGATCCACTTCAAGCCGGTGAGAACGGCAACCTGGGATCACCGCAAGCTGGGCGGAACCTACTGACCGTTAACGTCCTGGCGCTACCGACGTCGGCTCGGCGTGTTAGGAAGTGACCTGCACACGCACAGCCGCTCACACCATCGAGTTGAGACCTCTCAAGACCACCGTTCTCCTGCTGGCGCTCGCCGCCGCCTTGCTTGCCCCCGCGGCGGCGCAGGCGCTGCCACCCGGCTTCTTCGGCATAGCGCCGCAGACGGTGCTGACTAACCGAGACGCGTCTTACATGCAGGCGGGCAGGATCGGCAGCGTGCGCTGGCCGGTCAACTGGGCGTTCGTGCAGCCGACGGCGAAAGGCGGCTATGACTGGAGCAGCGTCGACCCGGCGCTCGAGGTGGCCGCGAGGCGCGGCTTGAAGTTCCTGCCCTTCCTCTACGGAACACCCCGCTGGCTCGCCAACAAGCCGACAACCCTGCCGATGAGCAGCGGTCGCGCCCGCAAGGCCTGGCTGGCCTTCGTCGACGCGGCGGTCAAGCGCTACGGCCCCGGCGGTGAATTCTGGAATGAGCACGCGCCCAACCAGGCAGCCGTCAACTATGTGCCGGCGATTCCGCGTCCGACCCCGATCCGCATTTGGCAGGTCTGGAACGAGGCGAACTTCTTCTACTTCGCCTACCCGGTCTCGCCGAGCGCCTACGCGCGCCTGCTGAAGCTGACCTCCAAGGAGATCAAGGCCGTCGACCCGATCGCCAAAGTTGTCCTCTCCGGCCTCTTCGGCGACCCCGACGAGGGCGGCAAGAAGGGCATGGACGCGACCAGGTTCCTCAACGCCCTCTACCGCGTGCCGGGCATCAAGAGCTACTTCGACGCGGTGGCCCTGCATCCGTACGCCTTCCACGTCGACGATCTCGAAGAACTGACCGAGGAACTGCGCGAAGTCGTCCTCGACAACGGCGACCCCGGCGCCGCCCTCTACATCACCGAGATGGGTTGGGGCTCGCAGAACGACCCGCAGGTCGTTGCCTTCGAGCAAGGTATTCAGGGCCAGGCCCGTGAACTTCGCAAGTCCTACGCCTACCTGATCGCCAATCGCCACCGGCTCAACCTCAAGGGCACCTACTGGTACTCGTGGAAGGACAATCCCGACTACACCGCCTGCAGCTTCTGCGACTCGGTCGGTCTCTTTCACGCGGGCAAGGGCTTCAATCCAAAGCCGGCCTGGCGCTCGTTCGTCGCCCTGACCGGCGGGCGGGCGCGGCCCTAGCCTTCGAAGGAGTCCACGGTTCGCCGCAGTCCCTCGTCTAGCGGGACCTTGGCCCGAAAGCCGATTGACTCCGTCGCCCTGGAGACGTCGAGATAGCGAACCGGCTGTCCGTCCGGGCGCGAGGTGTCCCAGACGGTCTTGCCCTCATATCCGGCTGCCCTGGCAACGAGCTCGGCGAGGTCACGGATCTTGGTCTCCACCCCGGTGCCGACGTTGAAGGGCTCTGAGGAGTCGGCGTGCTCGGCGGCGAGGACCATCGCCAGGGCGGCGTCGTCGACGTAGAGGAACTCGCGCGAGGGCTCACCGGTGCCCCAGAGCACGACCTCGGGATCGCCGTTTTTCGTCGCGGTGACGTACTTGTTCACCATCGCCGCGATCACGTGGGAGTCCTCGAGGTCGAAGTTGTCCTCAGGCCCGTAGAGGTTGGCGATCACCGGCACGCAGGAATCGAGCCCGTACTGCCGGCGATAAGCGTCGGAGAAGACGATCAGCATCTTCTTGGCGAGGCCGTAGGGAGCGTTCGACTCCTCGGGGTAGCCGCTCCAGAGGTCGTCCTCTTTGAACGGCACGGGGGTGAACTTGGGGTAGGCGCAGACCGAGCAGGCGGCGACCAGCTTGCTGACGCCAAGCTCGCGGCAGGCCTCGAAGACGTTCAGGCCCATTGCCGTGTTGTCGCGAGCCAGCGGCCCGGGATTGCGCCGGTTGAAGCCGATGCCGCCGACGTTGGCCGCCAGGTGGATGACGATGTCGGCCCCCTGGAGAGCTTGCCTGCAGGCAACGGGATCGGTCAGGTCGTACTCGACCGAGCGCGGCGCGCGGACGCTGGAACCCAGCTCGGAGATCATCCGAACGGTCGGCTTGCCGAGGAAGCCGCCGCCGCCCGTGACGACGACCTCCTTGCCGGCCCAGAAGGCGGGATCGGGGGAGCGCTCCCCGCTCACCGCGCGGCCTCGCCCGAGAGCTGCGCGTCGAGCGACGCGACGTCGGCCTCGACCATCAGCTCGATCAGCTCGCGGAAGCGGACCTTCGGCTCCCAGCCGAGCTTCTCACGCGCCTTGCTGGCGTCACCGAGCAGCGAGTCGACCTCGGCGGGCCGGAAGTAGCGGGGATCGATCTCCAGGTGTTTGTCGGGGTCGAGGCCGACGTGGCCGAAGGCGATCTCCAGCGCCTCACGCACCGAGTGCTTCTCGCCAGTGGCAACGACGTAGTCGTCGGGCTCCTCGGTCTGAAGCATCAGCCACATCGCCTCGACGAAGTCGGGCGCGTAGCCCCAGTCGCGTTCGGCGTCGAGGTTGCCCATGTAGAGCTTGTCCTGAAGCCCGGCCTTGATGCGCGCCACGGCGCGGGTGATCTTTCGGGTGACGAAGGTCTCGCCGCGGCGGGGGGACTCGTGGTTGAAGAGGATGCCGTTAACGGCGAACATGTCGTAGGACTCGCGGTAGTTGACCGTCGACCAGTAGGCCGCGACCTTGGCCACCGCGTAGGGGCTGCGAGGGTGAAACGGGGTCGCCTCGTTCTGCGGCGGCGGCGAGGAGCCGAAGATCTCCGAGGAGGACGCCTGGTAGAAGCGCGTCTTCACCTCAGACTCGCGGATCGCCTCGAGCAGTCGCAGGGTGCCGCCGCCAGTAACGTCGAAGGTGTACTCGGGGATGTCGAAGGAGACGCGGACATGGCTCTGCGCCCCGAGGTTGTAGATCTCGTGTGGCTGCAGCTCGTAAATCAGCCGGGTCAGGGCCACGGGGTCGGAGAGGTCGCCGTAGTGCGTGAAGAGGCGGGTGCCCTCCTCGTGCGGGTCGCGATAGAGGTGCTCGATGCGGCCGGTGTTAAAGCTCGAGGAGCGACGGATGATCCCGTGCACCTCATAGCCTTTGTCGAGCAGCAGCTCGGCGAGGTAGGAGCCGTCCTGTCCGGTCAGGCCGGTGAGAAGCGCGCGCTTCGGGGTCTCCGGGCTCATCGGCGTCCCGCCCGCCAGGTGCCGCGCGGCCGCGCCGTCGGCAGGCCGTCGCGGCGGTAGTCGCCGCGGCTGAGGTGGTGCTCGAGGAAGACGTAGAGGACGATGAAGAGGTAGCGGCTGCCCATCTCATTGAGCGAGAGCTTGGAGACGCCCGCCTTGCGGTTGGTCCACGAGATCGGCACGATGCCGTAGCTGTAGCCACGCACCACGGCCTTCAGCGGCAGCTCGACGGTGAGGTTGAAGTGGTGAGAGAGGAGGGGCTGGACGTTTTCGATCACCTCGCGGCGGTAGGCCTTGAAGGCGTTCGTCGTGTCGTTGTAGCCGTGGCGGAAGAGCAGGCGGATGCAGAAGTTGACGATCCGGTTCATGATCAGCTTCGAGCGCGGGTAGTCGAGCACGGTCGCTCCGTGCACGAAGCGCGAGCCGAAGGCGCACTCGTAGCCCTCTTCGAGCAGGCGCTGGTAGGAGACCAGGTCACCCGGGCTGTCCGACCCGTCGGCCATCACGATCGCGACCGCGTCGCCCTCGAACGCCTCCAACCCCGCCCGCACGGCGAAGCCGAACCCGTTGCGGTACGGGGAGTGGAGGCAGCGCACCTGCGGGTGCTCGGCGCCGATGCCTTCGACGACCCCGGCGGTCTCGTCCGTGCTCGAGTCGTCGACGACGATCACCTCGTGCTCGATCTCCTCGCGCGAGAGGGTGGCGACGAGGCCCTCGACGGTCTCGGCGACCGTCTCCTCCTCGTTGTGGGCGGGGATGACGACCGAGAGCTTCATGCCGGCGCGGAGATCCAGCGCTCGGAATTGGCCTCGTAGATTTCGCGCAGGATCTGATCGAGGTCGCGCTGGGGGCGCCAGCCGCCGTACTCGGAGCCGAACTCATTGAGGTCGCTGATCCACCAGCGGTGGTCGCCGACGCGGGCCTGGTCGCTCATCTCCCAGCGCAGCTCGCGCCCGGCGATGCGCTCGCAGATTGCGATCGCCTCCAGCATCGAGCAGGCGTTCTCGCGCCCGCCGCCGATGTTGTAGACCGCCGCAGCGCGTGGCTTTTCGTGGAAGAGCAGGAAGGCGTCGACCAGGTCGGCGCTGTGCACGTTGTCGCGCACCTGCTTGCCCTCGTAGCCAAAGACGGTGTAGGGGTTGCCGGTCGCGGTGCACTTCATCAGGTAGGCGAGGAAGCCGTGCAGCTGGGCGCCGGCGTGGTTGGGCCCGGTGAGGCAGCCGCCGCGGAAGCAGACCGTGGGCATATCGAAGTAACGGCCGTACTCCTGGACGAGCAGGTCGGCGGCCGCCTTGGAGGCGCCGAAGAGCGAGTGCAGGGTGGAGTCGATCGACATCGTCGTGTCGATGCCGCCGAACCACTGGTGATCGGCGGGCAGCTCGAGCCGCGTCTCCTGCTCTTCCAGCGGCAGGTGGTTGGGGGTGTCGCCGTAGACCTTGTTAGTCGAGGTGAAGATGAAGGTCGCCTCCGGGCAGTGCTGGCGCGCCGCCTCGAGCAGGTTGAGCGTGCCGTTGGCGTTGATGCCGAAGTCGGCCTGCGGGTCGCTCGCGGCCCAGTCGTGCGATGGCTGCGCCGCCGTGTGCACGACCAGCTCGATTTGGCTGGCGTGCTCGGCGAAGACCCGGTCGATGCCCTCGGCGTCGCGGATATCGAGGTCGGCGGTGCGGAAGGTCTCCAGCTCCCGGTTGAGCCGCTCGGTGACCCCTGCCGTCGAGGCCTCCGGGCCGAAGAGCTCGGCCCGCGTGTCGTTCTCGATCCCGACCACGTCGTAGCCCGCCTCGACCAACCTGGCCGCTGACTCGGAGCCGATCAGACCCCCGGAACCGGTGACTATCGCCTTTGGCATCGCTTCTGGTGCCCCCTTTGGCTATCGCTCGAAACCAAGTGCAGCGCGCAAATCGTCCTCGTGTTCAGTCGACCAGGCGAGCAGGTCGGCGAGGACGTCGCGCGCCCCGCGGCGCGGGCGCCAGGAGGTTAGAGAATGGAGCCGATTGCAGTCGCTCAGGTAGACGGGTACGTCGCCGGGGCGAGTCTCCACCTCGGTCCCGATCGCCACCTCGTTGCCGGTCAGCTCGCGGCAGAGCGCGGTCGTCTCCAGCAGCGAGAGGCTGCACTCGCGGCCGCCGCCGACGTTGGCGACGACGCCGCTCCAGTGCCCAGGGTCGCCGAGCTGCTCGTCTACGAGGTCGATCAGGTCGTCGACGTGGAGTAGGTCGCGCACCTGCTTGCCCGAGCCGCCGTAGCCGATGTAGGTCAGCGGTCGGCCGAAGAGGTGGCTGAGCAGCCACCAGGAGAAGACGCCCTGGTCGACCTTGCCCATCTGCCAGGGCCCGGCGATCACGCCGCAGCGGTTGGTCACCGCGTGCAGGCCGAAGGCGTCTGCGTACTCCTCGATCAGGTGCTCGGCAGAGAGCTTGGTGGCGCCGTAAAGGGTGCGCGCCCCGGCCATCGGGAAGTCCTCGGAGATGCCGGCGGGGCCGACGCCGACGACCGGCTGCGACGCGGCGAGCTCGAAGCGCGTCGCCTCCTCCTCCAGCGCCAGCTCCAGTTGCAGTGCTACCGGGTAGACGCGGCTGGTCGAGAGAAAGACGACAAACGCCTCCTCGGCCCGCGCTCGCTCGAGGCAGTTGAAGGCGCCGACCAGGTTGGTCTGGACCGAGTAGGAGGTGTCGGCGAAGCCCGCTAGGACGGAGGGCTCGGCCGAGCACTCGACCATCGCGTCGAAAGATCCGGCCGCAGCCAGGTCGGCGGACTCACGCACATCTCCGTGGACGAACTCGACCCCGGCGTCGCGCAGCCGGGCCAGGTTCAGCTCCGAGCCACGCCGCATCAGGTTGTCGAGGGCGATGATCTCCCAGTCCGGGTGCCGCTCCGCGAGGGCGACGACGAGGTTGCCACCGACGAAACCGGCGCCCCCTGTGACCAGGACGCGCACTGCTCAGCGGCGACCGATTACCAGGAACTGCTTGCCGAGCAGCTTCCAGGCGAGTGGAGCGCGCAGGTAAAGCGAGGTCAGGCGCGGAGACGGAGGAAGGATTCCCCGGAACGAGTAGGGCAGGTAGCGAGGGATAATGCGTTCGGGCTCGAACCCGCCGGCGTAGAGGTGCTCGGCGATCGCCACGTGGGTCAGCGCGACGTAATGATCCGCGCAATCCCAGTACTCCTTCGAGCAGTAGCGATAGTTTGGCCCCATGATCGCGATCCGGCCTCCCGGTTTCATCGCTCCGCGCATTCGTTCCAGGAACTGCGAAATAGCCTCTTGGTCGTAGAGGTGCTCGAGGAAGTTGGAGGCGAAGACCCCGTCGAAATGCTCGCTGGGCAGATCGGCGTCCATGATCTTGGAGGTGACGAATTTGACCCCAGTCGTTCGCTCCGCCTCCGAGTAGGAGACCTCGTCGACTGCCCAGCGCTCCGCGGCCGGGATCGAGCAGATGAACTCACCACGGCCCGCTGCCGCGTCCAGCACCGTTCCCGGCGAGCCCATCAGGCCGTGGACGTGGGGGGCGATCTCCTCCCAGACACGCAGGCGGGCTGCCTGGTCGATGTCGCGAAAGCGATATTCGTAGAGACGCTGGTAGTTCATGCGCGGCATCTTATGTAGATGCGAGGCACCTACTTTTCCGGCCGAATGAAAAGCGCATCGACTTGCAGCAGACGGCTCGTCGTACGGTCGTTGAAGGCGGGCTCGACGTCCGCCATCACGAGGCCGTGCCGCTCGAGCTCGGCGACCAGGTCGGCAAAGAGCGCCTGCCCCTCGTAGAGCTCGACGAGGCCCAGCTCGAGCTCGACGATGCGGCAGCGGGCCAGGGTTGAGGTCGCGCCCTCGAGCGCCGCCGCCTCGTGCCCCTGGACATCGATCTTGAGGCAGAGGCGCTGCGCGCCCGTGTTGGAACCGAGGGCAGCGTCGAGCGTCGTCACCTCGACCTCTTCGGCGGCGACGTAGGTGGAGCTCGGCTCCCCCTTCTGGTGGGCCTCGGTCATCGGCAGAACTGAGCTGCTGAAGCCGTCGTTGCCGGCGATATGCAGCGTCGTGGTGCCGGCGCTGGCCCCGAGCGCGTGGCGGCGGCACTCCCAGAGGGGGTCGCGCGCGGCGGCACGCAGCAGCCGCTCGTACATCTGCGCCTGCGGCTCGAAGGAGAGAATCGGGCCTTTGTAGCCCTCGTGCCGCAATGAGCCGGCGTACTCGCCGGCGTGGGCGCCGACATCGACGACGAGGTCGATCGACTCGGCTGCGATGCGTTCCATGCGCCGCGCCAGGTAGGTGGCGCCCGGACGGTAGCGGCGCAGTTCGAAGCCACTCTTGCGCAGGGCGCGCTTGGTCGCACGGCGGATCATTGAGTGGGGTTGATATCAGGAGCCGTACCGGCGGCGGCGGAGCGCCAGGGCGTCGCGCACGGAGAGCTCGCTGAGGCCGACCGCGGGCGCCTCCCGCCCGGGCAGACCGCGTCCGGCGCGCCAGCCGGCGATGCGCCCGCGCAGGCCGCTCAGGGTCCGCTCGCGGACAAGCTGGCCGGCGCAGATAGCCGCCTCGCAGAGGAGCGCGCGTGCGGCCGACGACGGCCGTCTCATGACTCCGTAGCGCCGCAGCATGTAGCCGCGGCTCCAGCCCGTTCGCCCGTACTTGGCGCTGCTGCGCGCGCCAAGGGTCTGCGAGTAGTCGTGGACCGCGCGGGCGGCGGGGGCGAGCCGACAGCTTGCGCCCGCCGTCCGCAGCCTCAGGGCCAGGTCGAGATCCTCGTAGTAGAGAAAGATCCGCTCGTCGAAGCCGCCTACGCGCTGGAATGGCTCCGCACGGATCAGCGCGGCGCCCCCGGTCGGCCCGAGCGGGTCAGGCGCATCGAAGGCCAGCTCCGCCGGCTCGCCGTTGAGGTAGTCGAAGCCCATCAGCGCCGTGTCGGCGATGACCCCGGCCGAGTCGATTCGGCCCGAGCCGTCGGGTCGCAAGAGGACGGCAGCCACCATCTGCGCTCCGTTCGCCGTCGGCTCCAGCAGGGCCTCGATGAAGGACGGCTCGCAGACCACGTCGTTGTTGAGCAGCACGATCGGGTCGCCGGGCTCGCGCTCGATCGCCAGGTTGAGGGCGCTGCCGAAGCCGATGTTCTCCTCCAGCGCGATCGCGGTCACGTCCGGGAAGCGCTGCTTCATCATCGCCACCGAGTCGTCGCTGGAGCCGTTGTCGACAACCACGACCCGGGGCATCACGGTCTGGGTCGCGAGGCTCTCGAGGGTGCGGGCAAGCCGCTCGGCGCCGTTCAGGTTGGGGATGTAGACGGTCGGTTTCACCGGGATTTCCCTAAGCCAGGCCGACTCCGGCCCGGGCCGCCCCGGCGAAGGCCTCCGGGCTGTGCGCTTCGATGTAGCGGCGCATTCCGGCAGCGAAGCGCTCGCCGCTGCCCGCTTGGTTCAGCTCCAGGATCGCGGCCCGCAGGGCCGCGGCGTCGGTCGGGTCGACCGTCAACCCGAGCCCGTACTCGCGCACCGTGTGCCCGAGCAGCCCCTCGCTGGTGCTCACCACCGGAGTCCGCAGGGCCGCGGACTCGGCGAGGACCCCCGAGGAGCCGTAGTGGTCGAGGTAGGGAAGGACGACGCAACGTGCGGAGGCGAGGCAGGTAGCCGCCTCCGCGTCGGAGATGCGGCGCAGCATGGCGTCGACCCGAATGCCGCCGGCCCTCATCTCCTCGAGCTCGCCCTCGAGCTGCTCGCGGTACTCCGGGGCGGGAGCGCCGGCGATCGTCACCCGCAGGCCCTCAGCGCCCTCGCCGAGGGCGCGTGCCAGCAGGCCGACGCCCTTGCGCGGCTCGAGGTAGCCGAAGAGGAGGCAGCCGTCGCGAGCTTCCGGCGAGGCCGCCGGAAGCGACGGCGGCGCATCGGGCAGCCAGACCGCCTTGCAGCCGCGCCGTTGCGACCAGCGGTCAGCGGCGCCGCGGTCCATGGTGAAGACGGCGAACGCGTCGTCGCGCCAGCGCCAGCGGGCGACGAGACGGTCCTGAAAGAGGGCGCTGAGCCGCTCCCTTGGGCCGAGCTTCGTCCGGTAGAGCGTGTGGTAGTGCGCCCGCGGCTTCATCACCAGGATCGAGTGCGGGCAGGGGAGGGGTTTCCATCCGGCCAGCCAGCGGAGCACCGGGTCGGCGTAGGTGAGGACGAAATGGTCGGCCCCGGTCTCACTGCAGGCGCGTTCGATCATTTCCAGCTCCTCGCGGGCCATCTCACGCTTGTGCAACTCCTCGCCGTCGCGCAAGTAGCGTCCCGGCCGGGCGGGTCGCGGGCGCGGATCGCCGAGCCCGTAGCGCTCGAAGGCTCGCTCGCCGACCTGCTCAAGCTCGCGGTCGGGAGCGGCGAGCACGACCTCCGCGTCGGGGGTGAGCGCCTCCGCGAAGCGGAGCATCAGGCCGGGATTGTGGCCGCCTCCGTTCCAGTCGAATATGCAGACTCTCATCTAGCTTGCCGCCCGCGCGCCCCGGCAGACTATGTGGTCCGGCGCCGCAGCAGCGGTCGCGCCAGGCTGACGATTTTCGCCAAGTCGTCCCGGGAGAAGACGAACTCGAGGCCCAGCCAGACGAGCGAGACGACCACCAGCGAGACGATCAACCCGCCGAGGTCGTTGGAGAGGTCCAGGAACTGGGCGGCGCCGGCAGCCACGGCGGCGATCAGGCTCGTCTTTGCCACCGCAATCAGAGCCCGGCGCATCAGCGGGTGGGTGCCGATCGCGAGCACGATCGTCGCCACCAGGGTCGAGACCGTCAGCGCCAGGCCGATGCCCGCCTCCCCCATCGACGTGGTCAGTACAACGGCCAGGGCGAAGGCGACGCCGGCTTCGGCTATCGAGGCGGCCATCGGGTAGTTGGCTCTTCCCTCGGCAAGCGAGAAGCTGAGCAGCGTCGCGTTGGCGCTTGCGCTCAGCATCATGCCCAGCGAGCCGACCAGGACGATGTCGGTGGTCGGCATCCACTCGTCGCCGAGCACGACGCCGATCAGGGCCTGAATAGCCCCGGCCACGAGGGCCAGCGGCAGCCCCGCGGCGATCGCCGTGTAGACGGCAACCTTCGCGGCCCGCGCCGGCCGCGAGGCGGCGTCGCGCGAAAGCGCCGGGAAGGAGACGCGGAAGACGGCCGAGGTGAGCGCGATCGGAAAGGAGAAGAGGCGCTTCGCCATGCCGTAGAAGCCCGCGGCGGCGGAGCCGCCGACCGCCGCCACAATGACGACGAAGCCCAGTTCGCGCGTCAGGTTCACTCCCTGCAGCACGCTGACCCGCAGGCCGAAGGCGGCGAGCGGGCGAACCGAGCCGACGTCGATGCTGGGTCGGCGGGTAAAAGGCTGGATCGCCCAGGCCGTGATCACCCCGGCGAGTCCGCCGGCGGGAACGGCTCCGGCGAGGCTGAAGGCGCCGAGCCCGGCGATCGCCCCGATCAGGGCGAAGCCGTTGAAGGCGAGCGTGTCGGCGGTCTCGACGATCGCAACGCGGCCGAATCGCAGCTGGCGCTCCATCGCCACCATCGGCATCGCCCGGGCCGCGTAGAAGGGAATCGCCGCGCAGGAAACCGCGATCACGTCGAGGGTGCGGCTGCCCGCCCCGAGCGCCGGCGCGACCGCGAAGGCGACGAGCAGCAGCAGCCCCGCCATCGACACCGAGGTGATAAGCAGCACGCCGGCAACCGCGGACTGCAGGCGGGGCGGCGGCTCCTCTTCCATCTGGACCAGCGCCGCGGGCAAGCCCAGCTCGGCGGCGCGCTGGCCGACGAGCTGAACCGCGAGGGCGATCGCGAAGAGCCCGTAATCGGCGGGGGTGAGGATCCGGGCGAGGACGACCGTGATGCCGGCCGTGAGGAGCTGCAGTCCCAAGGTGCGGCCGACGAGCACGCCGACACCCCGCGCAGCTGTGACTCCGAGCGGCCCCGGCTGCGCGGGTTGGGCCGCCTCGAACTGCTCCGGATCTCCTCCGGGAGTCTCTATAGGTAGCCCGCCGGCGCCTGGATGTTGAAGATCTTCAACAGCGGACCGCCCGGCTCCTCCGGGATCACCTCGAAGACCGACGGAGCGCCGAGCCACGAGCCCTGAAGGAGGACGCGGCTCACCGGCAGGTCGCCGGGCTCATCGATGTCACGCTGGTAGGCGAATCCCTCGTAGGTGTCCTCACCGGCCAGGACCTTCAGGTTGGTGTGCTCCCGGCCCGGGTCGCGCTCGAACAGGATGATGTCTGGCCGCGGGGTGACTTCGCGCCCTGCGGCATCGGCCTTGCCGGCAAGTTCGCCAACCTCCAGCGACCAGCGGTTCGGCCGCAGCCCGCGCAGGGGAAGGTAGGTCCCATAGGCCTGCTCCTGGAAGCCGGACTCGCCCGAGAGGATGCTAAGGCGCACGCGTGTCGTTGCTGGCCCCCGGTCGACGATGAACAGATCCGAGCGGGGGGCGTCGTAGGAGGCGATCGAGAAGCTGCGATGGACGTCGGGCGGGGGCGCCTCGAGCGCCCGCCAATAGCGCCGGATCACGGCGCCGTCGTCGCTTCTTCTCACGGTTACGTAGAGGCGATGGTCTCCCTGCTGGACTTCGAAGAAGGCGGGGACGCGCAGCGGCAGCCAGTAGCCGATGTCGTAGTAGGCCTTGCCGGGCCGGGCGGAGAGCCGAAAGCGGGTCGCCGTCGTTTTGCGGGTGACGATGTCGAAGCCGTGCAGGACCGCCGCATCTCCGGAGCGGTTGATCCAGTAGACCGGGGTGTTGTCCGAGACTCGCTGGCTGTCGGTGAAGACGGTCTCGGCGGCGGCGACGGATGTGGGCAGGCGCATTGTGCGGACCAGCTGGAACGGTTCGGGGAGCGTGCGCTGGATGATCAGGCCGGCGACAACGAGGACGACGATTGCGGCGAGGCCAGACAGGATCGCCGCCGTCGACCCTCTTCTCCGGCCACCCTGAGGAGAGGGTTCTACGCCCGGCTCCGGGCGTTCGGGCGCTTGCGACGCCATTGCCGGTCCTGCGGCGGTCATTCGTCGGATCTTCCCCCATGCGCTGCCGACGACGCCGGGCGGCGCCTTTGGGTTCTCGACGAACGCGCCAAAGATGAGCAGCAGTGGAGCGACGATGAGCCAATCGATGTGCTGGGTCCAGAAGTTGGTGTAAAGGCCGAAGAGGGCGATGAAGAGCAGATAGGCCGAGACGAGCGACCAGCGGAACGAGCGAGTTCGCACGGCGGCCGCGTAGGCGCCGGCCGTCAGCACGCCGGTGACTGCGACGCCGGGGACGAGCACCGCGAACCCACCGTCCGCCCAGAAGGAGCCGGCGACCGTGCTCGTCACCCAGGGGGGAGTGAGGGATTCGGAGACGCCGCTGACGCTCTTGGAGACCGAGACGAAGCGATCGAGAGCGACGGCGTCGTAGGCCCCGTGGCCGAAGGGCGAGACGGTCGGGAAGTGTTCGACTATGCCTTGCAGGGCGACGAAGTTGGTGGTCAGGGCGAGGTAGAGCGGGATCAGCGGCTTGACCAGAAATGGAAGCGGCGGTAGGAGTTCGCCGAAGAGCTCGGCCTCGAACGGAGTCGTCGGATGCTGGTAGGTGCGGAGGTAGAAGCCAAAGCAGATGGCGAGGAAGGCGATGATCCCCCCGGCCGTGAGCAGGTAAGGGCTGGGGCGGCCCCAGTAGAGCCAGCGAGCGATGATCACGACGACGATCGGGAGGACGACGTTGCCGCGGCCGGCCTGCAGGCCGAAGGCGCCGAGGGCGACGACGCAGGTGATCAGCTCAAAGCGCGACTCGGGGGAGAAGGGGTTGCGGGCTTGCGTCATCGCCACGATTACCGCCACGGTGAGCAAGTCGGTGAGCAGGATCGTCGGACCGCCCTCCGAGAAGCGGGCGGTGTCGATGCTGCCACTGAGCAGCGGAATGGTGCCGGCCAGGGCGAACTGATGAGCGATCTCGAGCAGCCCGACCGCGACGATCGCGACCAGCGCCCGCCGGAACGTCCGCTCGGGCATGCGCGTGCCCGAGCGAGCCGATGAAAGCGCCGTCGCCATCTGTGCGATTCCCTCGCCGATCAGGCCGCCGGCGAGGAAGGCGAGCGGAACTGCCACCACCACCGCCACCATCACCGTTGACCAGGAGCTCTGGATGTGGAGAATGTGGAACTGCGCGAGCAGCGCGGTCAGGCTCCAGACGAGTGGGAAGACCAGCAGGGGGGAGAGGACCGAGGCGTTGAGCCGACGCAGGGTCATCGCGTCTCGACTGGCGACTGGCGGTAGCCGCGAGCGTAGGCGGCGCGGGTCATCGCCAACCAAATGCCTTCGCGCATGCGGATCGGAAGCGGCAGGCGCGCGAGCGTGCCGAGAAGCGGGGTAGCGGCTCGAACCACCGTCCAGGCGAGGCCTCGCGGCGGTTGAACTGCCGGATGGGGTCGCTCCGGCCGCAGGCGGTTGTAGAGGGCGGCCGAGCGGCCAACCGCTATCGAGCGGTTGATCGACTGCGAGGGCGTGGTCGGGTGGTCGTGGAGGACAAGCAACTCAGGGTGGTAGTCGAGTTGCAGACCGGCCTCGGAAAGACGGACGCCAAGCTCAGTGTCCTCGACCGCCGCAGTGGGGAAGCGCACGTCGAAGCCGCCGGCCCGGTTGAAGAGAGAGCGCTTGACCGAGACATGGGAGCTGTAGAAGTAGCTCGCGGCGTCGACCGGGCCGGCGTTGATGTCGCAGTAGTGGAATTGCGGCCCGCCGTTCTCGAGCCAGCGCATGAAGGGAGTGATCTCGTTTCGCGGGCTCCAGGTGATCCGCCCGAGCACGCCGTAGGAATCCTCCGGTCGGGCCCGGTGAAGGTCGAGATGAGTGCGCAGAAGCTCGGGGCCGTCCGGCTCGGTGTCGTCGCCGAGAAAGAGGACGATGTCGCCGCTGGCCGCCGCCACGCCGGCGTTGCGCGCGGCGGCCGGGCCCCCGTTGGGCTCTTCGAGGAGGCGGATCGGAATCGTCGCCCCCGCCACCCGCTGCCGAACCTGCTCGACCGTGCCGTCGCTCGAGCCGTTGTCGATCACGACTGCCTCCAGCACGTCGTCGCCGACCCGCTGTGCCTCCAGCGCGTCGAGCGTCCGCGCCAACGCCTCGGCGCGGTCCTTGGTTGGTATGACGACGGAGAGGGAGTTCATCTGGCGCCGCCCGCTCTAAGGCGCCGTGAGAGCCTAAGTAGCGGAGCGGCTATTGGCGCGGCTCGGGGTTGGTGGAGGCGAATGTAGCGCTCTACTGAGCGCAGGCGGATGGCCTGCTGTTCCTGCCGATCGATCTGGACGAATGCCTCAGCTCCCACGTGCCCGACGTGTGCCGACCCGGCGATGAGGTTGCGGTAGCCCGCGTCGTGCAGGCGCTTAGCGAGGTCCACGTCCTCGTACCAGAGGAAGAAGCCCTCGTCGAAACCACCCATCTCTTCCCAGACCTCGCGGGTGACAAGGAAGCAGGCGCCTGACGGCTGCCCGACGTCGGTCACAGCGCCGGGTCCCGGGCTCGGCTGGGGCCGCTCGCCGAATGATCCGGCGAAGATCCGCGCCAGCATTGTCGCCGTGCTTGGCAGGGCAGCGTGGTAACGGTCGGTGTCGCCGCCGAAGACCGGGCCGACCATCCCCACCTTTGACTCGCGCCTCGCCACCCCGGCGAGCTCCGCGAGCGCCCCCGGCTCGGGCAGTACGTCGGCATTGCTGACGCAGATCAGCTTGTTGTTGCCGGCTCGCAGCGCCCGATTGGCGGCCCGGCCGTAGCCCAGGTTCTCCTCGCTCAGATCGAGCCGCACGTCCGCCGGACAGCCCTTGCGCAGCAGCTCGCGCTGCTCGGAACGCGAGTCGTTGTCGATGATTGCGACGCTCACCTCGACGCCCTCCGAGGCCAGATAGGCCCGCGCCGCGGCCAGCGCCGCCGCGGCCGTGTTCCAGTTGACGATCGCCACGTCGATTGCGGGCAGGGGGGCGTCCGGGCTCATCGTCGGCGCGACGATAGCCTTCCCGCGACGTGCAAGACCTCAAAGGCCTGATCCTCTCCGGCGGGGCCGGGACGCGGCTGCGCCCAATTACGCACACCTCGGCAAAGCAACTGGTCCCAGTTGCCAACAAGCCCGTGCTCTTCTACGGCATCGAGGCGCTGGTCGATGCCGGTGTGACCGAGATCGGCATCATCATCGCGCCGGAGACCGGCGACGAGATCCGCGCGGCAGCCGGCGACGGCTCCGCCTTCGGCGCCGAGATCACCTACATCGTCCAGGACAAGCCCGCCGGGCTCGCCCACGCCGTGCTCACCGCGGAGGAGTACATCGGCGGCTCGCCCTTCGTCATGTACCTCGGCGACAATCTGCTCGCCGACGGCCTGCGCGGCCTGGTCTCGACCTTCCGCGCCGAGGAACCCGACGCCCTGATCCTGCTCACCCCTGTCGACGATCCCCAGTCCTACGGCGTCGCCGAGCTGGACGGAGAGCGGATCGTGCGGTTGATCGAGAAGCCCAAAGACCCGCCGTCGAACCTCGCCTTGGTCGGGGTCTACCTCTTCGCGCCGCCGATCTTCGACGCCGCCCGCGCCCTCGAGCCCTCCTGGCGGGGCGAGCTCGAGATCACCGAGGCGATCCAGAGCCTGATCGAGCAGGGCAAGGCCGTCAGGTCGGTGGTCGTCAGCGGCTGGTGGAAGGACACCGGCCAGCTCGCCGACATGCTCGAGGCCAACCGTTTGGTCCTCGAGGAGATCGAGACCAGGGTCGACGGCGAGGTCGACGACTCCTCGCGGATCGAGGGCCGCGTCGTCGTCGAGTCCGGCGCCGTGCTGAAGGGCTCGGTCGTGCGCGGCCCGGCCGTGATCGGCGCCGGCGCCCGCATCGAGGACGCCTACGTCGGCCCCTATACCTCGATCGGCGAGGACGTCTGCGTGCGCCGCTCCGAAGTCGAGCACTCGATCATCCTCGCCGGCTCGGTCGTGGAGGACCTCGGCACGCGCATGGAGGCGAGCCTGCTCGGTCGTGAAGTCAAGCTGACCCGCAGCGACGGCATGCCGAAGACGCTGCGGATGTTGGTCGGCGACAAGTCGGAGATCAAGATCATCTGATGGCCCCGCGATGAAGGTCCTCGTCACGGGTGCCGGAGGCATGCTCGGCCGCGACGTCGTGCTCGCCGCCGGCAACGCCGGTCACGACGTCGTCGGCTTCGGCCACACCGAGCTCGACGTCTCAGATGCTGGCGTCGTCGCGGCCAAGTTCGAGTTGGAGCGGCCCGACGTGGTGATCAACTGCGCCGCCTGGACCGACGTCGACGGCGCCGAGGAGGCCGAGGAGTCGGCGACCGCCGTCAACGGCAGGGCGGCCGGCGACGTCGCTGCCGCTGCCGCTGCGGCAGGAGCCAGCGTCGTCTACGTCTCCAGCGACTACGTCTTCGACGGCGCCAAGGGCGCCCCCTACGTCGAGACCGACCAGACCGCGCCGCTCTCGGCCTACGGCCGCAGCAAGCTCGCCGGCGAGGAAGCCACCGCAACCGCCAACAAGCGCCACTTCGTCGTCCGCTCCTCCTGGCTCTTCGGCATCGGCGGTTCCAACTTCGTCGAGACGATGCTGCGGCTGGCCGCGACCCAGAACGAGGTTCTGGTCGTCCGCGACCAGGTCGGCTCGCCGACCTACACCTGGCACCTCGCCTACGGCATCGTCCGCCTGATCGAGGGGATCGAGTTCGGCATCCACCACATGGCCGCCGGCGAAGCCTGTTCCTGGTACGACTTCGCCCGCGAGATCTTCGATCAGGCGAAAGTCGAGTGCCTGGTCCTCTCCGCCACCACCGACATGCTCGGACGCCCCGCACCCCGACCCCCCTTCTCGGTGCTGGAGAGCCAGCGTGAGCACGCGATCACGCTGCCGCCCTGGCGCGATGGGCTTGCCGCATACCTCTCCCAGCGCGCCGCCGAGCACGAGGCGGCCGCATGAAGCTGCTCGTCACCGGCGCCGCCGGCTTCATCGGTTCCACCTACGTGCGCCTGGTCTCCGCCGAGCACGAGGTGCGCGTGCTCGACAAGCTCACCTACGCGGGGCGGCGCGAGAACCTGCCGGAGGGGACCGACCTAGTCGTCGGTGCGATCGAGGACCCGGAGATCGTGCGCGAGGCGATGGAGGGCTGCGACGCGGTGGTCAACTTCGCCGCCGAGTCCCACGTCGACCGCTCGATCGACGACCAAGACGCCTTCGCACGCACCCACGTGATCGGCACCGGGACGCTGCTCGATACCGCCCGCGAGCTCGGCGTCGGCCGCTACCTGCAGGTCTCCACCGACGAGGTTTACGGCTCGATCGAGTCGGGCTCCTTCACCGAGACCTCGCCGCTCGACCCCTCCTCGCCGTACTCGGCGACCAAGGCGGCTGGGGACCTGCTGGTCACCGCCCACGTCCATACCTACGGCGTTGATGCCTCGATCGTGCGCGGCTCCAACAACTATGGCCCCCGCCAGTACCCCGAGAAGCTGATCCCGCTGATTACGCTCAATGCCCTGCACGGCGACTCGCTGCCGGTCTACGGCGACGGCAAGCAGGTCCGCAACTGGCTTTTCGTCGAGGACTTCTGCCGCGGCATCCACACGGTGCTGATGAAGGGCCGGGCCGGCGAGGCCTACAACGTCGGCGGCCCCGACGAGTGCGAGAACATCGAGGTGATCAAGCGGGTGATCGAGCTGACCGGCAAAGACGAGTCGCTGATCGAGTACATCGCCGATCGCCCCGGACACGACCGTCGCTACTCGCTCTCATCCGCCAAGCTGAAGGAGCAGCTGGGCTGGGAGGCTCAGGTCCACTTCGCCGAGGGGCTGGAGAAGACCGTGGCCTGGTACCGCGAGAACGAGGACTGGTGGGGACCGATCCGCTCCGGTGAGTACCGCGAGTACTACGAAAAGCAGTACGGCAAGGCCCTGGGCTGATGCTCGAGCGCCTGCCGACCAAGCTCGACGGCGTCGTCCTGCTCGAGCCAGCCGTCCACGGTGACGCCCGCGGCTTCATGGTCGAGACCTACCGCCGTGATCTCTGGGCCGAGCACGGCGTCGAGGTCGAGTTCGTCCAGCACAACCACTCGCGCTCCTCCAAGGGCACCCTGCGTGGTCTTCACTTCCAGACCGAGCCCGGCCAGGCGAAGCTGGTCCGCTGCCCGCGCGGGAAGATCTTCGACGTTGCCGTCGACCTGCGCCGCACCTCGGCCACCTACGGCCAGTGGGAGGGCCACGTCCTCGACGACGAGACCCACCGCCAGCTCTTCATTCCAGTTGGCTTCGGCCACGGCTTCGCCGTGCTCAGCGAGACCGCCGACGTCACCTACCTCTGCTCCAGCACCTATGACCCGGCCACGGAGTCCGGCATCGCCTGGGACGACCCGGGCGTTGGCGTCGAGTGGCCCGTCGAGGACCCGCTGCTCTCCGAACGCGACAAGATCGCGCCCACGCTCGCCGAGGTCGGCGAGACCCTGCCGTTCTAGTAGGCGTTGGCGAAACCCGCGTGTGCGGACTGGCGAGCGCCGGACCAAGCGGGACAAGGACGCAGGGAGGCCGAATAGCAGCGCTATTTGGCCGACTGAGGACGCCGTACCGCGCAGTGTCCGCCGCCGCCAGACGTGCGTGCGGGTTTCGCCA
>JBKPOV010000056.1:0-6465 GCA_046733315.1 Actinomycetota bacterium
CGGTCGTAGTTTCCGCCGCATACCGGCGGAAACTACGACCGCACGGGGTTGATCCCGCGGTGACGCGCTTTGGGGTCGCCGTTCTTGCCGCATACCGGCGGAAAGTGCGACCGCAACAGTGGCTAGGGGCGCGATGCCGAGGTACTCGGGCCGGACCAAGGCGAGTGCCCCGAACAGGACGCCCGGCAAGAGCCATCTCGGCAGGGCCTTTCGGTCCGCTGCCCAGAATGAGGCGAGGACTGCTCCAGAAAGCAACGTCGCCGCCAGCGGCTCGCCCATCAGCATGCCCTGATACTCGAGTAGGGCTGGGTAGATCGCGATCGCGACAGCGCCGATCAGGCCGGCGGCCGGTCGAGAGAGCCGGCGTCCGATCAGGTAGGTGAAGAGCACCGTAAGCGTGCCGAGAAGGGCGAGTAGAAGGCGAGCCGACCGTTCGTGGACTCCACCGGTCAGCCGGTAGATCCCGGCGACGAAGAGCGGCAGGCCGGGCGAGTAGTTGCTTGCCGGCTGCGTGGCGTCGGTGCCCAGCGTGAAGCCGACGCCGCGGTCAAGGTTCGCGGCGATCGCGGCATAGGAAGCGGCGTCGAAGACTGGCGCTCTCCCGTCCCACGCCTCGCCGATGCGCAGGCCGAGCCCGAGAGCAAGGATCGCCGCCAGGATGGCAAGACCGGTGCGCCCGCCGTTTTGCCTCGCCAAGCCGCTCATCCGCGGATCGTATGGCCGGCGCTGACCGCTCGGCTACAGCCGGACGGTCGGGATTTGCCGGACAGTCGGGATATCCCATCGGTCCGCTACGCTGCCGCGACTTATGCGCGTTCTCATTCTTGGGGGCGACGGCTACCTGGGCTGGCCGACGGCTTTGAGGTTCTCGGCCCGCGGTCATGAGGTTTCGGTCGTCGACGATTTTTCCCGCCGTCGCTGGCACGAAGAGGCCGGCACCAGCTCGCTGACGCCGATCGCCAGCCTCGATCAGCGCCTCGCCGCCTGGAAGGAGCTCTCCGGAGAGGAGATCCGCAGCTTCGTCGGCCCGGTCCAGGATGGCGACTTCCTCGACGGCGTCGTCGCCGAGATCCGTCCCGAGGTGGTCGTCCACTACGGCCAACAGGCCTCAGCGCCCTACTCGATGGCCTCGCGCGAGAAGGCGGTCGAGACCCAGTACGCGAACGTGATCGGCAACCTCAACCTGCTCTTCGCGATCCGCGATCACGTGCCCGACTGCCACCTGGTCAAGCTCGGCACGATGGGCGAGTACGGCCAGCCCGAGATCGACATCGAGGAGGGGTACATCGAGATCGAGCACAAGGGGCGCAAGGACACCCTGCCCTTCCCCAAGCTGCCGGCCTCGCTGTACCACTGCTCCAAGGTCCACGACTCGACCAACATCCACTTCGCCTGCCGCACCTGGGGCCTGCGCGCCACCGACCTCAACCAGGGCGTCGTCTACGGAATCGAGACCGAGGAGAGTGCCCGCGACGAGCGCCTGCTCACCCGCTTCGACTACGACGAGATCTTCGGCACCGTGCTCAACCGCTTCTGCCTGCAGACCGTGATCGGCCATCCGCTCACCGTCTACGGCGCCGGCACCCAGACCCGTGGCTTCCTCAACATCCGCGACACGCTCGCCTGCGTTGAACTGGCGGCAGCAAACCCGGCCGAGGCGGGCGAGTTCCGCGTCTTCAACCAGTTCACCGAGCAGTTCTCGGTACTCGAGCTGGCCCACCTGGTCAAGCACGCCGGTGAGCACCTCGGCTACTCGGTCGAGATCCAGCACTGCGAGAACCCGCGGGTCGAGAAGGAGGAGCACTACTACAACGCGGTTCACACCAAGCTGCTCGACCTCGGCCTCGAGCCGACCCTGCTCGGCGAGGAGCTGGTCGAGTCGATGATCCACGCGATCGAGCGGTACAAGGGGCGCGTGATCGAGGGGTCGATCGATCCGAAGACACGCTGGAGGCCGGGCGCGCCCGTTCAGCTGTAGCACTGGGCGCGGCGGGTCTGGCTGACGGAAACCCCTGGTCGGCAGGCACTATGTCGCTGGTAGCATCGCCTCTCAGATGAGAGCTGCGGATGCACTGATGCAATCTTTGAAGGCCGAGGGCGTCGAACACGTCTTTGGGATTCCCGGTGGGGCGAACCTGCCGACGTACGACGCCCTCGTGGACGCGGAGTTCCGCCACATTCAGGTGCGCCACGAGCAGGGGGGAGGGCACGCCGCGGAGGGGTACGCCAAGGCGTCCGGCAAAGTCGGCGTCGCCTTCGCTACCTCCGGCCCCGGGGCGACCAACCTCGTCACCGCGATCGCCGACGCGATGCTGGACTCGGTGCCGACCGTCTTCATCACCGGCCAGGTGCGGACCGAGCTGATCGGCACCGACGGCTTTCAGGAGGCGGACATCCTCGGCGCCACGCTGCCCTTCGTCAAGCACTCCTTCGCAGTAACCGACCCGCGCCAGATCCCCGAGTACGTCCACGAGGCCTTCCACGTCGCCTCGACCGGCCGGCCGGGGCCCGTTCTGCTCGACATTCCGCAAGACCTCTCGCGAGCCGACATCGACTACGCGCCGCGCACCGAGCCGGTCGAGCTGGCGGGCTACAAACCGCCCCACGGCGGCAACATTAAGCAGATCCGCATCGCCGCCAAGGCGATCGCCAACGCGCGCCGGCCGATCCTCTACACCGGCGGCGGCGTGATCAACGCAAATGCCTCCGAGGAGCTGCGCCAACTCACCGCCGCCGACCGCTTCCCGATCACCTCGACCGTGATGGGCCTCGGTGCCTATCCCGCCTCCGGCGAGCAGTGGTTGGGCATGCTCGGCATGCACGGCACCCGCGCCGCCAACTACGCGATGGACGAGGCCGACCTGATCGTCGCGATCGGGTCGCGCTTCGATGACCGCATCACCGGCAAGCTCTCCGAGTTCGCGCCCCACGCCAAGTTCATCCACATCGATATCGACCCAGCGGAGATCTCCAAGAACGTTCCCGCTCACATCCCGATCGTCGGCGACGCGAAGCTGGTCCTGCCCGAGCTGACCCGCGAGTACAAGGCGCTGCAGACCGACGCCTCGCGCCTCGACGAGTGGTGGAACCGGATCAAGGCCTGGCAGGACGAGTTCCCGCTGCGCTACGACGAGGGCGCCGACGGCGAGATTAAGCCCCAGTACATGATCGAGGCGATGCACCGGGTTACCGGCGGCGAGGCGATCATCACCTCCGACGTCGGCCAGCACCAGATGTGGGCGGCGCAGTACTACGGCTTCGAGCAGCCGCGCCGCTGGATCAACTCCGGCGGACTGGGCACGATGGGCTTTGGCCTGCCCGCTGCGGTCGGCGCCAAGATCGCCTGCCCGGACGACACGGTCGTCTGCCTCGCCGGCGACGGCAGCCTGATCATGAACTGCCAGGAGCTGGCGACCTGCGTCGCCGAAGAGATCCCGGTCAAGGTCTTCCTGATGAACAACGGCTACATGGGCATGGTCCGCCAGTGGCAGGAGCTGTTCTGGGATCGCCGCTACAGCTCGGTCGAGATGGGCCCCAGCCCGGACTGGGTCAAGCTCGCCGAGGCCTTTGGCGCGACCGGCCTGCGCTGCGAGAACTCCGCCGACCTCGAGGGGACGATGGCGACCGCGCTGGAAACCGACGGGCCGGTCCTGCTCGACGTGCGCGTCTCACCCGAGGAGAACTGCTTCCCGATGATTCCCGCCGGGGCCGCCGCTCGGGACATGGTCGGGTAATGGTCATGGACCGCACGACCAAGCAGATCAAGGACGCAGGGAGCGTGGCGTGCTCTGCACGCGAGCGACCGAGGACGCAGAGCTGCGCAGCGTCGTGGGGGCCATGATGGAGGCGGGAACGCCACAAGTGGTCAAGCTCGAGGAGCTGCGCGTGCCGGGGCAGCTCAGCGGTCGCAAACACATCCTCTCGATCCTGGTCGAGAACAAGCCCGGCGTGCTCGCGCGCGTCGCCGGTCTCTTCTCCCGGCGCGGCTTCAACATCGACACGCTGGCGGTCGGACCGACCGACGACCCGAGCATCTCGCGGATTACGCTCACCCTCGACGGCGCCGTGCACCCGATCGACCAGGTGACGAAGCAACTGCACAAGCTGGTCAACGTGCTGAAGATCCGCGACATGGAGCCGGAAGAGACGGTGGCTCGCGAGATGGCGATGTTCAAAGTCTCCGCCGCGGTCGAGAACCGCGCCGAGATCATCCAGTTCGCCGAGATCTTCCGCGCCAAGATCGTCGACGTCGCCCGGCGCACGATGACGATCGAGGTCACCGGCTCCGCCGACAAGATCGAGGCCTTCGAGCGGATGATCCGCCCCCACGGCCTCGTCGAGATGGTCCGGACGGGCGAGATCGCGATCGCTCGAGGCTCAGACTGAAAATGACGGCCCCAGACGCCGCCGTGCGGCGTCCTCAGTCGCCCGAATAGCGCTGCTATTCGGGCTCCCTGCGTCCTTGCCTGGCAACGTCTGGATCTCGTCATTTCCCAGCCTGAGGCCTGCGATCGAGCGCGCTCTCGCCCGGGGAAGGAAGACTTTCGTAAGTGCCACGGTGCCGGTCGACGGGATCGATCCCTGCGCCGCCGTCTTCACCTCTCGACTCGCCTCGGATCGTTGGTTTTGCTGGGAGGAGCCCGATCGCGAGTTTGCGCTCGCGGCGCTTGGAGTCGCTAATGAGGCGACGTCACGGGGCCCACGTAGATTTGGTGACGTAGCGCGTGAGTGCCTTGATGGCGAGACGATTGCCGACGAGCCACAGGGACTTCCAGCAGGCGCCGGGGCTGTTTGGGTCGGCGGCTTTGCCTTCGATCCCGAGGGCGGCGGCTCGTCAGCATGGTCATCACTTGCGCCCGCGTCGCTGGTCTTGCCCGAGCTCTCCATCTGTCGCAGCGGCAGCGACACATTTCTGACCATCAATGCGGTGGTCCGGCCTGGCGACGACCCCGAGGCCAAGGCAGCCTCGCTGGAGGGCCGTCTGGCTGGCCTGCGCGACGATCCCCTGCCGCTGCTTGACCCCCACCCAACCTCGCGGGTCGAGATAAGCAGCGTCCGCCCGCCGGAAGACTTCGAACGGATGATCGCCAGCGCCACCGAGCGGATCAAAGCGGGCGAGATGTCGAAGATAGTGCTGGCGCGCGAGGTACTCGTATCGGCGGGCTCAGCGCATGACCCAGGCGCCGTCTTCGGCGCGATGCGCGAGCAGTTTCCGTCCTGCTTCTGCTTTTGCTGCGGGACGTCGGAGGCGGCGTTCATTGGCGCCAGCCCGGAGCTCTTGCTGCGCCGCACCGGTGCGAGCGTGTCTACCGTGGCGCTTGCCGGCTCGACCCGCCGCAGCTCCGACCCGGCGGTCGACGATCATCTCGGCGAGCAACTGCTGCGCAGCGACAAGGATCGCCGCGAGCACGCGATCGTCTCCGAACGCATCGCCCGCTCGCTGCGCCAGCACGCGGTCTGGGTCGAGACGGAGCCCGAGCCGACGCTGGTCAAGGTCGCGAACATCCAACACCTGGCGACCCCGATCGTCGCCCAGCTCGCCGAGCCGCGCTCGGCGGTCGAGCTGGCCGGCATGCTCCACCCGACCCCGGCCGTTGGTGGGGAGCCCTGGCCCGGCACGGAGGCGGCGATCGGTGAGCTCGAGCAGATGGACCGCGGCTGGTACGCCGGTCCGGTTGGCTGGATGGACGCCGCCGAAGACGGCGAGTTCTGCGTTGCCCTGCGCAGCGCCCTGCTGCGCGATCGCGAGGCCCGCCTCTACGCCGGGGTCGGCGTGGTCGCCGGCTCGGACCCGGCCGCCGAGCTGGCCGAGACCGAGATCAAGCTCGGCGCGCTGCTGCCGCTGCTGGCTGAGTAAAGCCCCGGCGGCGAGCTTGAGCCGGATCGACTGGCTTCGGCCCGTGCAATACCCGACCGATCGTCCCGTGGCGAACAAGGATGCCGTAGGCCGGATAGACCACGGCGAGCGTGGCGAGCGTGAGGATCGCCAGCCGCAGCGCATTCGGCATCGCCAGCTCGAAGAGGACGAGCCCGAACGCGGCCATGACCGGGAAGTGGCTGAGGTAGATCCAGTAAGAGGCGTCGGCCCAGTAGCGCAGTCGCGGATTGGACTCGCGCAGAAAACGCCGCGAGAGGCCGAGCAGGGCGAAGACGAGTGACCACGTGGTGACCGAGAGCAGCAGCAGGGCAAGCAGGTGAAACCAGCGGCTGGCACCGATCGCCGGCGCGTCCTGGAGCAGGAAGAGGACAAGCGCCGGGGGTAGCGAGATCGCGGCGAAGAGAACGTACCGGCGCGGCTGCGACTCGATCCGATCCCGCAGCCCGCGAACCGCGAAAAGCGCCCAGCCGGCGGCGAAGAAGAGGCCGTAATAGCCGAGCAGGTCGAGATGCGGAACGAAGCTTTCACCGGGAGCCTCGGCGATCCAAGTCGGTTGACGGTAGAGGAGCAGGGCGCAGGGCACGGCG
>JBKPOV010000057.1:0-9660 GCA_046733315.1 Actinomycetota bacterium
GCATCTTTAGCTATAGGGGCGCGGGGGTCCTGTGGGGGGGTGCGGGGGCGTGCGGGCTGCCCACGGGCTGACCTCGACCCCCACACCCCACGCCACCCGCGCGAGAAACCGTTACTGGAGCTGCAGGTCTTTGCCCTGGCCGCCGATGAGCTTGTCCTCATCGGGGCCGCCGAAGAGCCGGTCTACCCCGCCCCCCCCGAACAGCCGGTCCTTGCCTGGTCCGCCACGGACGGTGTCCCCGCCCCCGCCGGCGCAGATCAGGTCGTTGCCACCGAGGCCGCGAATCGTGTCATCGCCGGCGAGGCCGGCGATGACGTCGGGCCGCGGCGTGCCCTTGAGGCGGTCCTCGCGGAAGGTGCCGACGACCGTCGCACGCTTCCCGCCGCAGCGCTCGGCTGCTTTCTTGGAGATCGGTGCGCTGGCAAGAGGTGTGCTGGCCAGAGGTGCCGGGCAGGCGCCCTGGGTGGCCGAATTCGTCACGCATGAGTCCTGGCTGACGTCGCCGAAGCCGTCGTGGTCGGCGTCGGGCTCGATGTCGGCGTCGTAGAGCGGTTCGCCGGCCAGCGGAAAGTAGCCGCCCATGGGAACCGCGCCGCCTTCGGGGGCGTCGTTTGTCGTCACGTACATCGAGCCGGGAAGCGTGGGTTCACGGAACGTCTGGATCGTGAAGGTGGGCGGCAGCAGCGCGACGTAGCTGCCCGCAGGAATCGGCAGGCGGGTTGGAAATGTGGTGATCGTGCCGAAGGTGGAAGCCGGGACCGACTCGGCAGCGCTCGATCGGAGGACGGTGTAGTTGGATCCGCCCGCGGGGCCGAGGACGCGAACGCGGTAGGAACCGGGCCGAGCCGCCAGCAGGCGCCAGCGAACGACGACGCCGTCGGCCGGGACCGCCGTGGAGGAGCCTGCGACCACGGTCTGGATCCGCAGGCATTCGTAGGTGCAGGTGTGGCCGCTCGAAAGGTAGGGGCCCTGCAGAGCGCTGCCGAACAGGGCCCCGGTGCAGGCATCGGTGGCGTGCGGCGAGCCGGGACAGAGGTCCTGTGAGGTGTCGCCATAGCCGTCGCCGTCGCCGTCGGCCTCGAACACGGCGCTCGCGTTGACGCGGCGGTTGGGGATCGCGGTGCCGGTGAAGGAGTCGCCGAGGTTCGGACCGGGAAAGGCCGAGACCCCGGCTTCATCCGTGGCCGAGGCGGTGCTGTAAACCTGCGGTGTGCCGTCGATGAAGGGCGTCGTGGCGAAGCGACCGCCGAGCACGTCGCCCGCGGCGATCGGGATGCGCTCGAAGTAAGTGCGCAGGCCCGCCGGCAGTCCGGAGATGAAGTGCTGGTCTCCCTCGCTGACCACGGTCGCGGTCGAGCCGCCGGTGCGCCTGAACGTCCGCGCCTGAACGTATTCGGACGCTCCCCCCGCGTAGGGGCCGATGTAGAAGCTCGCTTTGGTCAGCACGCCGTCGGACGGCGCTTCGTAGGAATTCGGGCTTGTGCTGTCCCCGATCTGGAACGCCGAGCAGAGGGTGCATCCCCCTTCGGTGGAAAACGGGTTGTGACCGAGGACCTGGGGCGGAGCCGCAACGACGGTCCCGGGGACGACGCCTAGCGCAAGGACGGCCGCCGCAACGATTAGCGGCCTCCACCGCGAACGAGTCACACAGGCCAGTGTCCCACGCGCGCGGTCCTGTCACCAACTCTGCCCACATATGATCGATCGGTGGACTTCGAGCTGTCAGACGAGCAGCGGCTGCTGCGCGACACCGTGCGGGACTTCGCCCTGGCCGAGGTCAAGCCGGTGGCGGAGGAGCTGGACAGGACCAAGGCCTTCCCCTACGAGATCGTCGAGAAGCTCGGCGGGCTCGGGCTGATGGGGATTCCGTTTCCGCAGGAGTACGGCGGAGGCGGTGCGGACACGCTCAGCTACGTGCTGGCTGTCGAAGAGCTGGCGCGGATCGACTCCTCGGTCTGCATCACGATGGCGGCGCACACCTCGCTGGGGACGATGCCGATCTATCTCTGGGGGTCGGACGCGCAGAAGGCGGAGTGGCTGCCGCGGCTCTGCACGGGGGAACGGCTCGCCTCTTTCGGGCTGACCGAGCCCGAGGCCGGCTCCGACGCGGGCAACGTGCGGACGACGGCGAAGCTCGAGGCCGGCGAATGGGTCGTCAACGGGGCCAAGCAGTTCATCACCAACTCGGGCACCGACATCTCAGGCTGCGTCTCGATCACCGCCGTCACCGGCGAGGCGAACGGGCGCAACGAGATCTCCAACCTGATCGTCCCCAATGGCACTCCCGGCTATGAGGCGGGTGAGCCCTACCGCAAGATGGGCTGGAACGCCTCCGATACACGGCCGCTCAGCTTCGAGGACTGCCGGGTGCCGGAGGGCAACCTGCTCGGCCGCCGCGGCGATGGCTTCAAGAACTTCCTCCACATCCTCGACGGCGGCCGGATCGGAGTCGCCGCGATGGGCGTCGGCCTCGCCCAGGGCGCCCTCGACGAGGCGATCGCCTACGCCAAGGAGCGCCGGGCGTTCGGCCAGGCGATCTCGAAGTTCCAGTCGATCCAGGCCAAGATCGCCGACCTCTCGGCCCAGATCGAGGCCGCCCGCCTGCTCACCTGGCGCGCCGCGTTGGAGAAGGACGCCGGCAAGTCCTTCACCCTCACCGCCGCCCAGGCCAAGCTGATCACCGGCCGCCTCGCCGTGCGCGCGACCGAGGAGGCGGTGCAGATCCACGGTGGCTACGGCTACATCGAGGAGTACCCGGTCTGTCGCTTCTACCGCGACGCCAAGATCCTCACGATCGGCGAGGGCACCGACGAGGTGCAGCAGATGGTCATAGCCCGCCAGCTCGGCTGCTAGCCCCGCCGACGGGACCCAAAGTCGAGATATAGACCGTTTTGAGGCCCATCGGCGGGGCCCTAGCCGAAGGTGAAGGCGTAGGCCGTCACTCCCGGCTCGGGGTTGATCTGGAGCAGGTGCTTGCCGACGCGGGGCAGGTCGACCAAGTGGTAGAGGCGCTGGGCGCGGACCTCGACGCCCCCATCGTGGACATCCGAGCCGGCGAGGCCGGCCGGGATCGGACGACCGTCGAGCAGGACGCGGACGCTGCGGCTCCGTCCCGGCGAGCCGAGCACGAGGTAGACGCGCCGGGCGCCGAAGTTGAGGTCGAGCGAGCCGCCTTCTGCCGTGGCGGAATCGAGGGTGATCCTCCAGCGGCCGTGGTAGGCGAATTCGTTCGGGCCGGGAGGCGGCGCTTTCGTGAACTCGTGGGAGCCCGGTGAAAGCATCGGGTTGGTGAAGCGTTCGGCCCTCGCGGTGCCGAGGTAGGTCTCGGGCGTGGTCACCCCGGCCGAGGCTTCGATCCCGTGCGCTTCCGAATCGTGCCCGGAAACCGGCCGACCTGCTTCGGCGAGCAGCTCGCGGATGATCTTCTCCTTCTCCTCGTATTCACCCTCTCCGTAGTGAGCGAAGCGGACCCGGCCCTCAGCGTCGATGAAGTACTCCGAGGGCCAGTACTGAGTGCCGTAGGCGCTCCAGGTCGCCAGGTCGTTGTCCTGGGCGACGGGATAGTGGATGCCGTTGCGCTCAATCGCTTCCTCCACGTTGCCGGCGTCCTTCTCGAAGGGGAACTCGGGCGAGTGGACGCCGACGATCGTCAGGCCCTCCGTGCGGTAGGTCCTATCCCAGGCGGTCAGGTAGGGCAGGGTGCGCAGGCAGTTGATGCAGCTGTAGGTCCAGAAGTCGACGAGGACGACGCGGCCGCGCAGCGAGCGCAGGGTCAGCGGTCGACCTCCAGGTGTGTTGAACCACTCTTGGTTGCCGACGAATTCCGGAGCCGGCCCAAGCACGGGCAGCCCGGACCGTCGCGCATCGGGGGGCGAACGTTCATCAGCGCTGTCTCGAACCGCCGCCGTCGCGCTCGTCGCCTTCGCACCGACGCCGTGGGCCGATTCGCCGCGGACGTCGGCGAGCGCAGTCCTAGCCGTTGCGGTGTCCTCCAGCCCTTCGGTCGGGTTGACCAGAAAGCTCGGCAGCGAGCTGGCGATCTCGTTCTGGAACCTCACGTCATAGTCGCGAGCCATCGCCAGGGCGACGATGACCATCACCGCTCCCATCGCGATCTGCAGCCCCAAGCCGCGCCGCACCAGCGGCGCCACCAACCTGCGGCCGCCCAGCATCAGGAAGTAGAGGACCACGGCGGAGCCGAGCCCGTAGCTGAGCGCGACCGCCAAACGACCGGCGGTAAACGGCTGCGAGGCGGAGACCGTGATCACCCCGGCGAGGATCGGGCCGGCGCAGGGTGCGTAGAGGAGCCCGAGGCTGGCGCCGACCGCCGTCCCCGACCAGAAGCCATCCCCTCCCCCGCCGGCGATTCCGGCGCGCCCGGCGAAGCGGCTCATCGTCGCCTCGATACGAGCCGCCAGGGGCGGGATCATCAACGAGATCCCAAAGCCGAGCAGCACGGCGATCGCCAGGTTGCGGAGTAGATCGTCGGGCAAGCCCAGCGACGAGATCAGGTAGACCAGCGCCACCGTGGCAAAGGTGAACGAGACCGCCAGGCCGGCGACTATCCCCAGCGGCCGGCGCCTGCCGCCGGTGGCGCCGGCGGAGAGCGCGATCGGCAAGACGGGCAGCACGCAGGGCGAGAGCGCGGTGCCCGCCCCCGCGAGGAAGCCGAAGAGCATCAGCAAGACCATCAGATCAACCTTTCCACCTTCTACCTACGAGAAGGTGACGGCAAGAGGTTCAGGCGGGCTGGGAAGTGACGGAGCCCGCTTTACGGCCGAGGACCTCCGCTGCCCTGCCGACGCCCTCGCCGATGCCGTAGTGCGAGCAGATTGTCAGCTCGTGCTCGCGCAGCAGCGGGCGGGTCGGATCGACAACCGGGGCGCTGCGGATCGCGTCGCGCTCCCGCGCGACCCAGACACGGCCGCCGCCGCCGGCGCAGTTGCCGATCGGGATCGCGACCAGCGTGCCCTTGAAGCGACCTTGCCTGGCAATCAGCCAGCTCGGCTTGCCGTTCTCGGCGTCGGCGAAGAAACCGTGGACCTGGCCGATCTCGGCGCCGCCGATCTCATCGACGCGGCTGCCGAGCCAGCGTCGCGCCTCCTCAGGTGCAAGCGGCGCCGCGGCGGTGGGCTCAGTCATCCGCCTGTCTCTCCAGCAACTCCGAGGCCGCGCTGGCCGGATCGAGCTCTCGCCTCACGACCCGCTCCAGCAGCGCGGCAGTCTCCGGGTCCGCAGCGGCCGTCGCCTCCATCCGCCTCCGCATCCGCGAGGTGGCGATGCCCAGCACCTCGTTGCGAAGGTTGCGCGCGCGGCGCTCCTGCAGCGTCCCTGCCGCCTCGATATGAGCGCGGTGCTCGTCGATCGCCTCGGCAAGCTCGACGACGCCCTCCCCCCGCGCCGCCTCCGTGCGCAGGATCGGCACCTTCCAGCCCTCGGGGTCCTGCGAGAGCGCCAGCACTCCGCGCACCTCGCGCACCATCGTGTCTGTCATCGGATGGTCGGCCTTATTGACGACGATCACGTCCGGAATCTCCATCACACCAGCCTTCAGCGCCTGGATCGAGTCGCCGGAGCCGGGCATCAGCGCCAGCACGATCGTGTCGGCGTGATCAACGATGTCGATCTCGGCCTGGCCGACGCCCACTGTCTCGATCAGAACGTCGTCCTTACCCGCCGCGTCCATCGCCAAGGCCACTTGCAGCGCCGCCTCGGAGAGGCCACCGAGGGCCCCGCGCGAGGCCATCGAGCGGATGAAGACGCCTGGGTCGAGGAAGTGATCGGAAAGGCGGATCCGGTCGCCCAGCAGGGCACCCTGCGTGAAGGGGCTGGAGGGATCGATCGAAAGCACCGCGACCTGGCGCTCGGACTTGCGCAGCTCGGCGGTCAGGGCGCCGATAAGGGTGCTCTTGCCGACGCCCGGCGGGCCGGTAAAACCGACTATGCGGGACTTGCCGGTACGCGGGTAGACCTCGCGCACGAGCTCCCAGCCGGCTGGATCGTCGGACTCGATCAGGGTGATCGCTCGCGCCAGAGCGCGCTTGTCGCCGGCGACGAGGCGCTCGGCAAGGGGGGCTGTCTTGGCGGTATCGGTCACGGCTGCGCCAGTCTAGAGTTCCCGCCGCCGTGATCCGCTCAATCCGCTTCCTCTCGCGCAACGGGATGCTGAACCTGAAATACGGGCGGCTGCTCGGCCGCTACCTGCGTCGCCGCTTTTTCACCGCGGCCGGGCGTCGCTGGCGCACGAACGGGCCAATTTTCTTCGGCCGCGGGCTCGAACTGCAGATCGCTCCCGGCGCCCTGGTCGAGTTCGGCCGCTTCGTCTGGCTCGGCGACGGAACCAAGGTGCGCTGCCACGAGGGTCGGGTCGAGATCGGTACCAAGACCGTGATCGGCCAGGAGTGCACGATCTCGGCCTACAAGCGGGTGCGGATCGGCGAGCAGTGCGTGATCGCCGATCGGGCGATGTTCATCGACTTCGACCACGGCGTCGTCGAAGTCGAGCGGCCGATCCGCACGCAGGGCATCTACAAGCGCGACGTCGAGGTCGGCTCCAACGTCTGGATCGGCTACGGCGCCTGCATCCTGCGCGGCGTCAGCGTCGGCGACAACGCGATCGTCGGCACCAACTCGGTCGTCACCAGAGACGTCCCCGCCAACGCGGTCGTGGCGGGCATCCCCGCGCGGGTGATCCGCATGCGCGAGGCGCCGCAGGAGCTGCGCTGGCCAAATCCGGTCGAGCCCGACCCCCGGGCCCATACGACGCTGCCCCCGCCGGAAGATTAGATCTCGCAGCCTTGAGCCCTTACTTAGCCGAGCGCAGCTGGCAGGGTCCGGAGTCCCTCCGCACGGGCGGCGTGGTGCAGCTCTATATCCCAGGTCAAAAAAGTTGGGTCATCATCGGCGACAGCTAGGGCTGCGGCCAGATGCAGGGCATCGAGAGTGCGAAGCCGATGCCGATTCTGCACATCTTGTAGGCGCTCGCATGCCTCATCGCCTCGATCACCGAGTCGCTGCCAGCCTCCTTCACGTAGCGCTTGACGAGCGCACTCGAGTCAAGATAAAGCGTCAACGCTCTTCTTCGCGCTCGGCGAGGACGATCGCCGTCGCGGATCGTCCCGTGTCTCGGGGCGACGGAGGGGGCTCATCGGGAGGGGTTCGGAAGCGGGTGTGACCCGGCCTTCGGCAATCAGCTTTTTCATCGCCTCGCTTCGCTCGGGCAATGCCCGCACAAGTTCCGCGACGGGACGGCCGCGCGATGTGATCGTGACTCGCTCGCCTCCCTCGACATCGCGAAGCACGCTGCTCAGATTCGTCTTCAACTCCCGAACTCCAATCTCTCGCACATAGTCATGGTAGGGACCGGTCGTTGCCGGAATCGGACGGCGTCGACCTGCCATGACTTTACCAGAAATGAAGTCTATTGTCTGATAGCTGATACATTACACTGCGAGCACCACCGGCAGTGGCCTACGGCGGGGCAACCTCCTGTTAAGGAGGTGTCGATAGTTTCCTCAGAAACAATAATGCCCGTGGACATCGCCGCCCGCTTTGGAGAAAACCTGAGCCGCTGTCGCAAGCGCGCCGACCTCTCGCAGGAGGAGCTCAGCGTCCGCGCCTCGCTGCACCGCACCGAGATCAGTCAGCTCGAGCGCGGCCTGCGCATCGCCCGCATCGACACGCTGATCAAGCTGATCGGCTCGCTCGAAGTCTCGGCCGACGAGCTGCTCGTCGGCATGGGCTGGGAGCCGGGCGGCACACGGATCGGCAAGTTCAAACCAGACCGCCCCGGCGAGGCGACGAAGAGCGCCTAAGCGGGGGTCGTCTCGCCAACCAGATCGGCGTAGACGGCGGCGGTCTGCTCGGCGACGTCGCCCCAGTCGAAGCGGCGCAGGTGCTCGTAGGCTTCGGCGACGAGGCTGCGGCCCAACTCGTCGTCGGAGAGGACGCGGATCGCGACCTCGGCCAGTGCTTCGGGGTCGTGGGCGCGGAAGCGCAGGCCCGCCTCCTCGTGGGGCACGACCTCGCGCAGGCCGCCGGTGTCGGCGACGATGCAAGGGCAGCCCGAAGCCATCGCCTCGAGCGCCACCAGGCCGAAGGGCTCATAGATCGAAGGCACCACGGTCAGGTCGGCGATCTTGTAGAGCGAGTGCAGCACGTCGTCGCCGATCCAGCCGAGGAAGGTGCCGTGCTCCATCAGGCCGAGCTCCTCCGCTTGCTTGTGCAGCTCCGCCTCGTGGGTGCCGGAACCGGCGATCAGGAAGCGCGTGCCCGGCACCTCTTCGATCAGTCGCGGCATCGCCTCAAGCGCGAGCTGGAAGCCCTTCTCATAGACGAGGCGACCGATCAGGAGGACCAGCTTCTCCCGCGGGGCGGCGAACTCGGCGCGCAGGCGGGTCAGCTCGGCAGGGTCCTGCGGTTGCAGGTCGTCGGGGTCGATCCCGTTGGGGATGACCGAGACGCGGCCCTCCTCGACGCCGAAGATGTCGGCGATCTGCTCGCGCATGTAGTGCGAACAGGCGATAACCCGATTGGAGCGGTTGGTGATCCAACGCTCGACCCCGTGGATGTAAGTCTGCGGGTGCTTGTCGACCCAGCCCTGGTGGCGGCCGTGCTCAGTGGCGTGAATCGTCGTCACCAGCGGCGCGTCGAAGCGTTTGGCGAGGTGGTCGCAGGCGTTGGCGACGAGCCAGTCGTGGCCGTGGACGAGGTCGAAGCTGTAGCGGTCGCCGAGTTCGACTCCGGCGGCGAGCATGTCCGAGTTCATCCGCTCGACCCAGGCAACGAACTCGCCGAGGTCGGTGGGGCGCTTTGGCTCGCGGATACGGTGGATCGTCACTCCGCCGCGCCGCTCCTCGGCCGGGGACTCCTCGCCGCCGCGGGTGAGGACGTGGACCTCGACGTCGCGATCGACCAGCGCCTCCGAGAGCTTGCGCACGTGCCGGGCAAGGCCTCCCTCGATCAGGGGCGGGTACTCCCAGGAGAGAATGAGGACGCGAGTCACGGCTGCAGTAGCGGCGAGAGGCTCAAATCAGGGGCTAGTGCGCGCATGCGCGGATCGGCGATGGCCGGAGAGTCTATGGCCTCCAGGGCGGCTTCGGAGTGCGAAATCGCCCGCCAGTACGCGTAGTCCCCCGCCTGCCCCCGTTGATCGAGGAAGGCCCAATCACTCGCTTGGGCGGCGAGAAGCTCGCGGGCGGCCCGTTCGGCGCCCCCTCCCCGCAGGCCGCTGGAGAGCGCTCGCAGCAGGCGGAGCTCCAGCCGCCGCGACCCCCAGGCGAGGTCGGCGACGGCGGGCGAATCCCAAGTGCTCAGGTCCTTGTGCTCGCCCCAGGTGGATGCGCGCAGGGGCCGCTCGACCGGCTCATGCTCGGCCAGCGCCTCCGGCACGGTGAGCAAGCGGACCCCGGCACTCTCGGCCCTGGCCAAGACCTCTTGCAACCAAAGCGCGCCCTCCGACCACCAATGGCCGAGCAGCTCGGTGTCGATTGCGAAGACGAGCAAGCCGCGCCGGCCTGCCGCGGCGGTGTACTCGCGCAGCCGCGCGGCCGTGGCGGCAAGGAACTCGCCCGCCTGGCGGCGCGCGGCCGCCGCCGCCGCGGCCGGGTCGTAGCCGCCGCCGCCGACCTTCCAGATCCGCACCCCCCGCAGGGACTCGCC
>JBKPOV010000058.1:0-13394 GCA_046733315.1 Actinomycetota bacterium
GTGGCCGTCGGGGAAGCGCCACTCGTCGACCTGGGGCTTGATGTTGACCCGCTCGGCGTCGCCGCCTTCGAGGCCGGCGACGTCGATCTCGTTGTCGAAGTGGCCGATGTTGCCGACGATCGCGTTGTGCTTCATCCGCGACATGTGGTCGAGGGTGATGATGTCCTTGTTGCCGGTGGCGGTGACGAAGATGTCAGTCGTCTCCACCACTTCGTCGAGGGTCCGCACCTCGTAGCCCTCCATCGCGGCCTGGAGGGCGCAGATCGGGTCGATCTCGGTGACGATCACGCGGGCGCCCTGGCCGCGCAGCGAGGACGCGCAGCCCTTGCCAACGTCGCCGTAGCCGCAGATCACCGCGACCTTGCCGCCGATCATCACGTCGGTGCCGCGGTTGATCCCGTCGACCAGCGAGTGACGGCAGCCGTAGAGGTTGTCGAACTTCGACTTGGTCACCGAGTCGTTGACGTTGATCGCCGGGAAGAGCAGGTCGCCGGTCTCGGCCAGCTGGTAGAGCCGGTGGACGCCGGTGGTCGTCTCCTCGGTGACGCCCTGGATGCCCGCCGCGACCTGGGTCCAGCGCTGCGGGTCCTCCTCGAGTGAGCGCTGCAGGGTCTCGAGGATGATCCTGAACTCGTCCGACTCCGCCGTCGCCGGGTCGGGCACGGCGCCCGCCTTCTCGAACTCGACGCCCTTGTGGACGAGCAGGGTCGCGTCGCCGCCGTCGTCGAGGATCATGTTCGGGCCCTCGCCCTCGGGCCAGAGCAGCGCCTGCTCGGTGCACCACCAGTACTCCTCCAGCGTCTCGCCCTTCCAGGCGTAGACGGGGATCCCCGCCGCGGCGATCGCGGCCGCGGCATGGTCCTGGGTCGAGAAGATGTTGCAGCTGGCCCAGCGGACCTCGGCCCCGAGCGCCACCAGCGTCTCGATCAGCACCGCGGTCTGCACCGTCATGTGCAGGGAGCCGGTGATGCGAGCCCCCTTGAGCGGCTGCTCGGCAGCGAACTCCTCGCGGGTCTGCATCAAGCCTGGCATCTCGACCTCGGCGAGGGCGATCTCCTTGCGCCCGAAATCGGCGAGGTCGATGTCGGCGACCTTGTAGTCCTGCGTGGCGGTGCTGGTGGTCATCGAGTGAGCGTCTCCTGGTTGGTTGCTTGCCGAGCCATGGTACGCAAAGGGGGTGGTCCGGGCAGCGTCGAATCAGTCGCGGTGACCGCCAGACAGGCAGAGCTGCCGGTGCGCTACGCGCCTGGAATGGACGCTCGCTCGACGCGCGTCGCCGAACGGCTGAACACGCCGATGCTGATCGCGGCGGCGCTGACGCTGCCCACGGTCGCGATCACCGAGTCGCATTCCGGCGGAGCGCTGGCCAAACTGGCGATCGCGCTCAACTGGATCACCTGGACGGCCTTCCTGATCGAGTTCGTCGTGATGATGTCGGTGGTGCCCGACCGCTGGGCATGGATTCGCCGCCGCCCCCTCGACCTGATCATCGTCTTCCTCACCCCACCGGTCCTGCCCGCCGGCCTGCAGAGCCTGCGCGTCCTTCGCTTGCTGCGCCTGCTTCGACTGCTGCGCCTGGCTCAACTCTCGCGCGAGGTGTTCTCGCTGGAGGGAGTCCGCTACGCGATGCTGCTGGCGGTGCTGACCGCAATCGGCGGCGCCGCCCTATTCGGCGCCTTCGAGCAGCAGAACGAAAATCTCACTTTCTGGGACGACCTCTACTGGGCGATCACCACGATGACCACGCTTGGCTCCAACGTCCGGCCCACCACGACCGGGGGTGAGATCGTCTCGAGCGTCGTTCTCCTGGTCGGCATCGGTTTCGTCGCTCTCCTCACCGGCAGCTTCGCCCAGCGCTTCCTCAGTCCCGAAATCGTCGAGGTCGAGGAGGAGCTGGCGGCCGAGCAGATCAGCGCCGAGACCCTCGCCCTGCGCGAGCTGAAAAGCGTCCAGGAACAGCTGCAGTCCCTCGAGGTCGCGGTCCAGCGCCTGGTCGACGAACGCCCGACCTGAGCGTTCCGGTGCGCTTTATACGGTCCCAGACCACATAAGGCGCACCGGAAGCGGGGTCAGTCCTCGGAATCGCGCAGCTCGGCGATCTTGGCCTCTAGTTCGCCCATCACGTCGGGGTCGCGCAGGGTGGTCACGTCGCCTAGGGCGCGGCCCTCGGCTATGTCGCGCAGCAGGCGACGCATGATCTTGCCGGAGCGGGTCTTCGGCAAGTCATCGGCCCAGATGATCCGCTTCGGGCGGGCGAACTTGCCGATCCGCTCGGCGACGGTGGCGCGTATGCCCTCGATCAGCTCGTCGCTGGGCTCGGTGTCGCCCCGCAGGGTGACGAAGGCGCAGATCGCCTGGCCGGTGTCCTCGTCGGACTGGCCGATCACGGCGGCCTCGGCGACCTTCTCGTGGGCGACGATCGCCGACTCGACCTCGGCCGTGGAAAGCCGGTGTCCGGAGACGTTGACGACGTCGTCGATGCGGCCGATCACCCAGAAGTAGCCGTCGTCGTCGAGGCGGGCGGCGTCGCCGACCAGGTAGGTCTCCCTGCCGAAGCGCGAGAAGTAGGTCTCGATGAAGCGGTCTTCCTCCTTGTAGAGGGTGCGCAGCATCGACGGCCAGGGGCGCTGGAGGACCAGCAGGCCCTGACCCCCTTCGATCGGCTTGCCTTCGTGCTCATCGACCACAGCGGCCTCGACCCCCGGGAACGGCGTCGTCGCCGAGCCCGGCTTGGTCGCGGTTATCCCCGGCAGCGGCGTGATCATGATCGCGCCCGTCTCCGTCTGCCACCAGGTGTCGACGATCGGACAGCGGCCGCCGCCGATCACCGTCTGGTACCAGAGCCAGGCCTTGGGATTGATCGGCTCGCCGACCGAGCCCAGCAAACGCAACGAGGAGAGATCGGATTCTTCGGGGATCTCCGCCCCCCACTTGATGAAGGTGCGGATTGCCGTCGGCGCCGTGTAGAGGATCGTCACCCCGTAGCGCTCGACCAGCTCCCACCAGATGCCCTTGCTCGGATAGTCGGGCGCGCCCTCCCACATCACGCTGGTGGCGCCGTTGAGCAGCGGCCCGTAGACGATGTAGGAGTGGCCGGTGACCCAGCCGACGTCGGCGGCGCACCAGTAGACATCGCTCTCCGGCTTGAGGTCGAAAACGTACCGGTGGGTGGCGGCGACGCCGGTCAGGTAGCCGCCGGTCGTGTGCAGGATCCCCTTCGGCTTCGCGGTCGAGCCGGAGGTGTAGAGGATGAAGAGCGGGTGCTCGGCATCGAGCGGCTCGGCCGGGCACTCCGCCTCCGCCGCCTCCATCAGCTCGTCGTAGAAGCGGTCACGGCCCTCGCGCATCGGGCAATCGATGCCGGTGTGGCGGACGACGACGATCGTCTCCAGCGACTCGAGGTCGTCAAGGTGCTCGTCAACCTGCTGCTTGATCGGCGCCGTCTTGCCCTTGCGGCGGGCGCCGTCGACGGTGACCAGAGCCTTCGCCTCGGAGAACTCCATCCGCTCCCGCACCGCCTCGGCCGAGAAGCCGCCGAAGACGACGTTGTGGGGGGCGCCAATGCGGGCGCAGGCCAGCATCGCGATGACGACCTCGGGAATCATCGGCAGGTAGATCCCGACGATGTCGCCGGGGCCGACGCCGACGTCCTTGAGCGCGTTGGCGAAACGCTGCGTATCGGCAAGCAGCTCGGCATAGGTGATATCGCGCTCCTCCCCCTCCTCACCGCGCCAGTGGAAGGCGACGCGCTCGCCGTTCCCTGCCTCGACGTGGCGATCGAGGCAGTTCGCCGAGGCGTTCAGCTTGCCGTCCGCGAACCACTTGTAGAAGGGAGGATTGGACTCGTCAAGGCCTTCGCTGGGCTGTTGCGCCCAGTCGAGCAACTCGGTCGCCTGGCGCAGCCACCAAGCCTCCGGGTCGGCGGCGGCCTTCGCGTAGATGGCTGGGTCCGAGAGCAGGGCCGTGGACCGGAACTCCTCAGGGGGCTCAAAGCGCTCGACCTCGAGCAAAGCGCTCAGATCCCGCTCCAACTCGGTGTTGACCTCGTTTGCCATTCCGCTCCTTCCCTCGCCGCTACGCTGGTCCGACCGTAACGGTAACCGCCACTCTCGAAAACGACCGCTCAGATGCTCTTTCGTCAGATAATCCACGAGGACCTCGGCTGCGCCTCCTACCTGATCGGCGATACCGCTTCGGGGGTCGCCGCGGTCGTCGATCCGCAATGGGACATCGATCCCTACCTGCACCTCAGCCGCCTGCACGGGGTCCGCATCGAGCACGTGCTGGAGACGCACAACCACGCCGATCATGTCTCCGGCCACGGTCGCCTGGCGCGGGCCACCGGCGCGACGATCCACATCCACGAGCTGGCCGAGGCCACCTACCCGCACGAGTCCTTCAGCGACGGTTGGGCGCTGCAGCTGGGCGAAGGGGCGAGCATCGAGGCGATCCACACCCCCGGCCACCGCCCCGAGCACACCTCATTCCTGCTGCGCGACGCATCGCGAGGGAACGAGCCCTGGGCGGTGCTCACCGGCGACTCTCTCTTCGTCGGCGACGTCGCCCGCCCCGACCTCGCCGTCGAGCCTCGTGACGGCGCCGCCGACATCTTCCGCTCCCTGCACGAGCGGCTGCTGGCGCTACCCGAGGAGACCGAGGTCTGGCCCGGGCACCTGGGTGGCTCGCTGTGCGGAAGCTCCGGGATCGACCTCAAGACCTCGACCACGATCGGCTTCGAGCGCCGCCACAACCGGGCGCTGCGCTTCGCGAGCGAGAGCGAGTTCGTCGAGGACGCCGTCGCCACGATCGGCAGCAAGCCGCCCAACGTCGAGCACATCGTCTCGCTCAACCGGGGCCCGCTGGTGGCAGCGATCGGCGCGCCGACGCGGCTGACTCCGCACGGCTTCGAGGCGGCGATCGCCGACGGCGCCCTCGCCGTCGACTCGCGCACCAACGAGCAGTTCGACGAGGCGCACATCCCCGGCTCGATCAGCGCCTCCGCCTACGACACCGGCTTCGCGACCAAGGTGGCGCAGGTGGTGCCGGTCGACGCCGAGCTGCTCGTCGTCGCCGCCTCCGATGGCAACGAGCTCGACGCTGCCGAGCTGCTCGCGGCGGTCGGCCTGCGCGTGCGCGGCTTCCTCGGCGGCGGCATGACCGCCTGGCGGGCCGAGGACCGGCCGGTCGCTCGCATTGAGGCGATCGACCTCGAAGAGCTGGCCCGCCGGCTCGACGACAGCGAGCCGCCGCAGGTGCTCGACGTCCGCGGCGCCGCCGAGTACGAGCAGGGGCACATCCCCGGCTCGATCCACGTCCCCTTCGGCCAGCTGCGCGATCGCATCGACGAGCTGCCGCGGAAGCGACCGATCGCGACGATCTGCAAGGCCGGCAAGCGCAGCGGCCTAGCGGCCTCGATCCTGCAGCGCGAAGGCTTCGAGGGCGTGATCCACGTCAGCCGCGGCAATGCGGCAACCTGGGACCGACGGGCCTGAAAACGATCTATATCTCGACTTTGAGTCCCGTCGGCGGTTAGTAACCCGGTGGGTGGCGGGCTATGAAGCCTTCCGTGGAGCTGACGGGGGATGTGTGCCAGCGGGGGCCGGCGCCGCCGGAGGTGTCGAAAGCCAGGCCGGCGATGATCATCCAGGCGTGACCGGCGTTGGCGTAGACGGTGATCCACTGACCCGGGCCCGCTTCGCCCCAGGTCTCGAGGCCGGTCGAGTCGAGCGGGCTCGATAGGAAACCGCCGCCGTTGAGGGCGAAGCTGACTGAGCCGGAGCAGTCGTAGCCCGAAGATTCGAAGGAGCCGTGCCCGCCTCCCCAGATGTAGGGGGTGGTGGCGATCGAGTTGGCGGCTTCGATCGCGGCGGCAACCGCAGCCGGTGCCTCGCTCGGCACGCTGGCCTGGCTTTCGGAGATGTAGTTGGCGCTTTGGCCGGGGGTGAGCGGCGCCGGGGTGCCGGCCACTGGGGGCGGCGCGCCGGTCGCGCTGGCGATCTGTTCGGAGATCGAGGCGAGGTTGTTGCTGAGCGCTTCTTCGCGGGATTCGAGCGATTCCATCGCTTCGCGCCGCTCTGCCTGGGCCGACTTCAGCTCGCCGAAGCGAACCTCGGCTTCCTGGCGGGCCGAGGCGACTTCCCGCTCCTTGACCGCGATCGCGTCGCGGGCGTCCTTTATCTGCAGGCGCACGGCCGTCATTCGCTTCACAGCAGCGCGGGCCTGATCGCGCAGCGCCTTGACCCGCGAGGCGACGGAGTCGTCGTATTCCTGAATCTGGTTCAGATAGTCGGCCCGGGCGTTGACTTCCGACCAACTGGCCGAGTCGAGCACGACGTTGAGCATGTCGGGACTGCCCGACTCGTAGATCGCCACGAGGCGATCGCGCAGGACGTCGAGCGCGCGGCGCAAGCGGTCGCGGACGCGCGCCAGGTGGCGCTTGTCCGCCTCAAGCTTGGCCGTCGCGGCCTTGAGCTCATCCTGCTTTGCCGACAGTTCCGCCTCAACCGCTGCCTGCTTCTGGCGCAGCACCGAGACTTCGCCGATCATCGAGTCGATCGCCTTGTTCTGTCCGGCGATCGTCGCCGCCAGCGCGCTCTGGTTCTCGCGTATGTCGCTGAGCTTCCCCTGCGTGTCCTGCAGTTTCTCTTCGAGGTTCTTGGCGGGCGCCGAAGCAGCCACGCAGAGCACGGCAAGGAGCAGCGCCGCGGGCAGCAGCAGCCGCCATGAGTTGCCGCGAAGGGAAACGCGCATCGACGGCGCAAGGTAGCGAAAGGCCGCCGAGATTGTTAGGAGTTGCTAATAACTTGCAAGATCCCCTGCAGAAACCGCAATTTGGAGGGTTTCGGAGAGAGGTCCCGACGCACCAGGCCCTTCGGGGGTCCCTCCCCAGGCCGCTTCGCGGGAGTTCCTGGGGAGGGACCCCCGAAGGGCCTCACGCCGCCGGCGGCACTTCGCGCGCTTGAAGCTTGGGTGGCTCCGGAGGGATGCCGGGTCCCCCTCCCCAAAACACTCAAGCGCGGCTCCTGCCGCGCGTTTTGGGGAGGGGGACCCGGCATCCTCGTCAGCCAGCTACGCCAGCAGCTTCGCCTTCGCCTTGTCGAACTCCTCAGACGACAGCGCGCCCTTTTCCTTCAGCTCGTTCAGCTTGTGCAGTTCGTCGGCCGGCGTCGTGTGGGCCTGTTCGCGAACGTAGGAATCAAAGTGCTGCTTGGCCTCGGCCTGAGCCTTGATCGTGCGGTCGCGCATGCCGCTGCCACGCGCGATCAAGTAGATCAGCGCGGTTAGGAAGGGAATGAAGACCAGGAAGAGGACCCATGCTGCCTTTCCCCAACCGGAGAGCTCGTGGTCACGAAATACGTCGCTGATGATCGTGATCAGGATCCAGATCCAGATCACGAAGAAGAAGACCTCGAAGGCAACGAGGAGAGCTTCTCCGATGTTGATGTCGGCAAACGGCAAGGTGAATCCTTTCGATGGTGACAGGGCGCCTGTCAACCTATCTCAGCCGACGACGATCTTGCCGTGCATGAAGGGGTGGATCTTGCAGTGGTAACTGAAAGTCCCCTTCATCTCGAAACGAACCGCGACTGCCTTGCCGGCCTTGATGCGACCGGTGTCGAAGGCGCCCTTATCCGTAGCCGTGTGGGCGGTGCCCGACGAATTGGAGAAAACCACCCGCGTTCCGCTGTTGACCTGGAGAGTGGGCGGGTGAAACTCGAAGTCGCTGATGTCGACCTTCTTTGCTGCGCTCGCCTGCGCTGGGCCGGGAGCGGACGCGGGCGCCGCCTGACTGACGACCAGGGCGGAGGCGAGAACGAAAGCGGCGACGATTCGCACCATCGGCCCTTTCTACGCAGCAGGGGCGAGCAAGGTTCAAAGGCGTTGCGAGAAAAGCACGGCCGCGACCGAGGTGGCGAGGTTGAGACTGGAGACACCCTCGCGCATCGGGATCGCAAGACGGGCGTCGGCCTGCTCGAGCAGCGCATCGCTGAGGCCGTAGCGCTCGGTGCCAAAGGCCAGGATCGAGCGCGGAGCGAGCGGCGCGTCCCCCAGCGCCTTGCCGCCGGGGTCGATCGCGACGAGGGGCCTGTCTCCGGGGGGTATCGACTCCACCGGGGCCACCGGCAGTGCGAAGTGCAGACCCGCTGCCCCGCGCAGTGCCTCCGGGTGCCAAGGGTCATTGCTGCCGGTGCTCAGCACCGCTGCCGCATCTGCCGCGGCGGCAACCCGCACGCAGGCGCCCATGTTGCCCATCGTCCGCGGGTCCTCGAGCAGCACGATCGGTGCCGCGCGTTGGGCAGCGAGCACGGCGGCAACGTCGACGCGGGGGCGGCGAGCAATCGCGACCACCCCCGTGCGGGGCGCGTGCGGCACGAGCTGTGCGAGCAGCTCGGGGTCCACGCGGGTCGTCCGCTCAGCCAGCAAGCCGGCGAGGTCGGGGGCCAGCTCCTCGGCCAGACGGTCGAGCTCTTCGGGTGCCTCGGCGACGGCCTCGATCACCTCGGCGCCAAAGCGCAGCGCGTGCTTGAGGGCGTGGAAGCCCTCCAGCAGGGCGAGCTGGCGGTCGCGACGGGCGGCGCGGTAGCGCTGGACGAGGGGGTCGCTCACCCCGCCATCATGCCCGGATTCAGGATGCCGAAGGGACCCGAGCGTCGAGGTGAGGGCCCCCGTTCGACTCGCTCTCCGCCGAGAGCGAGTCGACCAGCGGCGAGAGGTAGCGGGCTGTGACTTTGCCGCTGCGCAGCGGCCCGTGGGGCTGCTTGTCGAAGCTCGACGTTTCGCCATGCCCGCCGGTGGGCCTGCCGTAGAGGTAGCGTGGCTCTCGTCCCGTCCAGAGAACCGCACGCAGGACCGGATCAAACGGTTGTGCCTGAAAGTCGGCTCCCGCCGCGGCGGCGATCGCTTCAGCCACCGCGTCGGACTGCTGGGTGGAGATGGCGCCCTGCTTGAAGGGAAAAGTCGTGACGTCCCCGACGGCATAGATCCCCTCCAGGCCGATCACACCTCCGTGCTCGTCGACACCGATAAATCCATTGTCGTCATGGGGAACGCCGCCGACGGGCTTGCCTTCCAGGCGCGGCAGGCTGATCACCGCGTCGGCGCCGATCCCCTCGCCCGGGGCGACGTGGAGGTTGCCGTCCTCAGACTTCACCGGGTGCGTGCCGGCGAGCACCTCAATGCCCCGCTCCGACAGCAGGGCGCTCATCTGCTCTCCCACATGACGGCCGAACACCCCGAGGGGCAGGTCCTCGGGCGTGACGACGCTGATCCGAGTCCCCTTGATGTCGAGCATGTCGAGCTCGGTGATCGCGCGCAGAGCCAGTTCGTAGAGCGGCAGCGTCCAGCTGTGCCCCCCTGGCATCGTCAAGACGAGGTGCCGCAGGCGCCCGGCCCGCAACTCGGCGATGACTTTGCCAACCTCGCCTTCCTCAGCAGCGCCCCAGAAGGTGATCGCGCCCGCCACTCCCCGGCGCATCCGTACGCCGGTTGCGAGGACCAGAACGTCGTAGAGGCGCTGATCGCCGTCCCGCGTGACCGCCAACCGCCGCTTGGTGTCGACCGAGACGATCGCGCTGGGGTGAAACGATGCTCCGCAGTGCTCGCTGAGGCGTTCCAGGTCGTAGTGGAAAGCACGCACGGCGCCGTAGGCCTCGCCCACCGCAAAAGGCCGATAGACGAATTCTCGGCGCGGATCGTAGAGATGGACCGCGACTCGCTCACCGGCCAGATCGCGTAGCGCCAGCGCGGCCTCGATGCCCGCAACTCCGGCGCCGGCTATCAACACCTGCCGCTTCTCGTTGCCATCGCCGTCAGCTACCACTCTTCGACCCTAGGTTGATCGCCGTTTCCCTCCATCAGGGGGAATCCGCCGAGCGGCTGCGGGTTTACCGCGACCCCTCACTCTGCGAGACCCCGCACTTGACTTCGCTCCAGGGCGGCCACGACCTCGGCATCGCTCACCTGGGCGAAGTCGGCGTACCACTGTCCGACCCCGTAGAGCAGCTGCGGCTCGACCAGGCAGATCATCTCGTCGGCCTCCCGCCGCAAACGGATGGCGGAGTCCGGGGCGCAGACCGGCACGGCGAGGATCAACTTTCGGGGACGGCGGCGCCGAACTGCCCGCAGCGCAGCGGTATCGGTGACCCCGGTAGCGACGCCGTCGTCGACGACGATCACCGTGCGGTCCTCCAAAGGCGGGAACTGGCGTTGACCTCGGTACGCCTCGGTGCGGCGACGCAGCTCGGCGGTCTCGCGTCCGACGATCTCTTCGAGCACCGCGCCGCTGATGCCCAGCACCGCCAGCGCCTCCTCATCGAAGACCCGCGTGCCGTCCTCGGCGATCGCCCCGATCCCGTACTCGGGGTTATGGGGAGCACCCAGCTTGCGCACGGCAAGGGCCTCGAGTGGAGCCTGCAGGGCCATCGCGATCTCCTCGGCCACGGGGATGCCACCCCGCGGCAGGCCGATCACGATCGGTTTTTCCTTGGCCATCACCAGCAGTTGGTCGGCGAGCTGGCGACCGCCGTCGCGCCGGTCGGCGAAGCGCGTGGAGCGAGCCTCTGCCTCTCTGGCTGTCATTCCTCTCGTTTCCGCCGCTCGGGCTTCGCGGTCATCGGGCTATTCGCGGACCGTGTTCGGCTTCCCCGATGCCAGGCAGTGCAAACAGCCGGATTAGTCGCCGCCGTGTTCCTCCAGCGGGCCGAGCGTCGGGTCTCGAGGGGGGAGAGACCTCAATGCCCGCGCAGCTGGAACCGCCCGGGCCGAGGAAGCGGCTCGCCGAGGATCAGGCGAGCCCGGTAGTAGAGGGCTTCGAAGGCCTGCGTGTCGAGGTCGTCGACCGCGTGTTGCTCGCGTCCGGGCTGGGTCGCCGCGGCGTCGGCTGGACCCCCTCCCACTGGGTGCTGGCGGAGCACGCCGTTCAGCCTGCCACGCGAGACGAATTTCGTCTGCTCGGGTGCGTCACTCATCGCCTCTCCTTTCTTGGGTTTATTGACCATCTAACTCAAGATTAGCAGAGGCGTCCCAGGTTGCTTGACCGGCGTGCTTGGGTAGGTGATCGAAATGCCCAAGCTCGTGCTCGGCCCCCTGCTCCGCTACGTCTCCGAAACCGAGGCGACTGTCTGGGTCGAGACGAGCGAGGCGTGCGAGGTCGAGGTCCTCGGTCGCCGCGAGCAGACCTTCGGCGTCGCCGGCCACCACTACGCGCTGGTGCGAATCGAAGGGCTCGAACCCGGCGGCTTCTACGAGTACGAGGTCGCGCTCGACGGCGAGCGGTGCTGGCCCGATCCTCAACACGACCTCCCCCCCAGCGCGATCCGCACATTCTCTCCCGGCAAGGCGGTCGACATCTGCTTCGGCTCCTGCCGGGTGGCCGCGCCGCACGAGGAGCCCTACACCGAAAGCAAGGACGAGAATTCCGAGGGCTTCGAGCACGACGCGCTGCGGGTGCTGGCGACGCAGATGGCGCGCGACGACCGCGATAACTGGCCCGAGCTGCTCTTCCTGCTCGGCGACCAGGTCTACGTCGACGAGGCCTCGCCGCGGACGCGCGAGCGGATCCGCTCGCGTCGAGACGTCTCCGAGCCCCCCGGCAAAGAGGTGATCGACTTCGAGGAGTACAGCTGGCTCTACGAAGAGAGCTGGAGCGACCCAATGATCCGCTGGCTGTTCTCCACCGTCTCCACCTCGATGGCCTGGGACGACCACGACATGAGTGACGACTGGAACATCTCCCGCTCCTGGCACGAGGAGATGGACCGCAAGCGGTGGTGGCATGAACGTGCCGTCGACGGGATCGCCACCTACTGGATCTACCAGCACATCGGCAACCTCTCGCCGCGCGAGCTCGACGACAGTGAGATCTACGCGCGGGTACGGGGGAATCCGGACGCGACCGACGTCCTGCGCGGCTGGGCCAAGGAGATCGACACGACCGCGGCCGGCACCAGGTGGAGCTTCTGCCGCGACATCGACGGCGTGCGGGCGATCTTCATGGACTCGCGTGCCGCCCGGGTGCTCACCGAGGAACGCCGCTCGATGTTCGACGACAAGGTCTGGGACTGGATCGTCGACCACGCAAGCGGCGACTTCGACCACCTCCTCCTCGCCACTACCGTTCCCTACCTGCTCTCCCCCGGCTTCCACCATCTGGAGGCGTGGAACGAGCGCCTTTGCGACGGCGCCTGGGGCAAGCCGGTGGCACACGGCAGCGAGCAGTTGCGCCGCGCAGTCGACTTCGACCACTGGGCCGCCTTCCAGTTCTCCTTTCAACGACTGCGTGGGCTACTCGAAGAGGTCGGCTCCGGGCAGCGCGGCAAACCGCCGGCCTCGATCGTCCTGCTCTCCGGCGACGTCCACCACGCCTACCTCTGCGACATCGCCTTCAAACGAGATGCCGAGATGCAGAGCCCCGTCTACCAGGCGGTCTGCTCCCCCTATCGCAACCCGCTCGAATCCAAAGAGCGCGCGGTCGTCCGGGCCGGCTTTTCACGCCCCTTTGAGCTCGTCACTCGTGGCTTGGCGCGCCTCGCGGGCGCTCCCGACCCCGGCATCCGCTGGCGCCTGCTCGAGGGGCCCCACTTCGACAACCAGGTAGCGACCTTGCGCCTCGACGGCCGCGAGGCCATCGCCCGGCTCGACAAGACCGTCGCCGGCGAGGAAGATGAGCGAGCGCTCGAGAAGACCTTCGAGCGGCGCCTGGCCTAGCGGGCTCCGCTAGACAGCAAGCTTGGCTCTCTCATACAAAGTCTCAAGAGCTACATCGGCTTCGTCGGGCCAGACGATCGTCCCGGCCTCAGGGTCGGCGCGTGGATAAGAAGTGGCGAACTGCGCATGGCTCAAAGTCGGCAGCTCGCCTGCGATCAGTTCTAAGCTTCAACTGGGAGCCGCCGACCTTGGCGAAGAGGGGGGTCCTCTTCGCCTTCAGCTCGATCTCTCGCAGCGGCACCTTGCGGTTGCCCTTGGCGAAGACGATCTGTCCTTCGTGGATCACTTCGCCCTCGCCGGTTGTTGGGTCTGACTTGCCGCCGGAGACCGACAGGAGGATCGTCTTGCCCTGGCGCTTGGCCGGGGCCTTGGCCTTGGCCTTGAGGGTGACGCCCTGCTTCTTCAGCAGGGGCACCCCTGGGCGGGTCAGACTCGAGTCCGACTCCGTTCCGCAAGCCTAGCCGTCAGCGCCCCCGCTCGAAAGGAAAGAGTCGACTCGGATGCGTCTTCCGGCGCCCGCCACCCACCAAACCGCATGCAAACTCATCGAAGCGTTGCATTTCATCTCGGTGCCTGCTTCAGAGTCACCCGCTGGTGATTCCTTCCCGCTAGCGCAGCGACGCATCGACGTTGTAGGTGTAGGTGATGCCGCCCTCGTTGGCCGCGGGTGAGATCGCTGACGTAGTAGC
>JBKPOV010000059.1:0-5774 GCA_046733315.1 Actinomycetota bacterium
CAGCGCGCCCGCCGGTCGGTTCTCGATCGCCGGCCGCAGGTCCTCCATCGTCATTGCCAGGCCGAGGCTGGGGGCGATCTGGAAGTCGGCGACATTGAGCTGCTCGCCGTTCAGCACGCCCGCCTGGATCCAGGCGTCGACCTTGTCGAGCTGGCCCGGCAGGGCAGCGAGGCCGCGGCGGACGTTCTCGTCGCTAGCGTCGTTGATGCGGACCTCGAGCGCGATGATCGGCGCTGCGGTGCGTACGGCGAGTCCAATCGGAATGCCGAGCTTGGCTCCCTCGGAGTAACTGCGCAGGGAGGAGCTGTCCCTCTTGATCGCCCACCAGGAGATCTGGCGGATCGGATGCTGCAGGTCCTCCTCGCCGAATCGCTCGGCTTCTTCGACCGCGGCACGCTTCTCAGGATCAGTGGGGAAGAGCGGCGGATCAGGGTGGAGTTCGTCCAGGGCTCGCGAGATCTCGCGTGAACCCACCAGCTTGCGCCCGTCAATCTTGAGCGCCGGAACGGTTTTGCCGGGGAAGCCAAGTGCACGCACGATCCCCCTCGAAATCACCGGAAAGAGATCGGTGCGCTTGTAGGCGATGCCCTTGTGCTCGAGCATCAAGGCGACCGCGAGGCTCGGGTGGGAGGCGGGGATCGCGTAAAGGCGGGCGGCCATCGAACGGCATCCTAGGCTCTCACGGGCGAATCCGCCCGCCGGTGCGGACGCGATCCCGGAATAATCGCACCGTGCTCCTCGCGGTCGACGTCGGCAACACCCAAACCCACCTTGGCGCCTTCGATGGTGAGCGCCTCGCTGAGCACTGGCGCTTCCAGACCCGTTCGGGGGCGACGGGGGACGAGCTGGCCGAGCGGATAAGCGGCCTCTTCGGCCTCTGCGGAATGTCCTTCGCCGATATCGACGCCGTCTGCGTCTCGTCAGTCGTGCCGCCCCTAGGCACCCAGTTCGAGCAACTCAGCGAGCGCTACCTCGAGGCGGAGTGCCTGGCGATTGGCCCCGGCCTGAAGACGGGCATGCCGATCCGGATCGACAACCCGCTCGAGGTCGGCGCCGACCGCCTGGTCAACGCGATCGCGGCCTACGAGCGATTCGGCGACGCCTGCATCGTCGTCGACTTCGGCACCGGGATCAACATCGACGTCGTTTCCGCAGAGGGCGAGTACCTCGGCGGCGCGATCGGGCCCGGGCTGGAGATCTCGCTCACTGCCCTGATCGACCGCGCCGCCCGCATCACCCGCATCGACCTCGACCCCCCCGAGACCGCAATTGGCCGCTCGAGCCGCGCGGCGATCCAGTCCGGCTTCGTTTTCGGCTTCGCCGGCATGATCGATGGCATCGTGCGGCGGATCGAGGATGAACTCGGCGCGGCCAGCTTGCTCGCCACCGGTGGCCTCGCTTCGGTCGTCGTCCCCTTCACCGAGACGATCGAGGAGGTCGACGACATGCTTACCCTCAAGGGACTACGCCTGATCCATGAGCGGAACACCCCAACAGCCCGCGCTGACTGATCCCTTCCGGATCGGCAGCATCGAGATTCCAAACAGGGTCCTGCTCGCGCCCCTGGCGGGCATCGGCAACTGGTTCGTCCGCTTGCAGGCGAAGCGACACGGAGCGGGTCTGGCTGTCTCGGAGATGGTCTCCAGCTTCGGCTTGCACCATCGCAACGAGCGCACACTGCGCGAGCTGATGCGGATCCATCCCGACGAGCACCCCGTTTCGATTCAGCTCTTCGGTCACGACGCTGAGGTGATGCGCTCGGCCGCCGCCGTCGCTGCCGAAGCGGGTGCCGACCTGATCGACATCAACATGGGCTGCCCGGTGCGCAAGGTGCGCAAGACCGGTGCGGGCGCCGAGCTGCTGCGCGATCACGAGCTGGCCCTGGCCCTGGCGCGGGGCGCCGCCGAGGGCAGCGGCCTGCCGGTCACGGTCAAGCTGCGCTCGGGGATCGAAGTCGGCGACCGCTCTGGTTTCGAGCTGGCTGTGCGCCTGGTCGAGGAGGCCGGTGTAGCGGCGATCGGCTTTCATCCCCGGGCAGCGACCGTCGGTCACAAAGGCACCCCCGACTACGCGCTCACTCGCGAGCTGGTCGATCGGATCGAGGTGCCGGTGATCGTTTCCGGCGGGCTGGGCAGCGCCGCCGCGGCTCGCCGCGCCTATGAGGAGTCAGGTGCCGACGCCGTGATGATCGCTCGCGGCTCGCTTGGGAATCCCTGGGTCTTCGAAGAACTGACCGGCCGCCGCACCGCACCGCCGGACCGCGCCGAGGTGGTCGCAGAGCTGCTCTGGGTGATCGACAGCGCCGAGCAGCACCTCGGCCAAGAGCGTGCTGGCCGCTACCTGCGCAAGTTCTACCCCTGGTACATGGAGTCGCTCGACGCTTCGCCGCAGCTTGCCGAGGAGTTGCAGCGCCGCGCCGACCTGCCCAGCGCTCGCCATCTGATCGCCGATCTGACCGCCCCGGCGCCCTCGCTATAATCCCGCGACTTCCGGCCCTGGTGCGGTGCTCCGAACGCCGCCGCACCCGGGCGTTTTTGGGTCTATAAGCCGTTTCGGCCGTTCTCCATCCACTAAAGCGAGGTAGTGCCAAAGTGAGTCGTCAGTCCGTCATCACACCCGAGGGTCTCGAGAAGCTCAAGGAGGAGATCGAAAACCTCTCGACCGTGAAGCGGCGGGAGGTTGCCGAACGGATCAAGGAGGCGCGCGAGTTCGGCGATATCTCCGAGAACGCCGAGTACGACGACGCCAAGAACGAGCAAGCCCTGCTCGAGCAGCGCATCGCCCAGCTCGAAGAGCGACTGCGCCGGGCCACCGTCATCGACGAGAAAGACATCAGCACCGACGAAGTGCAGTTCGGTTCGATCGTCCACGTCAAGGACCAGAAGACCGGCGACTCGCAAAAATTCCAGATCGTCGGCTCGACCGAGGCCGATCCCCTGCAGCACAAGCTCTCCAACGAGTCGCCGATCGGCAAAGCGTTGATTGGGCACAAGCGCAACGACGTCGTCACCGTCGAGGTGCCCAGAGGGCCCAAGAAGAAGTTGAAGATCACCAAGATCGAGACGGCGTAGAGCCCATCCCGGTAGGGGTTCCACTTAACTTTTTCGGTGGATCGGGGTTGGGCTGGCGCCCAATGCGCTTGACGAAAAAGTACAAGACGTTCCACCCCTACCGGGATGGGCTCTTGGCGGTCGATAGGCTCGCCCGTCGATGAGCGAGGGCGAGATCTCAGATGTTCTTCGTGACCGGCGAGAGAAGCTCGAGCGGCTCCGGGAGGCTGGGATAGATCCCTTCCCGCCCGAGTTCGCCGATCGGGAGGAGATTGGGGAGGTGCGGGCGGCGCATGAAGGGCTGGCGCCGGGGATCGAGACCGAGTCGCGGCATCGCGTGGCTGGGCGGTTGATCGGTCGGCGCGGGCACGGCAAGGCCTGCTTTCTCGACCTGCGTGACGCTAGTGGGCAGATCCAGCTGCACGCTCGCGAGGACCTGCTCGGAGAGGAGGCCTACGAGGTCCTCGTCGACCTCGACCTCGGCGACATCATCGGGGTTGAGGGAACGGCGCTGGCGACGCGCCGCGGCGGCGAGCTCTCCTTGGCGGTTGATCACTGGCGCCTGCTGGCCAAGAGCCTGCGGCCGCCCCCGGACAAGTTCCACGGCCTCGAGGACGTCGAGACGCGTTACCGCCAGCGCGAGCTCGATCTGATCGCCAACGAGGAGAGCCGCAACCTTTTCACCCTGCGTGCTCGCACGGTCAGCGAGGTGCGGCGCTGGCTCGATGAGCGCGGCTTCGTCGAGGTCGAGACGCCGGTCCTGCAACCGCTCTACGGCGGCGCCCTGGCCCGTCCCTTCACCACCCACCACAACGCCCTCGACCGCGACCTTTACCTGCGCATCGCCACCGAGCTCTATCTGAAGCGGCTCGTCGTCGGCGGCATCGACAAGGTCTACGAGCTCGGCAAGGACTTCCGCAACGAGGGGGTCTCACACAAGCACAACCCCGAGTTCACGATGCTCGAGTGGTACGAGGCCTGTTCGGACTATGCCGCCACGGCACACAGGGTGGAGACGATGGTCGCCGAGGTCGCGGAGCGGGTCCTCGGTACGACCGTGGTGGAGCGCGACGGCATCTCGATCGACTTCGCACCTCCCTGGAAGCGCGTGACCTTCCGCGAGGCGATCCGGGAGCGCAGCGGGATCGACATCGCCGAGCATCCGACCCGGGAGGCACTTGCGGCCGCGATCGGAACCGAACCTGATCCCGAGGAGGGTTGGGGCAAGCTGGTCGACGGATTGCTCTCGAAGTCGGTCGAGCCGGAGTTGATCCAGCCCACCTTCGTGCTCGACTACCCGGTCGAGCTCTCGCCCTTTGCCAAGTCGCACCGCTCCGAGGAGGGGCTGGTCGAGCGCTTCGAGGCATTTGCCGGCGGCATGGAGATCGCGAACGGCTTCAGCGAGCTCAACGACCCCGACGAGCAGCGCCGCCGTTTCGAGCAGCAGGCCACCGAGCTGGAGAGGGGCGACGAGGAGGCCCAGCCCTACGACGAGGATTTCATCGCCGCGCTTGAACAAGGCATGCCGCCGACGGGGGGCGTCGGCATCGGCATCGACCGCCTCGTCATGCTGTTGACGGGTGCCAAGAGCGTCCGCGAGGTCGTGCTCTTCCCCGCAATGCGCTCCTAGTCTCCCGCTTCCGGTGCGCCTTATCCGGTCTATGACCACATAAAGCGCACCGGAACGGCTGGAAAGACCGCTCTGAGCGTATTTTTGCGGCGCGGGGCCGGGTGGACGCTCTCGGTATCGTGTTAGAGGCACATAGGCGCTTACCGACAGCCGAAGGGCGCCCACCGAGACTTACTCACCCGCGCTGAGTTGAGTAGATAGAGAGGCTTTTTGTTCGAGCGATTCACAGAGCGAGCCCGTCAAGTAGTCGTCCTGGCACAGGAAGAGGCGCGCACGCTGAAGCACAACTACATCGGCACCGAGCACATCCTGCTGGGGCTGCTGCGCGAGGAGGAGGGGCTCGCCGCCCGCGTCCTCGAGTCGCTCGACATCACCACCGAGCGCGTCCGCTCGCAGGTCGTCCGCATCGTCGGTTCCGGCGAGGAGGTCACCTCCGGCCAGATCCCGTTCACGCCGCGCGCCAAGAAGGTTCTCGAGTTGGCGCTGCGCGAGGCGCTCTCGCTCGGCCACAACTACATCGGCACCGAGCACATCCTGCTCGGTCTCGTGCGTGAGAACGAGGGCGTTGCCGCCCGCATCCTGCTCGATTTCGACGCCGACTCGGACAAGATCCGCAACGAGGTGATCCGCATGCTCTCCGGCCCCGGCGGCCGGCGTCAGGGCGGCGGCCCAGGCGGAGGTGGCTCCGGCGAGGGCAAAAAGTCCTCGAAGCTGCTCGACCAGTTCGGCCGCAACCTGACCAAGCTTGCCGAGGAGGGCAAGCTCGACCCCGTGATCGGTCGCGAGACCGAGATCGAGCGGATCATGCAGATCCTCTCCCGCCGCACCAAGAACAACCCGGTGCTGCTGGGCGAGCCCGGCGTCGGCAAGACCGCCGTGGTCGAGGGGCTGGCCGCCCGCATCAACAAGGGCGAAGTCCCCGAGCTGCTCAAGAACAAGCAGATCTACACGCTCGACCTTGCTGCCCTGGTGGCCGGCTCGAAGTACCGCGGCGAGTTCGAGGAGCGGCTGAAGAAGGTGATGAAAGAGATCACCCAGCGCGGCGACATCATCCTCTTCATCGACGAGCTCCACAACCTGGTTGGCGCCGGCGC
>JBKPOV010000060.1:0-18290 GCA_046733315.1 Actinomycetota bacterium
GCGTATACCTTCGTGCATACCTTGGTCAGATCGGTCTCACTGGGGCAAAAGGCGTGGCCCGGGAGCCCTTTGCCGTCTGTGTCGATATGAAGCAACTTCCCCGAGTAGCTCTCCTCTCGCTGCGAGCGCCATGAGTTGGGATCGAGGGTCGAGCCGCCAGATCCGCCGTCCCCCACCGAGACCCACAGTGTGCCGTCCGCCGGGTCAACCCTGACGCTGTCGATCGTGTGCTCGATGGAATCGGACGGGATGCAGTCGGTTGTGTTGGCAGTGCTCCAATCGCCACTGACCAAATTGGCCGGTTGTGGACACGCCTGCGTCGACGAAAACGGAACCCCCGGTTTGGACAGGCTGCTGCTGTAGCTGCCGAGAACGACGTGCTCATCCTCGGGTTTGAGTTTGATTGGTTCAGCCGGAATGATCGACGGCACCGTCAACCGCACGAGCCGCTGTGTCTTGGAAAGAAGCTTCAGCGAAGAATTGCCTTCCAGTTCAGCCTTGCTCCGGTCCTCGAACGTGTACGCGAGATAGATGAAGCGGTTGAGCCCGTAGTTCTTGTCGACAGCGACACTCACCAGGCCGCGGTCCTGTTCTTCGTTCACATGTTCGCTGAGATCGAAGAGCGGGGTCGCTTTTGCCCCACCCCCCATCGAGGTCCAGACGATGCCCGCGTTGTCCGTAATGAACATGCGACCATCGGGTGCTACCGCCATCCCGATTGGCTGGGCAGCACCATAGGTGACCTGGCTACTGTAGAAGGCTGTGTCCGCAAACTGCGGGAGGACGCCCGCGCTGGCAGCAGGTGTGCCTATCTCCCCCACGAGTAGAGTCCCGCCGAATACGGCGAGAACGCACAACCCCGAGGTTTTCAGCCAACCACGCATCGGTTCAGGCTAGCAACGCCCACGGCTCATCCCAATCGAACGAGCGTCTGGGGGACTGAGCCCTAACCCGCCTCCCTGCGCGGCACCAGCACAAGCCGCTTGAACTCGGCGACCAGCAGGTCGTCTTGATTGAGGACGCGGGTGTGGACCTTGACGACGCCGCGGTCGGGCTTCGATTTCGAGGGCTTGACCTCGAGCACCTCGGTCTCGCAGAAGAGGGTGTCGCCGTGGAAGACGGGGTTGGGATGGCTGAGGTCTTCCGTCGCCAGGTTGGCGATCGCCTTGCCGGAGACGTCTGAGACCGACATTCCCAGGGCCAGCGAGTAGACGAGGGGGCCGACGACGACGTTGCGGCCCTGCTGGGACTGCTTGGCGTAGACGTCGTTGATGTGCAGCGGGTGATGGTTCATCGTGATCAGGCAGAAAAGGTGATCGTCGGCCTCGGTGACGGTCTTGGCCGGCCAGTGCTTGTAGACCGCTCCGACCTCGAACTCCTCCAGGTAGCGGCCGTAGGGATGTGCGCCGGAGGCCTCGCGGGCCGCCTGATCTGTCTCTGTCATTCGCTCCTCGTCATCTCGTCGGACATCTCGAACAGGGCGCGGAACTCTAGCCAGCGGCTTAACAGGACGCCAGACGCCCGCTGCTATGGTCATGCGGCGTGGGAGGGACGGGAGATCAGCCTATGCTGCGGCGAGCAAGGCGCGGAATCGCCTTGCTTCTCGTTGCCTGCGGCCTGCTTGCTGCGGTGACGACGGCCAACGCTGCGGTGCTACCGAGGCTCGCTGACCTCGAGACTCAGACGACCGCGCTGCTCAACTTCGACCAACTGAGCACGCACTGCGCAGCCAGCACCGCCGTCCGCGACACCGCGCTGGCCTACTCCGGGAGCACCTCGCTGAGGGTTCATACGGGGAATGACGCGACCTGCAGCGGGCCCTACGCGCGGGCGATCTTTAGGGCCAACTCCCCCTACAACCTCGTCGAGGGCGATGATCTCTGGTTCGGCGCCGCGATCTATCTGCCAGCGGGCTTTTACGCGGCCCACACCGGTTACACCGACCTCCTCCGCCTCGACTCCTACGTCAGAGACGACAGCACGAGCACCTCGTTCGCCGACAGAGCGGAGATCAACTTCGCCAGCTGGGGCAACGACAGCCTCTACGTGCGCGCCGCGCGCGGCAGCACGAGCCGTGTCCTGATCGGGCCGATCTCGCCGAGCGCGCTTGCCGAAGGGTCGTGGAACTGGGTTGAGGTGCACGCCGACCTCAGCTCGACAAGCGGGGTGGCCTACACCGAGCTGAAGATCAACGGCAGGTCGATGGGAGCGTCGAAAACCGCCAACCTGTTTGCCGGCGCCGCGCCCCTGAACAGGCTCCGCTGCGGGATCGTCTCGACTGAGAGCGGCGGTTCGGGCGACCTCACCGCCTACGTCGATCGGGCCTCGATCAACCACTCGGAGCGAGGACCGAACACGCCGGCGCCGCCCCCACCACCGACGCCAGAACCGCCCCCACCGGCGACGGAGGACCCGGTCAGCTTGTGGCGCCTCAACGAGGCGAGCGGGAGCAGAGCGGCGGACGCGATGGGAGTCGCACCGGGCACCTACCTCAACGGGCCTACCCTCGGCGTGCCCGGCATCGTCGGCGACGGCGTTGACGGCGCCGCCTCCTTCGACGGCGTTGACGATTACGTCGCCATCAGCCCCACAGCGCCGCTCAACATGAAAGCTGGCCTGACGCTCGAGGCATGGGCCAAGGCCGACTCGTTGCGGGGCTCGGTGATTCGACGCAACAACTCGTACGAGCTGCGAGCCCAAAGCGATGGAAGCGTCCTCTTCCGAGTCTGGATCGGCGGGACGACGCGTTCGCTCAGAAGCGCCGCCAACACGGTCTCTGCGGGCGAGGTACACCACCTGGTCGGCACCTACGACGGCGCGAACATGATGATCTACGTCGACGGATCGCAGGTGACATCGATGCCGCAGACGGGAGCGATGACCCACAACGGCAACACGCTCTACATCGGCCGCAACGACTACTCGGACACGTACTTCGACGGCGTCATCGACGAGGCCGCCATCTATTCCGGAGCACTGAGCGCCGCAACCGTCGGCGATCGCTTCGAAAACGGGAGGCCCTCTGCCGAGGCCCTCCGGCAGGCGTCCGATTCGAGCGCCACGGCGGCCTTCGCCGCTGACAACCCCACCGCCGGCTCAGAACCGGAAGATGAAGGAAGCCGGGAGCCGCCCGAGGTCGACCCCGAGCCGACCGCAGAAGCCGGCGAGGAGGACGGGCTCACCCTCGCGGAGCTGCTGGCCTGGTACTACTCGATATACGTGATGCCCTAGTGCACTTTTTTGAGACGGGCGCGCTGCTCCTGCTTTTCGACCACTTGGCCGATCAGCTTCTTCACGTTTGAGTCGCCGGTCGCCTTGATGTGGCCGGTCTCGTAGGCCTTGCGGTAGCTCTTGGCGGTGCCGTTCTCGGCCAGCTCGTTGAATTGGGCCCGGTCGATCTGAACCAACACCCGCTCGTCTTGGGAGAGGTCCTTCTTGATCACCGGACCGGGCACCTCGACGTGGTAGAGCTGGATGTCGTGTTTGGCCTTCAATTCGAGGCCGAAGACGAGCTTCAGCTTCTGCAGGGCGGGGACCTCGGCCTGGAAGCGCTCGACGGCAGCTTTGATCAGATCAGGAGTTGAGGCCACGAGGGCAGCGTCCTCATCAGATCTTGTGCCTTTGCAGGAGCTTCTTGCCGATAACCATGCGCTGGATCTCCGAGGTCCCCTCGCCGATCAAAAGCAGCGGCGCGTCGCGGTAGAGGCGCTCGATCTCGTACTCCTTCGAGTAGCCGTAGCCGCCGTGGATGCGGAAGCACTCCTCGACGCACTCCTTGCCGGTCTCCGAGGCGAGCAGCTTGGCCATGCCGGCCTCGAGGTCGGAGCGCTCGCCGGCGTCCTTCATCCGCGCCGCCTTGCGGGTGAGCAGGCGGGCGGCCTCGATCTTGGTCGCCATGTCGGCGAGCTTGAACTGGATCGCCTGGTGCTGGGCGATCGGCTTGCCGAAGGTCTTGCGCTCCTGGCTGTAGCGCAGGGCGAGCTCGAGGGCGCGCTGGGCGATGCCGACGCCGCGGGCGGCGACGTTGACACGGCCGACCTCGAGCGCGTCCATCATCTGCACGAAGCCCTCGCCGACCCCCGCCTCCTCGCCGCCGAGCACGCGCTCGGGCGGGCAGCGGTAGCCGTCGTAGACGAGCTCGGTCGACTCAACCCCCTTGTAGCCCATCTTCTTGATCTTGGGCGGCACATTGAGACCTTTGAAATCGCCCTCGTTGATTTCCTCCCAGGGCACCTTCTCGGTGATGAAGCAGGTCATTCCCTTGTAGGCCGGTTCGGCCTTCGGGTCGGTCTTCATCAAGACGAAGACGACGCTGGAGCCGAGGCCGTTGGTGACCCACATCTTCTGGCCGTTGAGCTCCCACGTGCCGTCCTCGCCCTTCTTGGCGGTGGACTTGATCCCCTGCACGTCGGAGCCGACCTCCGGCTCCGAAAGCGAGAAGGCGGCGCGGATCTCGCCGGTCGCCATCTTCGGCAGGAAGTACTCCTTCTGCTCCTCGGTGCCGAACTTCATCAAGAGGTAGGAGCCGATGAAGTGGGTGTTGACGACGCCGGAGATCGAAATCCAGCCGCGCGAGAGCTCTTCGACGATCATCGCGTAGGTGGTCAGGTCGAGGCCCATGCCGCCGTACTCTTCGGGAATCGTCACCCCGAAGAGGCCGAGCTCCTTCATTTCCTCGACGATCGGCTCCGGGAAGGAGTCCTCGTGGTCGTAGTGCTCGGCGTTGGGGATGATCTTCTCGTCGGCGAACTGGCGCACCATTTCGGTGATCGCCTGTTGCTCGTCGGTCTGCTCGCGGAAAGCGGCGATATCTACGGCCATGGCTCCTAGATTGGGTCGGGGTTGCTCGGGAGGCGAAGGATATCGGCGACGAGCCATGCGAAGTTCTTGCACTCTGGCTTGCGTCGGCATATAGCCTGCCCCGGACATGCGTCCAGGGCGCATTTGCAGTCGGGGGCGGGAGGCGTCCGCTGACGATAAGAGCTGCGTGGCCCGCAGACTCTCGCTTTTCCTTGCCGCCGTTTCGCTGCTCGCCGCTGTGGCGATTCAGCCCGCCCCCGCGGCGGCGGATGAGCTGATCGCGCCACCCGGCACCTGTCCGGGGCAGGACAGCGCGGATGCCCCGGCAGCCACCCAGGAGAGAGCGATGCTCTGCATGACGGACTACGCCCGCAGCACGGCCGGCCTGCCCCCCATCGCCGACGCTACGAGCCTCGACTGGTCCGCCGCCGCCAAGGCAGCCGACATCCTGCGCTGCGACAGCTTCAGCCACTTCGCCTGCGGCCGGGACTACACCTACTGGATGCGGGAAGCCGGCTATCTCAACGCCCGCTGCTGGCGCGCCGCGGAGAACCTCGCCTTCGGTGTCGGCAACCGAGGCACCGTGGAGTCCGTCTTCGCCGCCTTGATCGACTCGCCGGTCCACCGGCACAACATCCTCGGTCGCTTCGAGCAGATCGGGATCGGCCTGCGCGTCGGCGACCTGGCCGGACACCTGGGAACCCGGGTCTGGACGCAGCACTTCGGCTCGCACTGCCTTTCGGCGCGAGCAGGACGGAGGGATGGGAAGATCTAGCCAGATGGCCTCCGTTCTGCGCATCTTCTCGATCGCCCTGATCACCGCCGGCCTGGTCCTGTTCGCCGACATCGGCCTGACCTTGATCTGGGAGGAGCCGGTCTCCTCGATCTACGCGGCGGTCCAGCAGAGCAAGGCGGATAGCCAGTTGGACGACGCCGAAGCGCGTTTCCCCAGCCGAGCCGACCGCCGCGTGATCGATCGCGCCCAGAGTCGCCGGCTGCGTATCGCCACCCTGGCGCAGCGCTTCGGCAGGCGTGCCGACAGCGGCGAAGCGATCGGCCGCATGCGCGCACCCGCGATGGACGGCCTCGACGTGATCGTGATCCAGGGCACTGACACCGCCAGCCTGATGAAGGGGCCGGGGCACTTCCCCGAGACGCCGTTCCCCGGCCAGGGAGGCACGGCGGCAATCGCCGGCCACCGAACCACCTACGGCGCACCGTTTCGCCACGTCGACTCACTGGAGCGCGGCGATCGGATCGTCCTCGAAATGCCCTACGCGACGATCTTCTACCGGGTGCAGAAAACCGAGATCGTCGACCCCACCGACGTCGGTGTGGTCAGGAACGTCGGCTACGAGCGCCTCGTCCTCTCATCCTGCCACCCGCTCTACAGCGCCGAGCACCGCTTCATCGTCTTCGCCCGCGCGGTCAACGAGCGTCTCGCCCCGAAGAGCCATCAGTCGTAGTGCCTTTTGGCGGCGGCGACGGAGGCGAGGAGGTGGTCGAGATGGAGGAGGCGTCCCGACCGCCGGCGAGGACGATGACGACTAGATAGGCGACGGCGATGCCGGTCGCCAGCCCGAGCAGGATCCCGGCGACCAGCTCGGCTATACGGCGGCGGCGCGGCACGCAGGCAGTCTAGTTAGGTCCGGCTCGGCGCCAGCAGGGGGCGCCGCTGCAACTTGCGCAATCGCGCCGATATCTGGTCGGCCCGAGCTGTGAAGTCCGCAAGGCTGCTCTCCGGCTCGGCGGCCGGTTGCACGACTGCCTGAGCCGCACTCGCCCGCTCGGCGAGACGCGCGGCGTGCCGGGCCTGCTCAGCGGCGTCGAGCGCCGCCGCCCCGACCGTCATCACCGCCGCCTCCGAGGCTCGCGCGATGGCAATCGCGGTATCGATCCGACGCTCGAGCTCGCTGATTAGCGGCGGCCGCGAGTGCTCGGGCAACAACCAGTCCTGGGTGGTATCAGCCGCACCGTCCATCTCCTCAAGGTACGGCGAGAAGCCGCAATCTCCTCCACCCCGGCCCCACGGCCGGCGTCAACGGGACACGGTCCCGAACGAGCGAAGGTCGATGTCCTCACTCTCGATGACGCGCCTCGCTCGGGGGTCGCAAAGCGAGCGGACCTCAACTTCGCGCTCCGTCCCATAGGACGATTCGCCGCGCATCCCGATGCCGGGGTGGCAACCCAGCTCAGTCCATCCCACCGGAAGCGAGATGAGCAGGCCAATCAGGCTCTCCACGGTTATCGCCTCCGGCGCCGGCTCCCCTTTGCCGGTCTGGCCGTAGAAGCCACCCTCGTAACGGATCCCCCGCCCTCGCAGCGGCACCCCCAGCTCGGCGGCGATCTGCTCGGCCACCGCGCTGACCGGCGCGGTCATGTGGACGTGCTGGTGGGAGTCGAGGTGGGTGGGGTCGCGGCCGAGCAGGCGCCGAAAGGCATCCAGCTGCCCCCTGCACTCAGCCTCGACTGCCGCCTCGTCGTCCTGTGCGCAGCGCTCGTAGGCGACCATCCACTCGCCGCTTTCGTAGTCCCACTGGCCGAGATCGATGTGGAGGCCGACGGCGAGCGCGGGATGCTTGGCGGCATAAGCCGCCGCCTCCGCTGCCGCGGTCTGGCGGACCATCAGGCTCGCGCTCGTGACGATGCCCCGCTCGTGCGCCTCGGCGATGCCGGCGTTGACGCCGGCGGACAGCCCGAGGTCGTCAGCATTGACGATCAGCTTCCGTCCCTCGGCCATCTCAGAGCCCCAGGCCTTCCGCCAGCTCCATCGCCTCGCCGAGCCAGTCCTGTCGCTGTCCCTCGGGAGGCTGCCAGCCGACCGGCGCCCAGCCCAGCCACTGCACGGCCAGGTGCAGGCGAGCAAAGTCCAGCTGGCGCGCCGAGAAGCGCGGCACGCCTGGCACCCCGCGATAGGCATCGACGATCGCTTCGCGATCCCCGTCCCCCCAACCTCCGCTGACCAGAGCCGCGAGGTCGACCAGCCCCGGCCCGCTGGCGGCGAGCTCCCAATCGACCGGCGCCACCCGCGGCGCTGGAACCTCCCCCTCCACGAGAACGTTGGAGGCATAGAACTCGCCGTGGATCATCGTCTTCGGCAGCTCGAGCAGCGACTCGACCACCGCTCCGTAGCGGCTCGCCAGCCACTCCAGCGAACCGGCCAGGGCGGCGGGGCGGCCAGGCGCAGCGGCAAACTCTCGCGCCCGCTCGACCCAGCGCCAGTAGTACCGTTCGTCGTACTCGAGGAGGTGGCCGACCTCCACGTGCCGGTCAAGGTCCGGGGCAAGCGCCAGATGAGCGCTGGCGAGCCAGCGCGCCGCCGCCTTCCACAGCTCCAGCTCTCCCACCTGGTACAGCTCCCGGCCGTCCACCCACTCGACGAAGAGCCAGTGGCGGTCCTTCGCCGGCTCGGCGAAGGACCCGTAATAGCGCGGAGCGCCCAGCGCCGGCGCCAACACGGAGGCGTAAACGGCAGGCTCCCGCCTCGCGTCGTGGAGGAACTGCGGCTTGGCGAGCCGCGCCTCTTTGTCGAGGGTGCCCCAGCCGAGCTGCTTGAAAGCGAGCCGCAGCTCTGTCGCGTCCTCGAGCGTCAGGTAGAGCTTCTCGAGTGGAAAGCTCGTCCTGTATGGCGAGGGGCGCCGCACGATTTTGCTCGGCTGCCCTAGCCCGAGCGCCGGCAGCATGCGGCTAAGGCTTTCCCCAAGCTCGAGATCAGATGGTCGGGACACTGCGCTTCCCGCGCTGCCGCTCACCGCGGTCAAGCCACGGCGCGGCGGAGCTGATCTGGGGATGGCTCGACTTCCCACTCGTGCCCGTCGAGGAGACCCAGCAGCTGCTCACGCAGGCCGGCCTTGTCGTCGGGAATCCTGACCGCCCCGATGTTGGGGATCGGCCCGCCGCGATCGGCCTCCTTCTCGAGGTCGAGCTCGTCGAAGAGCAGCTTGGCGCCGAAGGTCGGCACCTCGGGAGTCACTCGCGGCAGGTTGATGTCGTGGAGCAGCACTTCGGCCCCCGGCCGCAGGCAGACCAGCAGCGCGAGCAAATCGAGTGCCGGCCACGGGTGCTTGTGCGCCGCGTCGATGAAGGCAAACTCGATCGAGTCGACGTCGTGCTGGTCGCGAACGGTCGCGGCCGTCGCGGGAGCGTGGAAGGTGATGTGCGCGAGCAGCTTCGGGTCCAGCATCTCCCTCGCGCCGTCCCCCACGCCCCGGCTCGGGTCGGCGTAGAACTGGGTGTCGATGTCATAGGAATGGACGTGGAAATCGGCTCCGATCTCGCCTGCGATGCTGGCCCTGTGGGCTGCGTGGCAGAGGAACGCGGTCGAGAGGCCCGAGGCGGTGCCAACCTCGATCAGGACGTCCGCCTGCGAGCGCAGGGCCCGCCCAAAGAGGAAGCGGGCGTCGTGATGGGAGATCATCCCAACCGCCCACTTGGGCCGCCTTCGGTACAGGCGGTCGCTGTACTCGTCGGGCTCGCAGCCGAGGACGGCGTTCCAGTCGGTCAATCGTCCGCTCTCGTCGAGAGCTCCCGGTACATGGGCTCGTCCTCCAGGCAGTAGTCGAAGGCGGTCCCCCGCAGGGCCTCCTCGACCTCCTCGTAGTTCTCGATCGTCTCGCGCAGGCCGAGCACAGCCTGCTTGCGGTAGGTCGGCTCGTTTTCGAACGTGGGCTCGATCCCGAGCCACTCCGCGACCCGGCCGAGCGCCTCGTCGGAGACCGGCTCACCGATGGTCGGGAAGAGCTCCGCGTAGTCGATGTTCAGGTAGCGCCCGTAATCGCCGAAGCTTCTGTCGACGACCTCGTTCTCCGCCCGGCACAGTTCCAGGCTGCGCATCATCGCGGCAACATCGATCTTTATCCGGCCGTCCTTATGGCCGCGGTCGGCGCGAGCCGCCCAGGTCTGGGTGAGTTCCGCCTTGCACTGGGAAAGGTGGTAGCGCAGGAAGTTGCGGCGGGTCAGGTTGAGCACGCGGACGTGGTTGCTGCGGATGAAGGGGAACATCGTCGGCTCGGCCGCGATGAACTTCCAGGAGGCATTGAGGTGGTGCGTCGAGTTGTACTTGACGTCGATCACCACGAAGCGCTTCTCCGTGAACCCCCTCAGGAAGACGAGGAAGTCGCGGAAGATCTCCGCCTGCTGGTCCCAGTCGTGGGCGCGGCTGAGGCGTCCCTTTGGATGCTGTTCGACGAAGCGGAAGAAGTTCGTCTCGACCTCGAGGTCCGCATCCGGCGAGGGCCGGTCGTGGAATACCTCGGGAGTGCAGAAAAGATCCGGGTGGCTGTCGAGCACATCGCGGAGCGGATTCGTGCCGCTCCTCTGGCGCGCCAGCATGACGATGACGTCAGGGTGCTCCATCGAACTGACCCTATCGGCGGCCACGGCACGCTGCATTAGCGACGGATATCTGAAATTGTCCCTCTTTGGCCTTCAGGGAGGTCATGGCGCGAATCGCCCGGTCAAGCCAACCGGACGTTCTGCCGATGATAGAAGGGAATCCGGGTGTCCTCGACCATGGTCTACAGCGACGTCCTCTCACGCTTCCGCGTGCTGCTCCAACGCGCCCTGCCGGCCAACGCAACCGTGGCCGTCGTCAGCAGGGGCGATGAGGAGCTCCTTCGGCTCGAACATCTGGATGGATGGCATTTCCCCCAGCGCGGCGACGGTGTCTACCTTGGCTATTACCCGCCCGACAGTGAGGCGGCGATCCAGCATCTCGAGGCCCTGCGAGCAAAAGGCGCCGAGTTCCTGGCGATCCCGGCGAACTCGCTCTGGTGGCTCGAGCACTACGCCGGATTCGCCCGGCATCTCGAGGACCACTATGACCTGATCGTCCACGAGAAGGACGCCTGCGCCATCTATGCCCTGGTCGACGACCATGGCGCCGTCAAACTCCCTGCCGTCAGTTCCAGCAACGGCAGCTTGGAGGCAGAGTCTGCGCCGTCACCTGAGCTGCCGGCTCTCGCCTCCTTGCCCGAGGGAGTTCGCGACGGCGCGGCGACTCTGTTCAACCCCCAGTGGTACAGCGAACAGGCGGCGGACAGCTTTGGCTCGGCCGATGAGATGCTTGCCCATTACTTAGAGGTCGGGCATCTCGAGGGTCTCTCGCCACATCCTCTCTTCAACCCTCGCTGGTATTCCGCACGCCATCCGGAGGCAACCGTCGCCGGCCTGCCGGCGCTGATCCACTTCCTCGAGCATGGCGCGCAGGACCAGCTCAACCCGAGCCCATGGTTCGACGCCGCCTATTACTACGAGCAGCGACCCAACCTGCACCGGGAGGGTGTCAACGCGCTCGTCCACTACGTCGAAAACGCCGCCAAGGGAGCGGCGGCGCACCCGAATCCATTCTTCCGGGATCGCTATTACCTGCGCACCTATGCCGACGTCGGCAGCAGCGGCATGCTGCCCTTCGAGCACTTCCTGCGGCGCGGCCGGGCGGAAGGTCGCTACGCCTCTCACATTCACCGCAACATCTTCAACCGCCTGCGCCAGGCGCCGATCCGCTCGCTGACCCGCGACAACTGGAAACTGGGCACCGCTGTGGTCATCGCCGCAGACGCCGGCGAGGGCATCGATGCGCAGGGATTGGCGGAGCGGCTCAGGGTTGACTACGGGATCGAGACCGACCTCCTGACCTTTCGCCGTGGACCGGGAGGCGACGCCGCAGACGCCGATCCCGTGCCCTTGGTCCTCGAGGACTACGAGCTGGCCTGCGACATATTCCGTCCGTCGGCCTTGCGCCTGCTGGCCAGCACGCTTGGTGGCCAGCGCCCGCTCTTCGCCGTCTCCGATGTGCCCGACGTCATTGGGCCGATCGCGGGCAGCGGCATCCCGGCCTTCTTCGTCGCCGCGAACCGCAACTTCGGCGCTGCTGCCGGCCAGGCCCGGCGCGTAGTGGTTCCGTCGAGAGCCGCCGCAGACGCGGCGCGCCGGCTCGGGGCGAGCGTCTCGGTGTGCGCGCCGGGCAAAGGACGGGCGGCGGCACTGGCCAAGCTGGTGGGGCGAGAGCTCAAGCTTCCCCGCCCGCGCCGGGCCCCCCGACGAGGGAAAAGCCGCAAGGTCCTGATCCCCTGCCCGGACTGGAACGTCAGCGGCGTCAACGTGGCCCTGGAGGCAGTCGGCAAGCAGCTGATCGGACACGGGTGGGAGGTTGAGGTCGTCTTCACCCGCAATCGCGACGCCGTGCTGGAGAGCGCCGGCGAGGAGGCGCATCTGCCGTCGCTGCCGTACAGGTTCCTGGAGCGCACGCGCCCCGGCGTCGTCGGTATGTGGGAGGCGCTGATCTCCGATGTCCAGCGGGCGAAGCCGTGCATCCTCTTCCTTGCCTACGACTTCATCGGGAACTGCGTGGTGCCGGCGCTCGGCGACGACATCGGCGTCGTCTCGTGGGTCCAGGCGGACGATGGTGATTACTACGAGCAGGCCTATCGCCTCGGCCGCTACTGCAACGCGGTGGTCTGCGTCTCCTCACATATACGCGACACCGTTGCCGCACTCAACCCCGCGATCGGCGAGCGTGCGCACGTGATCCACAACTCGAGCGTCAGCCGCGACGACGTGTTGCGGCGCCGGCCACGGGTGAGATCGCCGATGCGGCTCATCTACACCGGTCGCTTGGTTCAGTACCAAAAGCGCGTCCTCGACTACGTCGAGCTCGCCGGGGCCCTAGACCGCACCGGCGTCCCCTACGAGCTGTCGTTGATCGGATCATTCGTCGACCGTGAGGGCTCGCAAGCCAAGTTCGAAAGCAAAGCGCATGAGCATCTCGCCGACGGCCGTATCCGCCTGCCTGGGCGCATGTCCCGAGCCCAGATTTTGAAGGAGCTCAGCGCCCACGCCTTCTTTGTCCTGCTCTCGGATTTCGAGGGGCTGCCGCTGGCACTCGTCGAGGCGATGGCGCGGGGGTGCGTTCCCGTCGTCGCCGAAAGCGAAAGCGGCATCCCCGAGCTGGTGACCGACGGTCAGGACGGCCTCCTGCTCAGCGGGCGCGACTACGACCACTGGGCCGAGCTGCTCGTGGCGCTATGGGAGGACCGCTCGAAGCTGGCCGAGATGTCGCGGCTGGCCCGCGACACGGTGCGGGAGCGCTTCACGGTCGAGAGCATCGGCAATCAGTTCGACGAGCTGTTTTGCAGTGTCGCGACCGAGATCAGCTCCGGTTACCAGCGACCGCCGGCGCTTCACTGGGGCCTCGACCGCTCGCCGACCGGCGACGTCCTCGCGCCGCCATCCTTGTTTCGCCCGGCGGTGCTGCAGCAGTACCCCGGCCTCACCTGATTCCTGGCTCGGGGGACGCGCTCAGCCGCGCCAGCAGGCGTTCGAGCACTACCGCGGAGTCCAGCTCCGCCTCGGCCAGCGAGCGCGCAGCGCGGGCGTGGCGGCCGTAGTCGGCGGCGATCTCCTCAATCGCCGCGGCCGCCTGCTCGGCGGTCGCGAACGAGAACAGCCCCTCGCCGACGGGAAGATGCCGGGAGAACCCCGTCTCCTGCGCCACCACCGGCCGCCCCGAGGCCAAATAAGCAGCACTGCGATCGCTGAACCAGCCGCAATGCGATTCGACGTAGCCCTCCTTGGCGATGCCGAGCTCCCCCTTCGAGCCGCGCACGAAAGTCGCGTAGCGCTGGGGCGAACCGGCCACCTTCCGCGGATCGGTCAGCTCCCATCCGTGCTCACGCAGGGCGCGGAGATCATCGGCCTCGCCGGCATCGATGGCGAACGCCGGCGCCAGGCGCTCGCTGGTCAGCGCTGGTAGATTGAGGAGCTTGCGCAGCGAGTGGGCCTTCTGCCCATATCGCTTGCCACGCCAGACGATCGACCCGTAGCCCCGCCAGTTGCCGACGGTGGTGAAGCCGTCGACCTCCAGCGTCTCTGCGGGAGCCCAGGAGGAGAGGAGGACCGGCGGCAGCGTCTTGATCCAGGCGCGATCGCAGGTCGGCACCGGGCAGGCGGGCTCGCCCAGCTCCAGGCCCACCGTGGCGAAGCGATTGTGCAGGTCGAAGCCCATCTCGATCTGCTCTGCCGCGTGCCAAAGCTGGTTGAAGGCGGGATCGAGGTCGAGGAAGACACGCAGCGGTGGCGGACCGACGAGCTCCTCGTCGCGCAGCATTCCCGAGACGTTGAAGACGACGTCGGCGCTGCTCGCCAGCCGGACAAGCTCAGGATGCGCGAGGCCGAAGCTCTCGGTGCCGCCGCGCACGAGCAGGGCAGCGTGGCCGCCGAGGTCGAAGTCGCGCACCAGCTCCGAGAAGTAGTCGACCGACCTCTGCTCCAGGCGGTCGACCGGCTCGACCAGGTAGACGTCGTGGCCGAGCGCGCGCAGGCCGAGGACGTACTGGAGCACCGCCCAGCTGGCGCCACCCTGCTCGGGGTCGCCGGCGACCATGCCGCTGAAGAGGATGCGCAGCCGGCTCATCCGGGCAGGGCGAGCTCGAGGAAGCGGCCGAGGACGAGGTCGGAGTCGAAGTAGGTCTCCGCGAGCGAGCGAGCCGCCTGCGAGTGGCCCTCGTAGTCGCGGGCGATCGCGGCGGCGCCGGCGGCGGCCTCCTCTAGGTCGCGAAAAGGGAGAAGTCCCTCGCCCAGCGGGTAGCGCTTGCCGGCGCCGGTGTCCTCGACCAGCGCCGGACGGCCGCAGGCCAGGTAGCGGACGGTTCGATCGCTCAGCCAGCCGCTCGCGGTGTCCACGTAGACCGGGTGAGCGACCGAGAACTCAGCGGCCGACCCCTGCACGTAGGAGCGAAAGGTGAGCGGATCGCCTGCGACTTGATCGGGATCGACAAGCCGCCAGCCCTTCGCTTCCAGGGCGGCGCGATCGGCTGAATCGCTTGGGTGTATCCGCAGCGCGATCTCGAACTCCTGCGAGCAGAGCCGCGGCAGCTCGGCGAGGCGCCGCCAGGCGTGGTGCTTGCCCTGGAAATCGACGCCGCCGTGGGAAAGCGTGCCGAGTGGGCTGCGCCAGGTCGCCACGGTGGTGAAGCGGGCATCCTCCGCAGCCGGCGTGACCGGCCAGTCCTCGAGCGTCACCGGCGGTGGCAGCGGCAGCCACTCCAGCCCCGCGGTCGGGATCGGACACTCCGCCATGCCGATGTTCTCGCCGACGGTGAAGTAGGTGTCGTGGCCGCCGAGGCGAGCAGCGTCGCCGTCTGCCGCCCAGATCTGGGTGAACCCCGGGTCGACGTCGACGTAGGCGCGCCGCCGCGGCCCAGCCTTGATCGGCTCGATATCGAGGTGGCCGCTGATGTTGACGAGCAGCTCGGCGTCGCGGGCCCGGGCCAGGACATCGTCGAAGGCCAGCCCGACCGTGGTCGGCCCTCCGTCGCAGATCAGCACGGCTGGGCAGCCCGGGGCAAGCGAGGCCACCGTAGATTCGAAGCTGCTCAAGTTGACCGAGCGCTCGAGCGGCGCCGATCGACCCTCGCTGTCGACGCACTGCGAGCTCTCGATCTGCTCGACCAGGCAGACGTCGAAGCCGAGGCGCCGCAGGCCGCGCACCCAGCTCATCCTCACCCATGCCTCGCCGCCGCTCAGCGGCTTGTTGGCGAGGGCGCCGCTGACCAGGATCGTCGGCACCGGTGAGCCTTACTTGAAGGCGTCGACGAAGAAGCTCTCGCGCTCGCGATTGTCGAGCGCCGTGATCTCCGCGTGCTCGCTCGCCGTCTCCTGGTAGCCGCAGCGAACCACCCGCCGGAAGCCGGCTCGGTAGAGCAGCTCCTCGGCGAAGTCGAACGTGTACATGGACTTCGAATACCCGTACCAGGTCATCTGCACGATCAGCTTGCCGCCAAGGCTGCGGACGTCGTCATCGGGGATCAAGAAGTAGTCGGCGTCACCGTCCTGGTAGGCGTGCATCGCCTTCTCAAGGTCCGGCAGGGCGAGGCGCAGGGCGCCGTCCGGCTTCAGCACCCTGTGCAGCTCCACCAGCGCCGGCTCCACATCGGGATAGGGAAGCTCGGGCAGGGCGTGAATGCTGGTGATGTAGTCGAAGCTGGAGTCCTCCAGCGGCAAGCCATCCCGGATGTCGCAGCTGACGTCGATGCCGGCCCCGTCCTTGATATCGCAGTTGGTCCAGCCGTCGGGCGGCTCCGTGCCACAGCCCCAGTTAAGGCGGCGGATCCCCTGCTCAGACACCGGCGCCCACCGCCCCGAGCGCGTCGATCAAGCGGGGCAGGACCCGGCTTGCGTCGAGGTGCTCCTCGGCGATTTCGCGGGCGGCCCGCCCGTGCCCGGCGGGATCCGCCCTCGCCTCCTCGACCGCGCTGAGCGCCTCGTCTGGGGTGGTGAAGGGAATCAGTCCTCTTCCGCTTGGCAGGTGCGCGCTGAAGCCGGTGTCCTGCGCGACCACGGGCTTGCCGCTGGCCAGGTAGCAGGCGCTGCGATCGCTGAACCAGCCGCTGCGAGTGTCGACGTAGATCCCCTTGGCCACCGTGAACTCCGCGCCTGAGCCCTGGATGAAGCGATTGTAGGCAAAGGGATCGCCGGCGACGGTGGCGGGATCGAGAAGGGTCCATCCCCCCGCCGCGAGTCGCTCGAGGTCGGCGGACTCGGAAGGGTCGATCGAGAGCGCGATCTCGAACTTCGCCGCCGTGCGCGCGGGGAGGTCGGCGAAGCGGCGGAACTCGTGAACTCGCAAGCCGTAGGTGCGGCCCTCGTACTCCACCGGGGCATACGGGCCACGCCAGCTGGCGACGGTGGTGAACGCCGTGCCACCGGGAGACACCGGCCAGTGATCGAGCGCGACAGGCGGAGCCGTGGTGATCCACTCGATTCCGCAGTCGGGAATCCCACAGTCGTCCTCGCCCATGTTGAGCCCGACCGAGACGAAGCGATCGTGGCCGTCGAAGAGATCGACCAGGCCAAGCTCTCGCCACATCTGCCCGAACCCCGGGTCGATGTCGAGGAACACCCGCAGTCGCGCCGCCGCCAGCAGCTCCTCGTCGTCGAGATAGCCCATCACGTTGAGGAGGAGGTCCGACGAGGCCACGCGGCGCTCGAGCTCGGCCCGCGGCAAGCCGGCCGCCTCTCCGTTGGGAAGCAGCACCGACCAGCGGTCGGCCAGCTCGAAGCGCTCCATCACCTCCTCCAGGTAGGGGAGGTTCGCGGAGGCCGCCGGCGGACAGGGGGCGCCCGAGCGGTCGCGGCACATCCCGGCATCGAGCCGGTCGACCAGCAGCACCTCCCAGCCGAGCTTGCGGAAGCCGAGCAGATACTGCAGCGCAAACCAGGTGTGGCCGCCCACGTTGGGGCGTTGCGCCAGTGCCGCGGCGATCACAACGCTGCCCACGGTCTCACCCCCACACTGCCTCGATCGTGCGGCCCCAGAGGCGGTCATGAAGCCAGCGGGCGTACCGCTCGCCGATCGCCTCCGGCGCGGCGCCGAGGCCCTCGAGGCGGTAGAGCTCCGCCTCGGGGACGTAGCGCGGATGGCGCCCGATATCGGCGAGCCGATGGGAGAGATCCGATCCCTCGTAGTCCCCCACCCTGTATTCGCTCTGAAACCCACCGAGGTCCGCGAAGACGGCAGCGTCAAGCATCAGGCAGGCGACTCCAAGCGCCGGCACCCGCCCCGCTTCGGCGGCGGCCGCCACGCCGCGGTGCATACCCCGCAAGCGGTGCCGCATCCCCCACTCCCCGCCCTCCTCCACCTTGGCGTAAGCGAGACCGGCCTGGTCGATCGCCTCATCCGCGTAGAGCAGCTTGGGTGCCACGGCGCCGGCGCCGGGGTCGGCGTCGAGGGCCGCGGCCAGGGCGCCGAGCCATCCCGGCCGGTCGGGCAGCACGTCGGCGTCGAGGAAGGCGAGACGATCCGCGCCTGCCAAGGAGGCGCCGAGGTTGGAGGCGATCGCTCGGCCCGCGGTCTCGGTGAGGACGGCGATGCGAAAGGGCATGCGATAAAGCCGGAACAGCTCGCCAGCGACCTCCTCGAGCAGGTCGCTCTGCTCGGGATCGTCGAGGACGTAGAGCAGCTCGCACCGCTCCAGCTCGGGATCCGCGGCGAACTGGGCGAGCTGATGCTCGACCAGATCCACGCGACGCTGCAGCGGCACGACGAGCGAGATCGCCGGCGCTGGAGGAGCCTGCCCGTAGCTGGCCAGCTCGACGATCTCCACGCGGGCGCGGAGCAGCTGATCGAGACGCGCGATCGCCGGGCGGATCTGCTGCTCCCGCAGCGCGCCGGCGGCGCTGAACTCGATGCCGGCGTCGCTGAGAATCGTGCTCAGGCCGTCCGGCGCCAGCGAAGCCGCGGTCTCCACGGCACGATCTGGACCGCTCGCCGCTTCCACCACCCACTCGCCGCCGCCGTCGGTTGCCGCGGCAATCTCGAAGAGCCCGATAAAGCGATCGTCGAGATCGGGGTGGCGAAAGACGCCCTCCAGCAACTCGACCCGCTCTCCCTCGGGCGATATCGCGGCGAGGTCGGCGATCGGGGCCGCCGCGTCCCAGGCGCGGCCGTGGACGTAGAAGCTGCGCGCGTCGATGCGGTGCAGTCGCTCGAC
>JBKPOV010000061.1:0-15328 GCA_046733315.1 Actinomycetota bacterium
GCGGGAGGTGGGTGGGTACGGGGCCTTGCCGGGTTCTATGCGGTCACGGGAGGTGACCACGTAGTCGTATTTGCCGGCGTTGAGGAGGCGGCGCCATTGGGGGCAGGTGGTGGGAGCCGTGAAGCCGCCGTGGGGCTGGGCTTCACCGATGTAGTCGACTTCGTTGCTGAGATCGCGGCCGTAGAGGGGGTACTGGCGGGTGCTGGTGGTGGCAATGCGAGCGTCGGTGATGCCCTGAGCCCACCTGAAGGCGGCGTTGAGGCCGGGGGTGGTGAAGCTGGGGTCGGCATAGCGGTTCTCCAGGTAGTGACGCTGGATCGGGTAGCCGACCGCGACCACGAGCAAAATCAACCCCCCGACCGCAATGCGGTCGTATTTCCCGCCGCTATGCGACAAGAACCGCGACCACACCACACCCGAAACGCCGCGGCCGGCATTGAGGTCGCTGTTCTCTCCGCTATGCGGCTGAAAGTGCGACCGCATCGCGGTAAGGAGGCGGTTGGGGAACGGGGCGGCGGGCAGGACGGCTAGGCCGAGGATTAGGGCTGGGGCTAGGTAGCGGAGGCCGGATTCGAAGCCGCGGGGCATGCCGCTTGGGCCGGAAGCCGAGGTTGGGGCGATCAGCCAGGCGAAGGCGACGGCCAGGCCGGCGATGCCGACCACGCGGAGCATCGGGTCGGCGCGTCGACCCGAGCAGAGGGCCAGGCCGCCGATTGCGAGGATCACGGCAAGCGGCCAGAGGACCGTGAGGCCATGGTGCAAACCGGGCAGGAACCAGTCCGACCAGATCGTGCCGTCGGTGAGGTAGCCGAGCACGCTGTGGTCTTCGCGGCCCCCCAGCGCCTGCTCCGGCGCCGGCAGTGTGATCGGCCCGAGGTGCTTGACCCACGGCAGTGGGTTTCCGGTGTGGGCCAGATTGCGCAGGTACCAGTAGCCACCGCCTGCCAGGGCGGCGAGTCCGCTTGCAACGAGGGTGCGCCATCGACGTCCCCGCGGGGCAACAAGCCCGATACCCACCACGAGCACCACTGCCGGCAGGAGGAAGTTGAGCTTCGTCCCAGCCGCCATTCCCGCCGCGAGCCCGACGACCGCTACTGGACCCAGCGCGCCCGCAGTTTCATTCGCCTGCCGCGTAAAACTGCGTTCGCGCCGGTTGAGAGCGTTGGAATTGCGTTCGTGCTGGGCCAGAGCAACCGCAACAGCGGCAAGTAGGAAGAAGATGCCGACGATGTCGTTGCGCGCCTCCCCCGCTTGGTCGTGCAGCGCGGGCACGCTCAAGGCAATCGCCGTAAGCGCAAGAGACCAAGGCGCGACTCGATACGGGCGACCAATGCACCATGCGGCCACCAAGCACCCGACGAACCAGCCGAGGTTCAGCAGCGGCGACAGCAGATCACGGTCGAACGCAAGCATCCCTACCGCGTGCAGCACTTCCGAGTTCGCCGGGTAAAACCAAGCCAGAAACTGGGGCGCGATGAAGTGCAACCCCCACGTGTCGCCACTCTGGAAATACCCGGCCGCGAACGGCCCGTGGTACCAGGTGGAATCGAATCCCGTCATCCCAGAGCTCAGCTTCGGCTTCACCTCCAAGCCGAACTTGACCAGCGCAGTCGCAGCTATCGCCAGAGCAATCAGCGTTGCGAACGAGGGACGGTGGGGGGGTCCCTCCGCCTTGCTGGGTTTTTCGCCTCTAAGTTGGTGGCTCTCGCCGAGTGGTCTGTGCGAAAAACGAGACGCCGCTGCGTCGGAGGGACCCCCCCACCGTCCCCCTAAGCGCAACCGGAGCCCCAGACCGATGGCGGCCACGAGCGTGAGGTACGGCAGGGGCACGAACCAACTAAAAGTTCCGAGGAACTCCGCTACCCAGAGCAGGCCGGCTATTCCGAGCACCGCAGTCGACAGGTGAGCCGAAATCCCGGTCAGCTCCGGCACCAGTCGCATGCGTAGCGCCGTTGCACCGAGCCAGGCAAACCCGACGATCAAGGCGAGCTCGGCGACGCCCAGCAGGTAGCGACCGAGATCGAGCATCTAGCGGCGGCGCAGCAGCCGCGTGATCTGCTCCAGCTCTGCGATCCGCAGCAGCTTCGCCGTGCCCAGGTAGGTCAGCCCGCCCAGCCCGAGCCCCGCGCCCAGTGAGATGAGCTGTCCCGCCAGCCCCCGACCCAGCGCGTCGTCGAGCACATCCCAGACCCCGAAAGAGACAGCTGCCAGCGCCGCGGCGGCGATGGTGATCTTGGCTGTCGTCTCAATCAGTCGGCGCAGCTCGAGGCCGCCGAACTCGTGGCGCAGGACCACCGCTTGGGCGACCACGGCCGCTGTAGTGCCGATGCCGGTGCCGGCGACGATGCCGCCAGTGCCGAAAGGCTTGTAGAGGGCGAGCGCGGCGACGGCGGAGACGACGAGGTCGAGGCCGGCGAGGCCGGTCGCCATCCAGGGACGCTGCAGGCTGAAGAAGGTGCGGGTCTGCAGCAGGTAGAGGCCATTGGTCGGCAGCGAGAAAGCGAACCAGAAAAGCGCGGTGGCGACGAGCATCGTCTGCTCGGGAGTGAACTCGCCGCGCTGATAGACCAGCCGGATCATCGGCTCCGAGAGGACCAGGATGGCCGCCCCCGCTGGCACGAGGACGAAGAGGATCTGGCGCATGCCATTGGCCATCGTCGCCCGCAGATTCTCCAGCTCACCGCGGGAGGCGAAGCGAGCGAGGGTCGGGAAGAGGACCGTCGCGATCGCCACCGAGAAGATCCCCTGCGGCAGCTGGTAGATGCGGAAGGCCTTGTCGATCGCGGCCGGCGACTGCTCGCTGACGAGGCTGCCGAAGAAGCTGTTGATCAGCAGGTTGAAGTTGATCAGGCCGAGGCTGATCGTCACCGGCAGCATCAGCAGCAGCACCCGCCGCACATCGGGGTTGCGCCACTCGAAGCTCCATTCGAACTTGAAAGGCGTGTTGCGCAGGTCGAAGGTCGGGATCAGCAGCTGTACGAGCGTGCCGAGCAGGATCCCGATCGCGTAGGCGTAGATCCGGTCCTGGCCCTCGAACATCGGCGCCAGGACAACGACCACGGCGATGATCGTCAGGTTCCAGAAGAGTGGCGAGATCGCAAAGGCGCCGAAGCGGTCGTAGCTATTGAGGATGCCGACGACGACGCCGCTGACCCCGAGCAGGATCAGGATCGGAAAGAGGACCTGCGAGAGGGTGACCGTAAGGTCGAGGATCTCGCCCTCGAACCCGGGCGCAAAGAGCGGCATGACGAACGATGCCGTGAGCACGAACAGGGCCGTGATCGCGCCAAGGACGAGCGTGACGAGGAGGAGCAGGGTTGAGGCGAGGCGGAATGCCTCGCGGTAGTTCTTGCGCTCCAGCTGCTCGGTGAAGATCGGCACGAAGGCCGGCTGCAGGGCCGCGTCGGCGAAAAGGGCACGAATCAGGTTTGGTACCTGGAAGGCGATCGTGAAGGCCGACATCGGGCCGTAGACGCCGTAGTAGGAGGCGGCGACGATCTCGCGGACAAGGCCGGCGATGCGCGACGCGGCGGTGGCGATCGAAAAGAACGCGGTCGAGCGCGCGATGCGCCCGGCCTGACGGCCCGGAGCCGGGCCGGCACCCGGTTCCTCGCCCGGCGCAAAGGCCTCCGCCTCGCGCACGGCGGAGTCGCTGGCAAGCGTCTCCGCGTCGCGGTCGGGACTGTCGGGTGCCTTGGGCGTCTCCAAGCTTGATCTCAATCGCTATAGTCGGCGGCCGCCTGAAGGGCGCCCGGGCGCCCGCACAGGCACACGACTCATGGCCAACATAGCCTCACAGAAGAAGCGGATCCTACGCAGCGAGCGCGAGCGCATGGAGAACCGCCTGCTCACGAGCACGGTGAAGACCTACTTCCGCCGGCTGGAAGCTGCTGTCGAGGCGGGTGACTCGAGCAAAGTCGAGGCAGAGCACAAAGCACTCGTCTCGAAGATCGACAAGGCCGTTCAGAAGGGCGCCATGCACAAGAACACCGGCGCCCGCAAGAAGTCCCGTGCCGCCCGCGCAGCCACGGCTGCCGCAAGTAATTAGACCGGCGCTTCGACCGCTTTGCGCAGGGCCAAGGTGAGGGCGAGCTCGTCGCCGTAGTCGGCGCCGCCGCGACACCAGACCTCGAGGTCGGCGAGGGCCATCGTCGCCGCGTGAAGCTGGTCGAGGTTCGTCTTGCCGAGGCGTGCGACGAGCTGCTTGGCCGCGTAGGGATGCATGCCCAGGGCGGATTCCACCTGCTTGGGAGGAATCCCCTCTTCAAGCTGCGCGGCGGCCGCGCAAGCCTTGCGCAGGCGCGAGGCGAGCCCGTAGATCAAGCCGGTCACGTTCTCGCCCTGCGAGATCAGCCGCTCGGCAAGCGAAGCAGCCTTGGCGCCATCGCGTTCGAGCAACGCATCCGAGAGTGCCCAGACCGCGGCCTCAGAGGTATCGGAGACCATCGCGTCGAGGTCGGCGGCTGACACGCTTTCCCCCTCCCCTGCCCAGCGTGCCAGGCGCTCCAGCTCGTTGCGCAGGCGGACGGGGTTGGCGCCCATGCGATCGACGAGCACCCGGGCCGCGGCGGGCTCGAGGGCGAAGCCGAGACGCTTCGCGTCTCCCACGAGGATGCGAGGCATGTCCCTCGCCTTCGGCGCCTCGAACTCGTGGAGCTCGCCTTGCGCCGCCTTGACCGCCTTGGCCAGCTTGGCCGGCGCTTTGGCGCGAGCGATCAGTACTACGGTCAGGTCCGGAGGCAGGGCAGTGACGGCGGCCGCTACGGCATCCAGCTGGCGGTCGCGCCAGCGGTCGACGCCGTCCGCCAGCAGGTAGCGACGCGTCTCTGTCAGCGACATCGCCGGGATCGCCGCCAGGAGAGCCTCGTGGTCGGGACCACCCCTACCCTCGCTGGGCTCGAAGATCTCCAGAGCACCGGCGCCACCGTCGCCTTCGGCACGAGCGCGCAGGCGGGCACGGGTAGCGTCGATCTTCGCCTGGTCAGTGCCCGCGATCAGGTAGAGCGATGCCAAGCCCTCGGCCATGCGGCCGAGTCTAGTGGTGGCCCTGGCTCGCTTTCGCGGCGTCGCCGGCTTCCTTGGCCGCGGCCGGGCTTGAAGCTGCTGGCGGTGCGGCGGCTGCGGCGGGAGTGGCGCTGCTTTCGTCCCGGTTCGCCTTGCTGCTCGCCAGCTCGGCGGACTTCGAGGCCGTAGGCACCGGATCCTTGCTTGCGGCGGACTGCGGGCCCTGAGTTTTTGCCCCGGTAAGGCCCACCGCCCGAGTGCTGTCGTTTGAGGCCTTGGACGCACCGGTTGTCGTCGGTCCGCTTCCTACGCTGGCAGTGGTCGGGCTTGATGGCGCCGGGGTTGAAACGACCGGTGCCGGTTCACTCGTCGGCGACGAGGGCGATGGCGGGGAATCAGCACTCTGACCCGGAGCGGCCGGGGAGACACTCGCCAACTTAGGCGAGTTAGCACCCCGTGTTTCACCCGAGCCACCCGCGGCTCGCCGCTTCGCGTTGCGAGCGGCGCCCCTAGCCGCAACTCCGCTCTGCCTGTCGTTCGGAGCAGACCCTCGCTGCCCCTCCCGCTTCAGCGCGATCGCGTCATGGATCGCCCCAACCTTGACGGGACCGTCGGGAAGTGGGTTGGTCAGCGCACCGGTCCAGCCGAGTTGCGAGATGAAGATGACGAGGCCGAGCCCTACCGCGCCGATCAGCCCCAGCAGGGCGAGCGAGGCGCGGCGAAGCCTCAGCAACATGCTGTCTTGGGCCAAGCTCAAGCCGCTGAGCGAGTGGGTGAAGAGTTGTCTGACTCTGGAGAGCACCTTTACGCCCATCGACCCAAGCTGCTGAGAGCAATAGAGGAACCGGCGACAAACCCCATTTTTGAGTCGGTGATTCGTTTAGACAAAGTCAACCCCCTGCCGCAACCACGAAAGAATTCTTATGCGCATCCAAGACTATGGTGCCAGCTTGGTCCGTGCGAAGGGCTGGGACATCATGCGCTGCAAGCTGGGCAAGCGTGCTGGGGGCAGGATGTCCGTACGAATTTCCCTCTCCTACCGATATCAAGGCGAGCTGTGGCGACGTCCGATCGAGCAGTGCGGCCAGTCCTGGATCGTCGCTGCCGTGATGGGCGACCTTGAGCACGTCGACCGGGCCGGGATCGATCGGCACTTCGCCGGCCTCGGCGTCGGCGGTGAGCAGCATCGAGAACCGCTTCCAGCGGGCGAGCAGGACGAGGGCCTGGGTGTTCGGATCGGCACCCGCCAGCGGATCCTCGAGCAAGGTGAGCGGCGGCCAGAGGACTTCGAGCCGCAGCTGGCCAGAGCTGAAGCTGTCGCCCGCGGCGATCCGACCTGGATCGGCACGAGCCGCGAGGGCCTCTTCGCGCAGCTGACGGCCGAGCCGCGCGTAGAACAGGTGCTCGATCGGAAGTCCTCCCAAGAGCTCCTCGATCCCGCTGGCGTGGTCAGACTGTTCATGGGTAACGATCGCCACGCCAAGCGAATCCACACCGGCCTCACGCAACTTCGCCAGGAGACCATCGCCAGGCGGTCCGCCATCGACGAGAACCGGCGGGGCTGCCGCCGGCTGGAGGAGGATCGCGTCTCCCTGGCCGACGTCGAGCAGCGATACGCGCAGGCCGCTGGCCGGCGTGGCGACCGCTCTTTCGCCCACGCCGTGGACGGCGAACAGGAGCCCAACGATCGCGATCGCCGTGACGACGAGCGCCGGCCGCATCGCCCGGCGCGGCGAACGCCGCTGCCGCAGCAGGGTAAGCCGGCGATGACGCAGGAGCCACGGGAGTGCGATTGCCACCGCCACGATGCCGAGGTAGGACACGAGCAGCCCGGCGACGCCGAGCTCCACGTCGAAGTAGGCCCAGTCCGGCCGACCGCACCACGCGGCAACTTGGGCGATATAGGCGAGCAGGAGCGCCGCGACCGCATTCGGGGCGGCCGCTGGAAAGCCCGGCACCTGGCCCCCGATCGAGACGACCATGCCGAGCCACATCGTCGGCGCCACGACCGGGAGCGCCAGTAGATTCGCGAGCAACGTCGTGGTCGAGATCCCGCCGAAGTGAAAGGCGATCAGTGGCGCGGTGGAGAGCGTTGCGGCGATCGTCATCGCTGCCCCCTCGGCAAGAGCCCCGCGCCAGCCGCGCTGACCGATGCGACCCGCGATCGCTTCCCGCAACCACCGGGCGAGTGCCAGGATGCCGAGGACGGCGGCAAAGCTGAGTTGCCAACCGACGTCGGAGGCGATGCGCGGATCGATCGCCAAGCTGACGATCGCGGCGACCCCGAGCGCGTAGAGGCGCGAGCTGCGCCGACCGGCAAGCGCGGCGAAGACGCTGAGGGCGCCCATCACGCCGGCGCGAACGATCGACGGGCCGCCGCCGGCGAGCGGAACGTAGACGGCAATCGCCGCGAGGATCCAGATCAGCCGCGCTCGCAGCGGCATCCCCAGGGCCCCCAGCAGAGGCATCGCAAGCAGCGCCAGCAGAGCGATGTTTTGCCCCGAGACGGCGAGCAGGTGGCTGAGGCCGGCACGGCGGAAGTCTTCGACCGTGGCAGCGTCGATGCGCTCGTCCTCGCCAAGGATGAAACCGCGCGCCAGGGCCGCCTCGCGGGAAGGCATGCCACGATCAAGCGCCAGCTCGGCTCGATCGCGGATCTCGTCGCGATGGCCGAGCGCCAGCAGCGTGACGGCGAAGATGCCGAGCACCAGGACCCACGGGAGCTGGCCGCTTCTCATCAGCCGCTACGGCTGCAGCCGCGAGCGCAGCGACTCCATCGTCGCCGGCCCGATCCCGCTCACCTGATCGAGCTGGTCGACCGACGAGAGGCCACCGTGTTCGTCGCGGAAGTCGATGATGTCCTCAGCCGTGACGGGACCGATCCCCTCGATCGTGTCGAGCTGCTCGACCGTTGCCGTGCCGAGGCTGATCGGCCCTTCTTCGCCGCCACCGCCCGCTGTGGCCAGCGGCGCGCCGGCCGGCCCTCGCCTCGGCACGACAACCTGCTGGCCGTCGGCAAGCCGTGCCGCCAGGTTGATCGCTTCCAGCAGCGCGCCCCTGCTGGCACCCCCGGCCCGCTCAACGGCGTCGGTGACCCGTGCGCCTGTCGGCAGGCGATAAACGCCCGGGCGCGCCACGGCGCCGGTGACGTCAACAACGACATCGCCGTTGGACCCGCTGCTGTCGAGCGTGAATTCCTTGCTGCCGCCAGAGGCGAAAGACGAACCGGTATCCCCCTCAGCGCGAATCGCTCGCGCACCGAGCAGGAGCAGAGCGATTGCCACGCCGCCGTAAACAGCTAGCTGAGAGCGAGAGAGGTCCGGCACAGACCGAACCCTGACCGGTCCAGACGCATCCGTGGCGCGCTATCTCAAAAGAAAGTCAAACGTGAATGAGCGGCTCATTCCTCTTCGTCGTAGCCGGCGACCTCTGCAAGCTGATCGCTGTAGAGCTCGGCCGCGGCCACGGGCGGTGACTGCACCGAGACACAGGCGAACTCGGCGTCACCGTCGTTGGCAATCGAGTGCTCGGTGGCCGGCGGGACGAGGATCAGGTCGCCCTCGCTGACCTGCTGGGTGTCGCCGGCGACAGACATCGTGCCGCTGCCGCGCACGACCACGTAGGCCTGCTCGGCCTGCTCGTCGGAGCGCAGCGTCTGCTCGGCCCCGGAGGGAAGCTCGATCCAGGTCACGGAAAGGTTGCGGGAGCCGAGTTCGCCGGCGTCCATGAGGACGCGCGCGCGCAACCGGTGCCACTCCTCTACCGAAGCCTCCGCATGTCTTCTTACCAACACGCGCGCTTTGTACCAGATCGGTAGGGACGATAACCGGCGCATATCGGCGTCCTCGGTCGCTCGCGTGCTGAAGCACGCCACGCTCTCTGCGTCCTGGATCTGCTTGGTTCTCGTCCCTACCGGACGACAAGATTGACGAGCTTGCCCGGAACGACGATCTCCTTGACGACATCTTTGCCGTCGAGGAAGCGACTGACCTTCTCGCTCTCGCGCGCCATGCGCAGCAGCTCCTCCTTCGGGGCGTCGGCGGTTGCCTCGATGCGGTCGCGGAGCTTGCCGTTGACCTGGACGACCAGCGTTACCGTGTCGCTGCTGAGCAGAGCCGGCTCGGCCTCGGGCCAGGGCTGCTCCCAAACACGCCCACCCCGCAGACGCTCCCAGATCTCGGCACCGAGGTGAGGGGCGAACGGGAAGACGAGTGAGGCTGCCGTTGCGGCGGCAAAACGCACGGCGGCCGTGCCCCCCGGCTGCCCGTAGAGAGCGTCCTTGAAGCGGTAGGCGTCGTTGATCAGCTCCATCACGGCAGCGATCGCTGTGTTGAACTGGAAACCGCGCTCGAAGTCGCGGGTCACCTTGTCGATCGCCCAGTGGGCCTTGGCCAGCAGGGTGCGCGCATCGCCCTCGCCGGCCGGCGCCAGATCATCGTCGCGCTCCCCTTCGACCTCCACGCAGAGGCGCCAGAGGCGCGAGAGGAAGCGGTTGACTCCCTCCACCCCCTCGTCCGCCCAGTCCGCGTCGCGCTCGGGCGGGCCCATGAAGCAGATGTAGGTGCGAGCGGTGTCGGCGCCGTAGCGCTCGACGTAGTCGGCCGGGCTGACGGTGTTGCCGCGTGACTTCGACATCTTCGCCCCGTCGCGGGTGATCATCCCCTGCGCGAAGAGGTTGGCGAAGGGCTCCTGGATGTCGAGGTGGCCGGTGTCGGCGAGCGCCTTGGTGAAGAAGCGCGCGTACATCAGGTGCAGGATCGCGTGCTCGACCCCGCCGATGTACTGGTCGACCGGCAGCCAGTGCTGGGCGGCGGAACGGTCCCAGGCGGCGGCATCGTTACCTGCGTCCAGGTAGCGGATGAAGTACCAGGAGGAGTCGACGAAAGTGTCCATCGTGTCGGTCTCGCGGCGGGCGGGCTTGCCACAACGCGGGCACTCCGTCGCGACCCACTCCTCAGCCGCCGCCAGCGGGCTCTTGCCCTGCGGTGCGTAGTCATCGACCTCGGGAAGCTCGACCGGCAGCTGCTCGTCTGGGATCGGAACCATGCCGCACTCCTCGCAGTAGACGATCGGGATCGGGGCGCCCCAGTAGCGCTGCCGCGAGACCAGCCAGTCCCGCAGGCGGTAATTGACGGCGGATTCGCCGCGTCCCTCCTCGGCAAGCCAGGCGACGATCTCCTCATATGCATCGCGGTTGCCCTTGCCGTCGAAGCGCCCGGAGTCCGTCATCGGGCCGTCGCCGGGATAGGGAAGACCCCGATCGTCGCGGGCGACCTCGGGGTCCTCTCCCTCGATCACGCGCCGGATCGGCAGATCGAATGCCTTGGCGAACTCGTAGTCCCGCTCGTCATGCGCCGGCACCGCCATGATCGCGCCCGTCCCGTACTCCATCAGCACGTAGTCGGCGACGAACATCGGGATCTCCTCGCCGTTGACGGGGTTGACGACGCTGCGACCGAGCGGCACGCCGGTCTTCTCGCGATCCTCGGCGCCGCGGTCCTCGGCCGACTCGCGGGCGGCGCGGTCGATGTACTCGCGCACGACGGCCTCCGCCGGCGTACCGGCGACAAGCCGCTCCAGCTCGGGGCGCTCGGGAGCGAGGACGAAGAAAGTAGCGCCGAAGAGGGTGTCGGGCCGCGTGGTGAAGACGGGGAAGTCGATGCCGAGCTCCTCGCAGCGGAAGGTGACCTCAGCGCCTTCGGAGCGGCCGATCCAGTTGCGCTGCATCGTGATCACGTGCTCGGGCCAGGACTCGAGCCGCTCGAAGTCCGCGAGCAGGCGCTCGGCGTAGTCGGTTATCTTGAAGAACCACTGCTCGAGCTTTCGCTGCACGACTTCGGTGCCGCAGCGCTCGCAGCGGCCGTCGACGACCTGCTCGTTGGCGAGCACAGTGGCGTCCACCGGGCACCACTGCACCGGCGCCTCGGCTCGGTAGGCGAGGCCATGCTCGAACAGCCGCAGGAAGATCCACTGGGTCCAGCGGTAGTACTCGGGCGTGTGGGTGGCGAGTTCGCGCGACCAGTCGATCGAGATCCCCCACTCGCGGAACTGGCGGCGGAAGGAGTCGATCGAGCGCTCGGTCGCCACCCGCGGCGGCTCGCCGGTCTTGATCGCGTTGTTCTCCGCCGGCAGGCCGAATGAGTCGTAGCCCATCGGGTGGATCACCTCGAAGCCGTGGCGGCGGCGGAAGTGGGCGATCGCGTCGCCGACCGCGTACGTCTTCAGGTGGCCGACGTGCGGTTCACCGGAGGGGTACGGCAGCATCTCCAGCACGTAGGACTTCGGCTTCGAGTCGTCGAAGCCGGGCTCGCCCGGGTTAGGGACCTCCCAGGTCTTCTCCTCGGCCCAGACCTGCTGCCACTTGCGCTCGATCGCCTTCGGGTCGTAACCGGCCATGGACCGGCGATCTTGTCAGACGACCGGCGAGAGGGCTTCGAGGATGTGAGGCCAGATGTAGACCTCAATTGTCGCTGCAATGACGAGGCAGGGAATTGCGATCAGCACAGTTACGACGGTTGCGGCCAGCAGCTGGTTCCACTCACCCCGGCGACTGGCGATCAGCCAGGCGGCGAGCGGCAGGAAGAGCGTGGTCAGCTCGAGCAGCGCATGCGGAAGGACGCTGAGAAGCAGGGTCGCGATCGATATGTGCATCTGGTAGGCGATCGTCGATCCCTGGAAGCCGAGGTAGAGCGCTTGAGTCGAGAGCGAGAAGAGCGTGACCGCGCAAACGAAAAGGATCGCCAGCTCGCCGGCCTTGACATGGATCCAGCGGGAAAGGCCGGCTCGCTGCGCGGCGGCGATCGGCATCGAGGCGCCGGCGATAAAGCCGGCCACGCAGGCCGTGCCGTGCAGGGCCAGAACCAAGGAATTGCGCCAGAGGATCGGCAACAGGTCGCCGGGCTCCGAGGGTTCTGTCAGGCCCGGCAGATGGATCGGCGTAATGTCCGGCGTGAGCAGCCCGGCCACCACCCAGACCGCGCCCAGCAGCGCCAGCGCGATCGCCAGACTGAGCGTCAGCCAGCCACAGAGGATGCGCCAGTGCCGCTCGTTCCACCCCTCGAGAGCGATGCGCGTGTCCCGCATCCCGTGCGAAAAGACGTGCTCGTTGGCGGTGCTCATCACCCAGGCATCGGCAGCGGTGGGTGATCGGTTGAGCAGTGGAGCTGAGGGGGCTCGAACCCCTGACCTTCGCGCTGCCAGCGCGACGCTCTTCCAGCTGAGCTACAGCCCCGAGGAACTTCGAGCGCCAGTTTAGCGCCGCGCGGCGCGCCCTAGGCCTGAGCGGGCTCGAGCACGCGGAAGCTGATTCCGGCGTTTTGCAGGCGAGAGAGGAGAGCGTCGCCCATTGCCTGGGCGGTGGTCACCTGACCGGAACTCTCCGGCAACTCGTCGAAGGCGAGGCAGAGGCCCGACTCGGAAAGCATCTTGGCGGTCTCGTCATAGCCGGGATCGCCGCCGGCAACCTCGGTGACCACCCGCTTGCCGCCGCCCTCGCCGACGAAGGTCACCTTGAACCAGCTCTTTGCCCGCACTGCCTCATGCGGGCCATCGCCCGATGAAGGAATCGCCTTCAACACCAGCCTGCGCGTCGGTGGCAGTTGAGCAAGCGCGAACGCCATTCCGGCTCCGCCCGCGACGGCGGCGACCGAGCTCAGGTGCTTGGCGATGACGTTGTGGCCATAGCTGAAGTCCGGTCCGTATCGCTCGAGCGCGGCGGCAGAGCGACGGACGATCGATCCGTCGATGGTTGGCAGCGGCACGGCCCAACCACCGAGGCCAGCGTCGCGACGAACACGTGGCGGAGCCGCATGGATCCGCCGCCCGGCTGGTCTTCGCTCGAGCCGATGACGCTGCCGTGCCGCGCTCACCGTCTGCCGCGCTCGGGCGAAGCCGTTGACCGCCGAGTGGTAGGTGCCACCAGAGAACTGCGCACCCACCCGCGCGTAGCCGTTGACCGTCAAGGGCACGCCCTCGGGCAACTGCTTGACCGTGAAGTACGCACCGAGGTCGTGCGGGATCGAGTCGAAGCCACAGCAGTGCACCAGCCGCGCGCCGCTGCGCTTGGCCTGCTCGTGGTAGCCAAGCCACATCCGGTCGACGAACTCGGGCTCGCCGGTCAGATCAACGTAGTCGGCGCCGGCCGCCGCGCAGGCAGCGACCAGCGGCTCACCGTAGAGGGCATACGGACCGACGGTGGTGATGACCACCTTCGCCGCCTCGGCGACTTTGACCAGTGCAGCCGAATCAGCAGCGTCGGCAATTAGCAGCTCGGGAACGGGAACGCCCGCGGCGCGGACCTCCCCCAACGAGCTGCGTACCGCCTCCAGCTTGCCGCGGTTGCGCCCCACCAGGGCCCAGCGCAAGCCGTCCGGACCGTTCTCGGCGAGATAGCGAGCGGTCAGACCGCCGGTGAAGCCGGAGGCCCCGAAGAGCGCCAGGTCGTATTGCCGGGCGGTTGCCACGGCCGCATTCTTACGCAGAGCTCCACGAGGGAACAATCTGGCGCCATTTGCAGCTTCGCCCTAGTGGCGCGCTTTTCGGGGCTTCGGGCCCAGCCTCAGGTTGACCTCGCTGCCGACCTCCAGGGTCTTCCCGGCGGAAGGCTTCGATGACTTGACCACGAGCCGACCAAGCTTCTCGCCCTTCTTCCGCTTTGGCTTGCGCACTTCGCCGACGCTGCAGTGGGCAGCCACGAGCGCGATCCTGGCCCGGCGCAGGGACTTGCCCTTGAGCTTCGGAACGACGCATGCGGAACGCGTGTAGAAAATCGGGGCCGAGCAGGCCGAGGTGTTGTCGGCGGCATCGGTGGCGGTCGCCGAGAACGCAGCGGTGGCGCCTGCCGCCACTTTGACCTCGAGACCGGGCGAGCCGAGCTCGGCTGCGCTTCCTGTGGCGACCGGTATGCCCGCGCAATTCGGGCCTGCATAGACGTGCACCGCCGATCCGGCCTCGGCGGCGCCAAGGATCCGCGGAGTACCGCTCGAGCCCGGCGAGGCAGGGTCGGTGCTCGTCAGCTGTGGCGCCGACGGTGGAACGGCGTCGCCTTTCTGCTCGAGCCAGATGCCCCCCGGCCCTTCGATGCGTTCGTCGACGGTGTCGCAGACGGCGATCCCTTCCCCCGGGATCTTTGGCGTTGCGCTCATATCTGTCCACTGCCCGGCAATCGCTCCCGCCCCGGTCAACCCGTGGATGAATGGCACTCCGGAGCGCGGGCTGCCTTCGCTGCTTCCTGCCGTCGAGGTCGAGAGGGTCAGGACCGCAGGGGTCGTCGAAACGGTGCATTGTTTTCCTTCGGACGTCAGCGTCCCACCCGCTACGCCTTCGAGCGTGAGTGCGCCAGTCGCCCGAGCGAAGCTCCCCGTGATGATTCCAATTTCAAAGTCGACGGTGACATCGGCATTGAGAGGCTCGGTGATGTGGGTCGAGAACTGGGGGACCTGCAGCTGACCAGCCGTGATCGAGCCGCTCCCAGAATTGATCTGGGCCTCGAATGGAGCCGTGTTCGGCGCTTCGAACAGAGCAGCGTCGGAGAGCTGGACCCCGACATTGGCGCGGGATTCGGTGAACGTCATCGTGAGGGCCTCGGCGCTCGCCGTCGCGGCGCAGACACCCAGCACCGAGAGCCATACAAGTGCAATCGCCCCCGTCGCCCGCATCATGCGCCTGATCGCCATTCCGTCTCCCAACCCGGTTTCCCTGCACCCTTTCGCGTACCTCGACTCGGCGCCGCTCTGGACGCTGTAAGGAGCGTGTTTCCGACACCCCAAGGATAGCCAACGAAAAGCCGCCGAAGCGGGTCTCGGAGGTTGTCGGGAGAACCTGCGGGTTTTCGACTTGCTGGGCATGAGAGAATTTGCCAATGACGGGATGGCGCGGACGATGAGGATCAAGCTGGTTGGCATGCTCGTGGCGCTTCTCGCCATGGCGACGGCGGCGAGCGCCAACGCCGCTCCCGGCGACCTCGATCCCACCTTCGGCGACGGCGACGGCAAGGTGACCACTGACTTCGGCGAGTCCGATTCGGCCAGAGCGGTGGCCGTGCAACCCAACGGCAAGATCGTCGTGGCCGGTGGGAATGGCGACTTCGCGTTGGCCCGCTACAACCAGGACGGCTCGCTGGATACCGGCTTCGGCGGCGATGGCAAGGTGACCACGGACTTCGGCGGCGATGACTCCGCCAACGCCGTCGTCGTCCAGCCGAACGGCAAGATAGTTGCGGCTGGAAAGTCGTCATCGTCCTTCGCCCTCGCCCGTTATGACCAAGACGGCTCGCTGGACACCGCCTTCGGCGGTGGGGACGGCCTCGTCATTACCGCTTTCCCCG
>JBKPOV010000062.1:0-8667 GCA_046733315.1 Actinomycetota bacterium
GATTAGAAAACGGTGAAAAAGACGTCATAGTCTTGTTCGAACCTGCTGTCGGCACCGAATTTCTGACGCTCGAACTGGGCGGAGGATGCGCGATAGAAGGACCGTGCACCGTCACCGGCAAGAACAGTGTCAAGGGTGCTAGTGGGAAATTCAGCGAAGAGACCGTGATCCACAGCGTTGAACAGGGGCCGCTGAATGAACTCTTAGTCGCGGGGCAGCCGGCATCGATCGACGGCGTCGGTGAATTGAAGCTGAGCGGTGCTCACGAAGGTCTGAAATGGGCTGGGTTAGTTCCTTGATTTAAAGAGTAGGCAGGCAGTAACCGGCGCGATCCGCATTCGTGGATCGCGCCGGCGCCGTTCCATGCTCAGGCTGACGCCGAGCTTTCGGCCTGCTCCAGCTTTTGAGGGCCAGTCTCTGAGATCCCGAAGCGGTCGTGGAGCCGGCGCAGCGGCCTCGGCGCCCACCAGTTCCATTTGCCGAGCAGCTCCATCAGCGACGGCACCAGCAGGGCGCGGATGATGCTGGCGTCGATCAAGACGGCGAGGGCGGTTCCGACGCCGTTCTCCTTGATGAAGATGATCTGGGAGGTGGCGAAGGCGCCCATCGCGACGGCGAAGAGCAGGGCCGCTGCCGTGACGATGCGGCCCGTTCGCTCGAGCCCGATCGCCACCGACTCAGAGTCAGAGGCGCCGTTGTCGCGCGCCTCCTTGATCCGCGAGAGCAGGAAGACGGCGTAATCCGTGGAGAGGCCGAAGGCGACGGCAAAGAGCAGGATTGGCATCGTCTGCTCGATCGCGCCAGGGCTGGAGTAGTCGAGGAAGCCCTCGAGACGGCCGTCCTGGAAGATCAACACCAGCAGGCCGAAGACGGCGCTGAGGTTGAGGAAGTTCATCAGCAGCGACTTGATCGGCAGGATCACAGAGCCGGTCATCAGGAAGAGGATGACCAGGGTCGCGACGATGATGATCGCCAGCACGATCGGCAGATGGCGGACGAGGCTGGTCTGAAGGTCGACGAAATCGGCCGTCGCGCCGCCGACCAAGGCGGTCGTCCCAGGCGGTGTCTCGATCGCACGGATCCGTTTCACCGTGGACTGGCTGGCCTCGGAGACGAACGGGTGAGCGGAAATCACCTGCAGGGCCGTGACGCCGCCGTCGAGGCGCCGCGGCGGGTTGACTTCGGCGACTCCGTCGACCCGTCGCACGCGGGTGGCGATCGCGGCAGCGGCTTTTGGGCCGCCGCCTTCGATTACGACCCAGATCGGCGCTTCCCGGTAGGGAGGGAACTTGTCGCTGAGCGTGTCATAGGCCTGGCGGGCGCTTGCCGACTCGGGCAGCACTTCTGGATCGACGGTGTTGAACTTGATCGCGAAGAAGGGCAGTCCCATGGCGATCAGGAGCACGGCGCTGAACGTGGCCACCGGGACCGGCCGGCGCATGACGAAGCGCGAGAGCCGGTACCAGAAGCCGCTCTCGTCGGGCCGCGTGTCGGCCTCGGCGCGGCGCTGCAGGAAGGACGGCGCCAGCGCGTTGACCCGGCTGCCGAGCAGAGTCAACACCGCGGGCAGCACGGTGAGTGAGATCAGCGCCGCGAAGAGCGCCACCAGGGCGCCGCCCAGCCCCATCGAGTAGAGGAAGCGCTGCGGGAAGACGAGCAAGGAGGCGAGCGCTGCGCTGACAGTCAACGAGGAGAAGAAGACCGTGCGTCCGGCGGTCGCGAGCACCCGCCGCATCGCCGCCAGGCCCGGACCGTCCTTGGCGATCTCCTCGCGATATCGGGAGACGACGAAGAGGCTGTAGTCGATCGCCAGTCCGAGCCCGAGCGCAGTGGTCAGGTTGAGGGCGAAGATCGAGATCGAGCCGAATTCGCTGGCGATGCGCAGGATCAGGAAGGTGCCGACGATCGCCAGGCCGCCGATCATCAGCGGCAGCAGCGAGGCGATCAGGCTGCGGAAGAAGAGCAGCGAGAGCAGGAAGAGCAACGGGAAGGCGAGCATCTCGGCAGTCCGCAGGTCCTCCTCCACCTGCTTGTTGACCTGCTCCTGGGACACCGCAGCACCGCCGACGACGACGCCGGGCTTCTTGGAGAGCGAGTCGGCGATCTCGGCGCCGTCTTCCTGCCACTGCTTGTCGTCGTTGGTGCGCAGGGTCACGGCGAAGTACGTGGACTGCCTGTCCTTGGAGAGAAAGATCGGCGAGTGGGTGTCGTAGTAGCCGCTCACGGACTCGACCGCAGGGCGCCGGCGCACGCTGCGCTCCAGCGCTTCGATCCGGGCTTTGGTTGAGGGCCTCGAAACTGGCGCATTCTTAACTACGGCCATTACGGCCGGCACATGCAGTCCGGTGTCTTCCAGCCGTTCCTGCGCCTTTACCGTCTCGGTCGCGGGATCGTTGGCCCCATACGGATCGAGCCGATCGGCAACACTGCCACCGAGGGCGCCGGCGAGGAGGAAGAAGAAGATCGCGAAGAGGCCGATCCGGCGTGCTCTGCGGTCGGCGAAGCGGGCGAGGGCGTCGAACATCAGCTGCTCCTTTCGGGTGCGGCGGCGTCGAGGAGGCGAGCCTCCATCCGCTTACACCAGTCTGCAAACCACTCGTTGAACTCAATCCCCCCCTGCAGCACCATCAGCGAGAAGGGGTCCTTCTCCAAGGTCGTCGGTTCCATGCCGCGCAGCCGCTCGGCGAGCGCCACTCGCTTCCGGCGCATCACTCGCAGTGTCTCTACCGCCTCCTCGGGCGGCAGCACCTCGGCAAAGAACAGTTTCAGCAGGCCTTCTTCGCGCATCTCGGCCGTCTCCGGCGGCTGGCGCAACCATGCCTTCAGCTCTGCTTCGCCAGCAGCCGTGATCGCGTAGACCGTCCGCTTGCGATCGCCGCGCGGCGCGTCCATTCCCTCGACCAGGCCCGCCTCGGAAAGCCGCTTCAGCTCCGGGTAGATCTGCCCGTAGCTGGCGGCCCAGAAGAACCGCGTCGAGTTGTCGACCGCCGCCTTGATCTCGTAGCCGGATCGAGCTTCGCGGCTGACCATGCCGAGGATCACGTAGGCGGTGGGACTCAGGTCCATTGAGCTTAGATATATCGCACCGATATATCCGGAAATGTGATCTCGCTCACGATTGGGATTTTGCATCGTCGTTCTCAAGAACTCCGTCGACGATCCCGGTGCGGTCGGCCGGGCTCAGCTCGCGCGACTAGCCAGGCAGCTGCGACGGGATCCGCTCGTCAGGGCGGTCCGGCCCAATCACGTCGGCGAAGACGCCTTGGCTGCGCAAACCCCGTCGACTGGGATCAAACGAGTCTTCGCCTTCGGCAACAAAGCCCTGCAGATCGACGAAAAAGTCAACTTCGTTCCGAATGCCGACGTCGCCGTCCTCGACGGCGGCTTCAAAGCAGAGAGCGACCTCAACGTGATCAAACGCACCTTCTGCAAAGAAGTCGAAAAAGTGGCGAAATGCAAAGACGGCGAAGGCGACGACGAGGTTGACGGACATGGAGCCGGCGTCGCCAGTGTCGTCGGCGCCGTCGACAACGGCGAAGGGGTGGTCGGCGTAGCCCCGGGCGTGCGGCTCTGGTCGATCAAGGTCTTCGACCCCGGAGTCACCGAAGCGAAAATCGTCGCCGGCATCAACTATGTGATTGCCCACGCCAGCGAAATCGAGGTGCTCAATATGAGCATCGAATGCCTGGCGCTCCCCCTGCACGCGAACGGCGGCAAGCGAAGCGATCTCCAAAGCGGTCGAAGCGGGCGTCGTCGTGGTCGTCGCGGCGGGCAATCTCGCTAAAGACGCGGCAGGGTCCGCCTATGCGGGCCATGCGGATGTGATCGCGGTCTCCGGCATCGCCGACTACGACGGGACGTTCGGCGCCCTGGCGCCTTCAAGGTGGTTTCCCAGCTGCAACCCGGTCAAACAAGGCGGTGACACGGAAAAACGCGGTGAAGACGACGATCTCTACACAGAAAGCAATTTCGGCAAAGTCATCGACGTCGCGGCGCCGGCGGTCTGCCTCCGCTCGCTCGCTCCCGGCGGCGGCCTCACTTACAACACCGGCACTTCCTTTGCGGCGCCAGCCGTCTCCGGCGCCGCCGCGATCCTCGCCGCACAATCGAACCCGAATTCCAAAAAAGACGTCGAAACGATCCGCACCACGATCCTCAATGCCGGGAACTTCAACTGGCACGACACCTCGAGTGACGGTGTCAAGGAGCCACTCCTCGATCTAAGCAGCGAAGCCACCTTCAAATAGCCGTCGCTTCACCGGGCGGCGCGCAGTAGTCTCCCTGGAGATGCCGATCGACCAGAGCAAGATGGGGCAGGTGGTGACCGCGCAGATGGAGGCCCTCGAAGCCGACTACGGCGAGGACTGCCAGATCGGCGACGTCTGCACGATCGTCGAGGTGGTCGGTCCACACGGTTCGCACGTTCGGGTGCGAACCAGCGATATGCGCCCGCATATGGCGCTGGGCCTTATCCGCATGGCCGAGCACGCGATGCTCGGCAATCTCGGCGGCAGCGGCGGCGCCGAGTAGCGCCTCCCAGGTGCAACGTTTTCTGGCCCTGTGGGGAGCGGAAAACGTTACGGCCGGGCGCTCCTAAGCTCGGCGACGAGTGAGCGCTTATCCTCACTCTTCCATGCCTGAGCGGGGATCCAACACGGTGGTGATGAAGTTCGGCGGCACCTCGGTGGCCGGCGCCGAGCAGATCAAGCGTGCCGCCCGTCGCATCGTCGCCGCCCGCGAGGCTGGCAATCGCGCTGTCGCCGTGCTCTCGGCGCGGGGCAAGACCACCGACGAGCTGGTCGCCCAAGCGCTGGAGATCTCTGCCCGGCCGGACTCGCGCGAGATGGACATGCTGCTCTCCACCGGCGAGCGGATCTCCTGCGCGCTCTGCGCGATGGCGATTCATGACCTTGGCCACAAGGCGATCTCGCTGACCGGCTCCCAGGCCGGCATCGTCACCGACTCCTCCCACACCAAGGCGCGGATCATCGACGTGCGCGCCGAGCGCATCGAGGAGGCGCTTGGGGAGGACCACATCGTCCTCGTCGCCGGCTTCCAGGGCGTCTCCACCGAGAGCCACGACGTGACGACGCTGGGTCGCGGCGGCTCCGATACGACCGCGGTCGCCCTCGCCGCCGCGCTGGGGGCCGACGTCTGCGAGATCTACACCGACGTCTCCGGCGTCTTCAGCGCCGACCCGCGCATCGTCCCCGACGCGCGCAAGCTGCCGCTCGTCTCCTATGAGGAGACGCTGGAGATGGCGGCCTCGGGGGCCCGGGTGTTGCAGCTGCGCTCGGTCGAGTACGCCCGCAACCACGGCGTGCGCATCCACTGCCGCAGCAGCTTCGAGGACGGCCCCGGTACCCTCGTCGTCAGCGAGGAAGAGACCGAGCAGGAGACCATGGAGCAGCCCTTCGTTACAGCAGTGACCCACTCCGTCGACGAGGCGCGCGTGACCCTGATCGGGATCCGCGACGAGCCCGGCGTCGCCGGCGAAATCTTCCAGGCGCTGGCCGACGCCGGCATCAACGTCGACGTGATCATCCAGAACGAGCCGGTCGGCGACGACGAGCTCGCCGACCTCTCCTTCACGATCGATCGCTCCGAGCTCACTACCGCGACCGACACGCTCGCCGCCCTGGGCGATGGCGTCAGCGAGGGAATCCGCACCGACGATCAGATCGGCAAGGTCTCGATCATCGGCGCCGGCATGCGCTCGCACCCCGGCGTTGCCGCCAAGGTCTTCGAGGTGCTCGGCGCCGAGCGGATCAACATCGAGATGATCTCCACCTCGCCGATCAAGATCTCCTGCGTCATCTCGGCCGAGCGAGTGCCGGACGCGGTACGAGTCCTGCACCAGGCATTCGGGCTCGGCGCCGACGCGGTCCGCGCCGAAGACCCCGAAGGCGCCGAGCACCGCCCGACGATCTCCTCATGAGCGGCTACCGGGTCGGAGTCTTGGGCGCCACCGGCGCGGTCGGCTCGACCATCCTCGAGATCCTCGCCGAACGCGACTTCCCTGCATCTGAGGTCGTCCCCTTCGCGTCGGAGCGCTCGGCCGGCCGTCAGATCGAGTGGAACGGCTCGACGCTGGAGTGCCGGCCGCTGAGCGCGGAGACGATCCAAGGCCTCGACGTCGTGCTCTCTTCCGCGGGCGGTTCGGTCAGCTCCGAGTGGGCGCCGCGGCTGGTCGAGGCCGGCGCCGTCGTCGTCGACAACACCAGCTATTGGCGCATGCACGAGGACGTCCCCCTGGTCGTCGCCGGCGTCAACCCGGATGCCGCAGCGAGCCACAAGGGCATCGTCGCCAATCCCAACTGCACGACGATGGTGGCGATGATGGCGCTGGCGCCGATCCACCGCGCCGTCGGCCTCGAGCGCCTCGTTGTCTCCAGCTACCAGGCCGTTTCCGGCACCGGCCAGCGGGCGATCGAGGAGCTGCTCACCCAGTCGCGGGCGGCCCTGGCGGGCGAAGAGGTACCGGCGCCGAGCATCTACCCGCACCAGATCGCCTTCAACGTGCTGCCCCAGGTCGAGGTCTTCAAGGACGGCGACGACTACACCACCGAGGAGCGCAAGGTGATGGCGGAGACCCGCAAGATCCTCGAGATCGGCAGCGAGGTGGCGATCTCCGCGACCTGTGCCCGGGTGCCGGTGATCAGCGGTCACTCGGAGTCGGTCAACGTGCGCACCCGCGAGGATCTCTCCCCGGACGATTGCCGCGCCCTGCTCGCCGAGGCACCAGGTGTGAGCGTCGTCGACGATCCCGCCGCCGGGGCCTACCCGATGGCGCTCGACGCCGCCGGCCGCGACGACGTCCTCGTCGGTCGCATCCGCCGCGACCCCGACCAGGAGCGCACCCTCAACCTCTGGGTCGCCGGCGACAATCTGCGCAAGGGCGCCGCCACCAACGCCGTCCAGGTCGCCGAGCTCCTCATAGAGCGTGACCTGCTCTCCTAGCCCCTGTTCCGGTGCGCCTTTTGCGGCGTATAACCACATAAAGCGCACCGGAAGCTAGGGACGGCCCGTGGACATCGGCTTCGGCGACGGGGTGCTGATCTTCGGCGGGCTGCTTACCGTGGTCGCGGCGCTGTCGGGGGTGATGAAGGGAACCGTGCTTTCGGCTTCGGTGCTCTCCGTTGCGCTGGGAATCCTGCTCGCCGCGCTCGGTGTGGTTGATGTCGATCCCACCTCGGAGTCGATCGTCCAACTGGTCGAGTTGGCGCTGATCCTCACCCTCTTCTCCGACGGGATGTTCGTCGAGCGGGAGCTGCTGCGGCGGCACTGGAGCCCGGTGACGCGGGCGCTCGTGATCGCGATGCCGATCACGATGGCGCTGCTGGGTCTCGCGGCGAAGGCGCTCTTCCCTGACCTCAGCTGGGCAGAGGCACTGCTGCTGGCGGCGGTGCTCTCGCCGACCGATCCGGTGGTCACCTCCGCCGTGGTCACCTCGCGGATCGTGCCGAGCTCGGTTCGCCACACGCTAAACCTCGAGTCCGGCCTCAACGACGGCCTCGCCCTGCCCTTCGTCCTCTTCTTCCTCGTCCTCGCCACGCCCGGCGGCGATCCTGGCGGCGAAGCGGCGAAGCTGGTCGGCGAGGCTCTCTTCGGCGCCGCCGTCGGTCTAGGGCTCGGCGCCCTGGGCGGGCGCCTCCACCACCACCTGCCGGGCGGTGGGATCACCGCCCGCTACGAGGGGATCTACTCGATCGGCTTCGCCCTCTTCGCCTTCGGCCTCGCCGACGTGACGATCGGCAACGGGCTGATCGCCGCCTTCGTCTGCGGCATCGCCATGGCCGCAACTGAGCGCGATGTGCCAGAGGGCTTCGTCGAGTTCGCCGAGAACACCAGCGCGATCCTGCAGGTGCTCACCTTCTTCGTCTTCGGCGCCCTGATCGTCGCCACCGGCTTCCCCCACAGCATCCCGCCGCTGGTCGTCTTCGTCGTCTTTGCCCTGCTCATCGCCCGTCCGCTGGCGGTGTTGCTCTCCTTCATCAAAACCGGCATCCCGCGCCCCCAGAAGCTCTTCATGGCCTGGTTCGGCCCTAAGGGCGTCGCCTCGATGCTCTTCGCCCTCTTCGTGCTCAAGTCCGGCGTCGACAACGGCGAGCTGATCTTCGACGTCGCGGCGATAGCGATCATCGCCTCGATAGTTGCCCACGGCCTGACCGACACCATCGGCGCCCAATGGCTGGCCCGCCGCGTCGGCCTCGACCGACCGAGCTGAGCGTTCCCACTCCAGCCTCTTGACCGAATCCTTTTGTCTGCTAGACTAAGCGGTGCATGGAGACCTGGGAGGAAGCCAGAATCAACCGCCTCGAGGACCGCATCGACCGTCTCGAGCGGAAAGATTGGGAACGCCGCGATTTCATCCTCCGCTGGATCGTCAACGGCCTAACCGCCACCATGATCGTCCTCTCCATCGCCGCCATAGTCCTAAGCGCCACCCACCCCGGCCATTGATCCCTCGGATGCGCACGGGACCCCTAGGCCTCGAGTCCGGCAGGCCAGGAAAGTTCAGCTCGAGCCCGAACGAGCTCGAGCTCGTCGAGAGCTGGTAGCCAGAGGCATCCAGGTTCCCGCTTGATCCACCCCCGAATCGAGAAGGGCGAGTGACCCTGGGTCGCCGGACACTCAAGCGCGAAGCGCTGTCCGCCGACCCAGGGT
>JBKPOV010000063.1:0-5001 GCA_046733315.1 Actinomycetota bacterium
ACACTGGGGTACTCGACCCGCGAAGTCGTCACCTCGAAGCAGACGCGGTAGGGCAGGAGGCTCTTCCAGACCATCCGCGAGACGCTGCCGAGCCCGTTCTCGTCACCGGGGCGCAGCTCGCGCGCCTCCTCGACGCCCCGCCACCACCGCGGCCAACTCGCCTGGTCGTAGATCGCCTCCCAGACCTGCTCGCGCGGCGCCTCCAGCAGCCAGGTGGTGAGGAACTGGTAATCGGCCACGAAACTAGATACGCGCCGAAGAGGTCGTTCGATCAGTTGTGGTGGGGAGTCTCGCCATTGCCGAAGTGCGCGCCGGGAGGCTCGACGATCTGCGAGAAGCGGATCACGGTGACGGATTCGTCCGGCGCGACCGGCCGGCCATAGATCTGTTCGAGGAATTTGATCTCGTCCTCGAGGCGGCGGAACTCGGGATTGTCGTGCTCGATGTCGCGCGGGGAGAGATCAGAGGCCCGCTTCACCTCGACATCATCGATCACCGCGGTGTAGATCTTCTCGCGCGGGCTGTGGCGGAAGCCGACCGTGATCCAGACGACCTGGCCGCGCTCATACTTGTTGCTCTTGTCACCAAGGCGGATCGTGGCAGTCTTGCGACCGCGCTTGAGCTGATCGACGAAAATCGGCGAGTAGAAGTTCAGTACGTAGATACCGCCGCGCATCGGGCAGCGAGCGTATCTGACGCAGCCGCGTGCGGGCTTCTGCAACTTGGACCTTTGTCCGAAGCGGGGGTGTAGGTCTGGTGAAAACGGGTCGATATAGGAATGTGAGGCGCGTCCGTCCCCATCGCTCCGGCCTGATCTTCGCCACCGCCCTCAGCTGCGCGGCGCTTCTCCTACTTGCCTTTGCCGCCGGCGCCAGCGCCGCCCGCTGCGGCGGCAAGCACGCGACGATCGTCGGCACCGCCGGCAACGACGTGCTCGTCGGCAAAAGCGCAAGCGACGTGATCTACGGCGGCGGCGGCAACGACCGGATCAGCGGCGGGCCGAACGGCAACGACAAGGTCTGCGGAGGCCCGGGCGACGACAAGCTCTACGGCGGAGGCGGCTTCGACTCCCTCTACGGCGAAGGCGGCGATGACAAGCTTGCCGGCGAGACCGGCTCCGATCACCTCGACGGCGGCAGTGGCAACGACGACCTCAGCGGCGCCAAGGGCAAGGACAGCCTCGTCGGAGGCGCCGGCGACGACACCCTGCTCGGCGCCAAAGGACCCGACAAGTTGATTGGCGCTGGGGGCGATGACTTCCTCAACGGCGACAAGGGCAGCGATCAGGAGGACGGCGGCGGCGGCAACGACATGCTGATGGGCGACAAGGGCAACGACGAGCTCGACGGCGGTCCTGGGGCCGATCGCGTCGACGGCGGACCGGGCGACGACTCCAAGCTCGACGGTGGCGGCGACGGCGATTTCGTCTTCGGCGGAGCCGGCAGCGACCACGCCAGCGGTGGTGAGGGCAACGGCGACGTCGTCCGCGGCGATAGCGGCGAGGACACGCTCGACGGCGGCCCCGGGGCCAGCGACATCGTCTCCTATGCCAGCGCCACGCGCAGCGGCGTAATCGTCGACCTTTCCAGTGGTCTCTCCAAAGGCGATGGGCACGACACGATGCAGGGCTTCGAGGACGTCGTCGGCTCGCCTCAGGGAGATGACATCGTCGGCAATAACGAGTTCAACCGGCTCGACGGAGGCGTCGGTAACGACGACCTCAACGCCATGGGCGGCGCCGACGAAGCCTTCGGCGGCGCCGGCAGCGACGAGTGCAACGGCTTCGCCACCGAGCACTCGTGTGGGCCCGAAGAGAGCCCTCCCGCCAGCGGCACCTTGGTGATCCTCAACCAGGGCCTCGACGGCAGCAGCCTGATCGTGCAGGGAGACGAGCGCGCCAACGACATCCAGGTCGTCTTCAGCAATGGCACCTGGGCGGTCTCCGAAAACGGCCCGGTCGTCGCCGGCGAAGGCTGCCAGCCCTCGGGTGGGACGGTCTCCTGCCCGACGAGCACCGCGACCGGCCTCCTGGTCATCACCGGCGGCGTCGGCGACGACTCGATCGGCATCGGCGACAGCGTGCCCGCCGGCGTAAAGACCCGCGCGAACGGCAACGCCGGCTCAGACAGCCTCAGTGGCGGTGTCGGCGATGACGTCCTGGAAGCCGGCGAGAACTACAACGGGCCCGACAGCGGCAACGACACCTTGGTCGGCAACGGCGGCAGCGACGTGCTCTATGCCGACCCGAATGCCGATCAGCTCAGCGGCGGTTCGGGCAATGATCTGCTGGTCTCCTCGGTCGAGGTCTGCCAGGGCCATACATACAACGGCGGTCCTGGCGAGGACACGGTCTCCTACGGCCGCTCCAACGCGAACATGCGCGTCGAGCTCAACGGCACCGGGGGGCCAGCCGGCTGCGGCAACCCGGACAAAATCCCCGGCGATAATGAGGATCTCGAGGGCTCCGACGGCCCGGACGTGTTGATCGGCGACAACGACGCCAACAGCCTTTTCGGCCACCTCGGCGCCGACACTTTCATCGGCAAGGGTGGCAACGACTCGATCGAAGCAATTGATGGCCACCGCGACAAGGCGATCGATTGCGGTGCCGGCGAGGACGACGCCGCCAGGGATCACTCTGACCCCAAGCCAAACAGCTGCTGAGGCACCGGCTCGCCGTTAAAAGATGTAGTTGCGCAGCTTCTCGGGCGCGAGCACGGTGACGCGGCCGCGACCCGGCCGCACGATCCCCGCCCGGTCGAGGTCGGCGAGGAAGCGGCTGACGCTCTCGCGGGAGGTGCCGGCCAGCTGGGCCAGATCGGCTTGATTCATGCGGATCGTCAACTCCCCGCCCTCACCCTCCCGTGGCGACTCCTCGGCGACGAGCTGGGAGAGCACGCCCGCGACTCGGCTTGGCACGGTCTGGAAGGACTGCCGCGAGATCCGCTCGTTGGCCGTGCGCAGGCGCCGCACGAGCGCCGCGATCAGCTTCACGGTTATCTCGGGGTGGCGAGCGAGCAGCGCCCGCACCTCTCCCGCCGGCAGCGCCAGCAACTCGCCGTCACTGAGCGCTTCGACACTTGCCGAGCGCACCTCGCCGTCGAGCATCGCCAGCTCGCCGAAGATGTCGCCGGCGCTAAGTGTCGCCAGCGTGATCGCCCGCCCGTCGGAGTGCTCCCGCGTCACCCGGAAGCTGCCATCGCGAACGATGTAGCAGGCGTCGGAATGATCGCCCTCATGGAAGACGCGGGTCCCGGCCGGGAAGGAGCGAGCGACGGCAACGCGGGAGAAGCGCTCCAGCTCCGCAGCCTCGAGATCGGAGAACAGCGGCACGCTACGCAGCAGCTCGACCGGCCCCAACCCCTCCTCACGATCTGGCATCTCCTTGATTATCCATCCGTTGGGGGGAGAACCTGGAACGCCAGGCGACTTAGCCGTAAATGAACAAACCCCAGAAATGTGTATACAGATCTGTAGACTCAACCCATGGCTGCTGCCGAGACGATGATGATCCGCGTGCGCCGCAGCACGCAGGAACGACTCGCTCGTCGGGCCGAGCTCGAGGGACGGAGCTTGACCGACATGTTTGATGCAGCCGTGGACCTGATGGAGGAGCAGGAGCTGCTGGCCTCGATGGATGAGTCCTACCGCAAGCACGGGGACGCAATCCACAAGGAGATGAAAGCCTGGCTCGATATGCCCCTCGACGGTCCAGTCGATGAACGCTGATGCCTTCGAGGTCAAACGAGGTGAGGTCTACCTCGCCAACCTCGATCCAGTGGTGGGGCACGAGCAAGGGGGCCGGCGCCCCCATCTCGTCATCTCGGTCAACCAGATGAACCGCTCGGCGCCGGGACTGCTGATCGGCGTTCCTCTCACAACTACGGACTGGGGCAGCAAACTGCACGTCCGGCTGGAGCCTCCCGAAGGTGGGCTGAATCGAGTCAGCTTCGCAATGCCAGAGATGGCCCGCTCCGTATCGAGCTCGCGGCTGTTGGCAAGGCTTGGCCACGCATCCGCGGACACGGTTGAAGCCGTCGCAAAGCACGTCGGCGTCCTGATCGGACTCGGCCGGGCCCGCTGACCGGAGCACCGCTCAGCGGGCGGCGAGGGTGAGCTTTCGGGGGCCGCGGCTGAAGCCGGCCTCGAGCAGGACGTCCTCTTGGCCGGAGCCGATCACGGGATCGCCGTCGAGCTTCTCCAGGGCCAGCTTGGGCAGGCGGCTGGCGGCGACCTCCTTGGCCAGGGCGCCTACGGCGGCGGCCAGCTCGTCTTCGCTCAGCTCGATCAGGCGGACGATGCCGCGGCCGCCGCGCTCGATGTAGAGCAGCGGCGAGCCGTCGCGCATCAGCGCGTGGGCGCCGGGGGTGCGGGCGGGGCGGCGGCCGCTCGGTGGTTTGGGCCAGGGCAGCGAAGCGCCGTAGGGATTGGCGGGATCGGTGGCCGAGAGCAGCAGGAAGGAGCCGTCCTCGTAGGGGAGCGAGCGCAGGCGCTCGACCGCGCCGGGCAGGGCAAACTGGGCGCCGCCGAGGCCCTCGACGAAGTAACCGCGGCGGGCGGTACCGAGCAGCTCCAGGTTGCCGAGCTCGGCATAGAGGCTGGAGAAGCCGCCAGGGACGCCCTCCGCGAGGACCGTCTCGCGGGTGACGATGCCGTAGCGCTCCAGCATCAGCTCGGCTTGGGCGCGCAGGCGCGGGCCAGCGGCAGGAGCGTTCTCGAAGAGCGGCGCCGTCAGCGACCAGCGACCCTGGACTGCGGCGCCGGCGGCGCGGCGGCGGGCGAAGCGACGACCGCGCTGCTCGGACGGCGGCGCGGCGCGCAGGCGCGGCGTACGCAGCGGCGAGAAAGCGTCGTTGGTCACCTCACCCGCCCAGGCGAGATCCCAAAGGGCGCTGTGCAGCTCCTCAGGCGGGTGATCGAGGTCCGCGAGCAGGTCGAGCCAAAAATCGGGGCCGGCGGCGAGACGCTCGCGGATCGCGTCGTGAACCTCGCTCCCGGGAC
>JBKPOV010000064.1:0-1960 GCA_046733315.1 Actinomycetota bacterium
TGTCCCCCGGCCCTACCACCGGTAATGAGCAAAAGCCTTGTTCGCTTGCGCCATGCGGTAAATATCGTCCTTGCGCTTCCAGGCCGAACCCTGCTGCTGATTCGCGTCAAGGATCTCGCTGGCGAGCCGCTCGGCCATCGAGTACTCGCGGCGACTGCGCGCGAAGTCGACCAGCCAGCGAATCGCCAGGGTGCGGGCGCGGCGCGCGGGCACCTCGACCGGTACCTGATAGGTGGCGCCACCGACGCGGCGTGAGCGGACCTCGAGCACCGGTGTAAGTTGCTTGATCGCCGCCTCGAGGGTCTCGATCGCGTCCTCGCCGGACCGCTCGCCGACCAAGGCGAGGGCGTCGTAGACGATCCGCTCGGCAAGCTGCTTCTTGCCGTCGCTCATCACCTTGTTGATCAGCTGCTGGACGAGCCGGTTGCGGAAGCGCGCATCGGGCTCGACGGGACGGATCTGTGCTGCGGAGCGGCGGGGCATTAGGAAGCCTTGACGCCGTAGCGCGAGCGAGCCTGCTTGCGGTCCGAGACGCCGGCCGCGTCCAGGGTGCCGCGAACGACCTTGTAGCGGACGCCAGGCAGGTCCTTGACGCGGCCGCCGCGGACCAGCACCACGGAGTGCTCCTGCAGGTTGTGCCCCTCGCCCGGGATGTAGGTGGTGACCTCCATCCCGTTGGTGAGGCGCACACGGGCGATCTTGCGCAGCGCCGAGTTCGGCTTCTTCGGCGTTACGGTCGCGACGCGCGTGCAGACGCCGCGCCTCTGCGGGGCCGCAACGGCCTTCTTGCGGCCTTGCGAGGACTTGAGTCCCGGCGTCGCCGTCTTCTTCTTCGGGCGCTTGCGACCCTTCCTGACAAGTTGATTGGTATTCGGCACGGCCGCGCATAGTAGAGCAGACCGCCCATGACCAGCCCCGCCGCTGCCCCGAGCTCGGCGTAGAAGCCGCTCTGAAGCACCGCCTCGGCACCCGCGAAGCGGGAGGATTGAGCGCCGACGTCCAGCCCAGCGGGGAGGTCGACGACGAGGATCACGGCGATGCTGAGCAGGCCGAGGACGAGGACGATGCGGCCCAGGGCGCGGCGCTCGGTCCGCATCGCCACCCCGGCGGCGAGCGCCGCGAGCAAAGCGAGCGGGACCAGCAGATATGCGTGCGCTTCGCCGGCGGTTTCTCCGCCGACCGTGGGCGGGGTCGCCGCAGGAAGGCCCGCGTAGGCCGGTTGGCCGATCTCGATGCTGCTGTATGTGACGAACTGGGAGACGATCAGGCAGATAGCGGCGGCGAGGATCACGCCCGCGATCGCTCGCGCTGGCGTGACCACTGCGCTGGCCCGCGTCGCCGCACGCGCGGAGGCGGCCGTCAGGCGCAGCAAGAGGCGTTCGCCGCGCGAGAAGACGCGCAGCACCAGCACGGCCACGGGGCGCAGGCGCTTGGCGACGGCCTTTGCGCCCTGCCGCACTCGCTGCTGGGTTCGCCGCAACCATCGGACCAGCCGCGGCCTGGTCTTCTCGATGCGACGGGCCAGAACGCGATCGACCTGTCGGGTGCGCTTGGCGGCGCTCGCGAGGACCGCGCCGATCCGCCGCCGCGCCGCTGCTATCATCGCGCGTCGCTCAGGCAGTCTTTTCGAAGTACGTTTCGAAGTTCGTTTCGCCGGGCCCGCGAGGGCCTTTTTCATGCGCCGATCCCGGCCCTTGCCAGATCGCTTGCGTTTGTCCCGTCCCCGTTTCACGACCGACCCCTTACCTTAGGAACCATGGCACGAACATTTCCCCTAGAGAAGACGCGCAACATCGGGATCATGGCGCACATCGACGCCGGTAAGACGACGACGACCGAGCGCATCCTCTATTACACCGGCCGTACCCACAAGATGGGGGAGGTTCACGAGGGCGCTGCCGTCATGGATTGGATGGAGCAGGAGCAGGAGCGCGGCATCACGATCACCTCGGCCGCGACC
>JBKPOV010000065.1:0-8557 GCA_046733315.1 Actinomycetota bacterium
CGCTAGAGCAAATCTTCGAGAGCCTCGTCCAAATCCGGGTGCCTGAACTCGTACCCGAGATCCAGCGCCCGCCGGGGCATCACCCGCTGCCCGCCCCTCAGCACCTGGCCGAACTCCCTCCCGTACATCAGATCCACGGTAAGCCCCGGCACCGGCACCACGGCCGGCCTCCCCAGCGCTTTGCCGAGCGCCTTGGAGAAAACCTTGTTCGTCACCGGATTGGGCGCCGTCGCATTAACGACGCCCTTCACCCGCTCGTTTTCCAGCGCCCAGAGGAGGATGCCGATCTCATCCGAGATGTGGATCCAGGAGACGTACTGGTTGCCGCCGGCCAGCGGACCGCCGACGCCGAGCTTGAACGGGGTCAGCTGCGGCTTGAGGAAGCCCTCGTTCGGGTCGAGCACGTGGCCGGTGCGAACGATCACCAGCCGCACGTCGGTGCGGTCGGCCTCGTGGGCCGCCTTCTCCCACTCGCGTACGACTGCGGCGTCGAAGCCGCTTCCCGGCTCGGTCGACTCATCGACGATCGCCTCGCCGCGGTCGCCGTAGTAGCCGATTGCGGACTGGCTGACCAGCACCCGCGGCTTGCGCTCGAGGCCGGCGATCGTCCCCACCAGGTTGTGGGTGCCGGTGCGGCGGCTCTCCATGATCCGCTCTTTGGCCTCGTCGGTCCAGCGCTGGTTGATCTTCTCTCCCAGCAGGTGGACGACGCCATCGACACCCTCGAAAGCTGCCGCGGGGGGACGTTCGAGGGTTGGCTCCCAGGCGTGCCAGGTGACGCTCGGGTTGGTGCCCCGTGCCCGCTGGGGGTCGCGGGTCAGCCCGACCACCGTGTCGCCGCGGACCAGCAGGGAGTCGCACAGCGCCGAGCCGATGAAACCGCTGGCTCCGGTGACGAGAACCTTCACAGAGCTAGGTGACCTCCACCGTGGAGAAGGTGCCGGTTTCCTCGTTGAAGCGGGCGATCCCCTCGCGTTTGGCCTCCTCGACCACGGCTTCGGCCACCTTCGGCGCGACTTCGCGATTGAAGACGCTGGGGATGATGTAGTCCTCGGAGAGATCTTCCTCGGAGACGGCCATCGCGATGCCCTTGGCGGCGGCGAGCTTCATCTCCTCGGTGATGCTCGGCGAGCCCGCGTCGAGGGCGCCGCGGAAGATGCCCGGGAAGGCGAGCACGTTGTTGATCTGGTTCGGGTAATCGGAGCGTCCAGTCGCCATGATCCGCACGTAGGGGGCGGCGTCCTCTGGCATCACCTCGGGCGTTGGGTTGGCCATCGCGAAGACGATCGCGTCGTCATTCATCTTGGCCAGTGACTTGGCCTCGACCAGGCCGGGGCCGGAGAGGCCGATGAAGAGGTCCGCGCCCTCAATCACCTCGTTGGGGCCACCGCTCAGCTTGTCGGGGTTCGAGTTCTCCGCGTACCAGCGCTTGATCCCGCTCATCTCGCCCGATTCATAGTCGGCGCGAGTGGTCGAGAGGGCGCCCTGGCGGTCGCAGCCAACGATGTGGGTAACTCCGCAGGCGAGCATCATCTTGGTCACCGCTACCCCCGCGGCGCCGAGGCCTACCATCAGCACGCGCAGATCCTCGATCGGCTTGCCGACGATCTTCAGTGCGTTGAAGAGCGCCGCCATCGTCACGATCGCCGTGCCGTGCTGATCGTCGTGGAAGACGGGGATGTCGAGCGTCTCCTTCAGCCGGTCCTCGATCTCAAAGCAGCGCGGAGCGGAGATGTCCTCGAGGTTGATGCCGCCGAAGGTCGGCGCGATCAATTCCACCGCCTTGATGATCTCCTTGGCGTCCTGGGTATCCAGGCAGATCGGGAAGGCATCGACCTGGGCGAACTCCTTGAACAGCATCGCCTTGCCCTCCATCACCGGCATCGCCGCCTCGGGACCGATGTTGCCTAGGCCGAGAACGGCGCTGCCATCGGAGACGACGGCGACCGTGTTCTTCTTGATCGTGTACTCGAAGGCCTTGGCGCGGTCGTCGTGGATGTCCTGGCAGACGCGGGCGACGCCCGGCGTGTAGGCCATCGAGAGGTCGTCGCGGGTCTTCAAGGGGTACTTGTTCTCGACCGAGATCTTGCCGCCGCGGTGCATCTGCATCGTGCGGTCGACGTAGTCGAGCACCCGAGCGCCCCGGGTCGAGCCGATCCCGCGCAGGATCCGCTCCCAGTGCTCGCGGTCCTGGGCGTCGATCGTGAACTCGCGCACCCGCTTGCCCTCGCCGCCGGCGCCGGGCACGAGGTCGACGCCCTGCAGCTGCCCACCTGCCTCGGCGATCTCAGCCGTCAGCTTGCCGAGCGGCTCCTGGCGCGCATCGAGCTCGACCCGGATCGTGACGCTGTATTGGGCGCTGACGGCCATAAGGCAGCTATCGAATCAGATTCGCGTTGGCAATCTCAGCTCGGTCGATCCCCTTTTGCCGCTATGACCTGGGGGAGAGAAACCGTCGCTGGCGCCTTTCTCCCGGTATGCGGGAGGAAAACGCCAGTCCAGACAAGGAGGTGGCAAGGATTGCGTCGCGCCAGCACGGGGTCGTCTCGCTGACACAACTGCTTGCCGCGGGAATCAGCGACAGTTCGGTCTCGCGTCGCGTTGCGAGTGGCCGATTGCATCGGGTTCATCGAGGTGTCTATGCGGTTGGGCACCCGGGTATCGGCGTGCACGGAAGATGCATGGCGGCGGCCCTTGCCTGCAAGAAAGGGGTGGTCAGCCACCGAAGTGCAGCAGTCCTTTGGGGATTGCTGAAGCATCGCGGCGGGCCTGTCGACATCTCGATTGCCGGGGACGCAGGCAGGAAGGAACGTAAGGGAATCCGTTTGCACCGCTGCCTGTCGCTGCGACCTGAGCATCTGACCCGTCGCTGGAACATTCCAGTGACGACTCCGGCCCGAACCGTTGCTGACCTCCGGCGCTCAGCGCCAGAGTGGGAGGTGCGGCGAGCAATTCGTCAGGCTGAGGTGCTTGGACTTCCACTCGGGGAGGAGCACCGCAGCGACCGCACCCGCAGCGACTTGGAGCGCGACTTCCTGCGGATCTGCAGACGACATCGGCTGCCGGCGCCCGAGGTGAACGTTCGCATTGGCCCCTATCTGATCGACTTCCTCTGGCGTGAACGCCGCCTGATCGTCGAAACCGACGGGTACGGCTATCACCGTGGTCGCCGGGCTTTCCGGGACGATCGGGCTCGGGACCTGGAGCTTCGGTCGCTGGGTTTCGAAGTTATTCGGCTCAGCGAAGAGCAGGTCGACAAGGAGCCCGAACGGGTCGCCGAGGTCCTCCGGGGGGTCCTGGGCAGCGCGGCATAGAGTTCGGACCCGATGGCCGCAGCGAAAACCGACAGCAGCGAGCACGAGCTCTTCCTGATCGACGGCAACTCGCTTGCCTACCGAGCGTTCTTTGCGCTGCCGGAGTCGATCGGGACCAGCGACGGGCGGCCGACCAATGCGATCTACGGGCTCGCCTCGATGCTGGTCAAGGTGATTGACGAGCACGCGCCGGCGGGCGTGGTGGTCGCTTGGGACGCGGGGATGTCGGGGCGCGAGGTGACCTATGACCTCTATAAGGCCCAGCGCAAACCGCGACCGGACCTGCTGCGCGAGCAGTGGCCGCACCTGATGCCCCTGGTCGAGGCCTTTGGCTACACCAACGTCAAGGTCGAGGGCTATGAGGCCGACGACGTGATCGCCTCGCTGACCCGGCAGGCGCGTGAGCAGGGGATCCCGGTGATGGTCGTCACCGGCGATCGCGACGCCTACCAGCTGGTCGGCGAGGGGGTGCGGGTGATGAGCACCTCGCGGGGGATCACTGAGACCAAGATCTACGACACCGACGCCGTGGTCGAGCGCTACGGCGTGCCGCCCGAGCTGATCACCGACCTGATGGGGCTGCGCGGGGACACCTCCGACAACATTCCCGGCGTTCCTGGCATCGGCGAGAAGACCGCCACGCAGCTGCTCCAGCAGTTCGGCTCCCTGGAGGCTGTACTCGACAGCGTCGATCAGATTTCCGGCGCCAAGCGCAAGCAGAACCTGGTCGAGCACGCAGACGACGCGCGCATGTCCAAGCAACTGGCAACCCTGCAGTACGAGATCGAGACCGGCGTTGAACTGGAGTCGGTGATGGGATCCGAACCCGACCGCGGCACCCTGCGCGACTTCATGCGCGAGTTCGAGCTGCGGGCGGTGATGGAGCGGCTGGAAGAAGCGCTGCCGGAGGGAAGGGCGGTGCCGGGGCGCAAGGTCGAGACCGAGCTCGAGATCGCCGCGGTCGAGGGCAAGCCTTCGGATCTCAGCGAGGGAGACGGCCCGCTGGCGCTGGCTGCCGCCTCCGGCCAATGGGCAGCCGCCGATGGCGAGCGGATTGTCATCGGCACGGGGTCGCTCGACGAGCTCGCGGTCGCCCTTCCCGGCCGCGGCATCGTCGCCCACAATGCAAAGTCGCTCGGCGGCGGACGCCACGGGCTGCTGTCCGCGGCCGCTCGCGAGGGAGTCGGGCTGGAGCTCGACCACGACACGTTGCTGGCTGCCTACCTACTGGAGCCGCAGCGGCGCACCTACGAGCTGACCGAGCTCGCGGCCGATGCCGGAATCGGCATCGCGGCCGATGCGGCGCCGGCCAAAGACGACGACGGCCAGCTTTCCCTCGACGGCGAGGGCGATGGCGAGGCCGGCCTGGAGCCGGCTGAGGAAGCCCGCCTCGTCGCCGCCCTCGCCGACGTGCAGCGGCCACGCATCGACGAGCTCGGCCTCGAGCACCTGCTGCGCGAGATCGAGCTGCCCCTGGTCCACGTCCTCGCCGCGATGGAACGCGAGGGCCTGAAGCTCGATGCCAAGCGCCTGGCCGAGGTGGGCGCTGGCTTCGGCGAGCGGATCGAGACGCTCCAGAAGGAGATCTTCGAGCTGGCCGAGGAGGAGTTCACAATCGGCTCGCCGCAGCAGGTCGGCCGCGTCCTCTTCGAGAAGCTCGGACTGACCCGCAAGCGGCGCGGCAAAACCGGCTACTCGACCGACGCCCGCGTGCTCGCCCAGATCCGCGACGAGCACCCGATCGTCGAGAAGATCGAGTCCTGGCGCGAGCTGACCAAGCTGAAGAACACCTACCTCGACTCGCTGCCCGACCTGATCGATCCGGGGACCGGCCGCGTTCACACGACGTTCAACCAGGCCGCGACGACCACCGGCCGCCTTTCCAGCACCAATCCCAACCTGCAGAACATTCCGATCCGTACCGAGATCGGCCGGCCGGTGCGGGCCTGCTTCGTCGCCGAGCAGGGGGCACGGCTGCTCTCGGCCGACTACAGCCAGGTCGAGCTGCGGGTGCTCGCCCACGTCGCCGAGGAGGAGGTGCTCAAAGAGATCTTCCGCGCCCGCGAAGACGTCCACGCGGCGACCGCGGCGGAGGTCTTCGACATCTCCCGCGACGACGTCGACGTCGGCCAGCGCTCGAAGGCGAAGATGGTCAACTTCGGCATCGTCTACGGGCTCACCGGTTTCGGCCTCGCCGACCGGCTCAACATCCCCCGCAAAGAGGGGGAGGAATTCGTCTCCCGCTACCTGGAGCGCTTCCCGGCGGTGCGCGCCTTCCGCGAGCAGGTGGTCGAGCGGGCCCAGGAGGAGGGCTACGTGACCACCCTGCTGGGCCGCCGCCGCGCGATCCCCGAGCTGCGCTCCGGCAACCCCAACACGCGGCGCCTCGGTGAGCGGCTCGCGGTCAACACGGTGATCCAGGGCACCGCGGCCGACATCATCAAGATCGCGATGGTGCGCTGCCAGCGGGCGCTGCAGGAGGCGGGCACAAAGACTCGCCTCGTCCTGCAGATCCACGACGAGTTGCTCTTCGAGGGGCCGCCGGAGGAGATGGACGGCGCGGTCGAGCTGGTGCGACGGGAGATGTGCGCCGCCTACCCGCTCGACCCACCGCTGGAGGTGGACGTTGGGGTCGGCGAGGACTGGCTCGACGCCAAGTAGTCAGCCTTCTTACTGATATGACAGCAGCACGGTTCAACCGCCAAGGAGGGACGTCGATGCGGTTCGGGAGGGGCAGGCATGGATAAGGGCCTTGCGGTCTTCTTGACCGCGGCCGCGGGCGGCCTCATCGCATTGCAGGCGCCGATCAACGCCGGACTCGGTCGCGCCACCGGCAGCCTGCCGGCGGCGCTTATTTCCTTTTTGGTTGGCACAGTCGCGCTTGCCGCGATCGTCGTGCTCAGCGGCAAGGCCGGTGGCCTCAGCTCGACTTTCGACGTTAGCTGGTACTACCTGCTCGGCGGCTTGCTCGGCGCCGTCTACGTCGCCAACGCGCTGATCGCGGTGACCGCGATCGGGGCGGGGGGAGTGGCGGCGGCGACGATCACCGGCCAGCTCACATTCTCAGTCGCGATCGACCGCTTCGGCCTATTCGGCCTCGACCAGGTCGCGCTCAGCCCCGAGCGAGTGCTCGGCGTCGTCCTGTTGCTGGTCGGCACCGTCCTGATCGTCCGCTGAGCGGGCCGCGAACTCGGGCGGCGCGATCTGCAGGTAGTGGCGGAAGGACCAGTCGATGAAGCGCTTGGCGCCGAACAGCCGCACCAGCGGGCCGAGCAGCCGCGGCGGGATCCGCGGAACGAGCTTCTGCACGCGCAGCATCCAGCGGAACTTCCACTCGTGAGAGTCGTTGAAGGCGGCGTAGCGGGCAGCCGCCTGCTCGCGGTCCTGCCAGCCCTCGACGACGCCGCGCAACTCGCGGCCGAGGGCGATACCGAAGTAGAGCGCGGTACGGATGCCCTCGGCGCTGAGGGGCAGGCAGTGGCCGGCCGAGTCGCCGGCGAAGAAGATGCCGCCCTCGGTGGCGGAGCGCAGCTTGTGCGGAATCCAGTTCCCCTGGTAGCGGACGCGGTCGGCGTCGAGGTCCTCGGCGAGCAGCTCGGTCGTCTCGCGGACGTGGAAGCGCGGGTCGAAGGAGCCGACGCCGATGCGCAACTCGTCGCGGGCGGGAAAGCTCCAGCCATAGCCGGCGGGCACGTAGCGGCAATCGATCCAGATCTCCAGGTCATCGCCCTTGCCCTCGGGGTGGACCTCGAGACCACGCGAGAGCGGCGCATCCGGCGGCTGGTAGCCGTCGCCTTTGGCGAGCATGCGGCGCCAGCCGAGCGCGTCGACGACGAGCGGGGCGGAGATCACGCCGCGGTCGGTCTCGATCGCGATCGCGCCGTCGCCGTTGGCGGCGGGCGCCCGCCCGTTGACCTTGGCGGTCTCGAAGCGGGCGTCGCAGTTGCGCCAGAGCAGGGCGCAGAGCTCGCGGTAGTCGAAGGTGGAGAAGGTGAAAGGGAGGCGGTAGCGGGAATCGCCGTGGGGGGTGTGCATCAACAGCGAGTCGAAGCGCTGGCGCTCGGCATCCATCAGGCCCATCGCCCGCATCCACAAGGTCGGGATGCCGCAGGCCGAGGTCTGGCGCTCGCCGATCTCGTAGCGGTCGACGATCAACACGTCGGCGCCCGACCCCGCCAGCTCGCGCGCGACCGCCAGTCCGGCGAAGCTCGCCCCACAGATCAGCACGTCATGGCTGCCGTTGAGCGGAGTCCGCTCGTCTCCCCGTTTAGTTGCTCTAATCGGCACGACGCAGAGCGTATCCACCTGCAATCATGCGCCGCTGTGTCCGTGACCGATACGACCTTGACCCCTGCTTTTGACGCTCCAACCGGCTCGCCGGTTGAGGGCTCGGGCGGCCTGCTGCTCGAAATCGACGGCAAGATCGTCCCCAACTACGCGGCGACGATGGTCTCCTTCGAGGAGGGCGACGTCGTCAAGGGCAAGGTCGTGCGGATCGACAAGGACGAGGTCCTGGTCGACATCGGCTACAAGTCCGAGGGCGTCATTCCCTCGCACGAGCTCTCGATTCGCAAGTCGGTCAACCCGGCCGACGAGGTCGAGCAGGGCGAGGAGGTCGACGCTCTCGTCCTCACCAAGGAAGACGCCGACGGCCGCTTGGTTCTCTCCAAGAAGCGCGCCCGCTTCGAGAAGGCCTGGCGCCGCATCGAGGCCGCCGCCGAGTCGGGCGAACCGGTCGAGGGCAACGTGATCGAGGTCGTCAAGGGCGGCTTGATCCTTGACCTCGGGGTGCGCGGCTTCCTGCCCGCCTCGCTGGTCGACATCCGCCGTGTCCACAATCTCGACGAGTTCATGGGCCAGACGCTCGAGTGCAAAGTGATCGAGCTCAACCGCAGCCGCAACAACGTCGTGCTCTCGCGGCGCGCCGTGCTCGAGGAAGAGCGCAAGGAGGTGCGCGAGCAGATTCTCGGCCGCCTCGAGCCGGGCCAGGTCGTCGAGGGCAAGATCTCCAACATCGTCGACTTCGGCGCTTTCGTCGACCTCGACGGCATCGACGGCCTGATCCACATCTCCGAGCTTTCCTGGAGCCACGTCAACCATCCCTCCGAGGTGGTGGCGATCGGCGACACGGTGCGGATCAAAGTGCTCGACATCGATCGCGATCGCCAACGCATCTCGCTCGGCCTCAAGCAGACCCAGGAGGACCCGTGGCAGCGGGTGATCAGCACCCATCGCTCTGGGGA
>JBKPOV010000066.1:0-17399 GCA_046733315.1 Actinomycetota bacterium
CCCGCAAACAGGACCGCCGCCTCGCCGTCGCCCTGCTCGCCGGCGCGGTCTCGCACACGCCCGAGGGCGAAGAGGTGCTGCGCGGGGCGCGCATGCGGATGGCCCGCAAGCCCTCGGCGATCGCTCGCGAGCTGCTGCGCAACTTCCCCAAGGGTGGCAAGCGGCGCTCCAAACGCGGCAAGAAGCGGCCGAAGAAGGACGGCGCGGCGAACGGCGATGCCGTCGCGGCGAACGCGAGCAGCGCGGGAGCTGATCACGCCCAGCCGAATGAGGGCGCCCAGGAGGACGGCCGCACGCAGGCGGATTCGGGCGCACCCGTCAAGCAAGAGACCAAGTCAAAAAAGCGCAGGAAAAGGACGAGGAAGCCGCGCAAAGACTCAGAGGCGCAGCTGGACCTCGCCGGCACCGAGGCTGACGCGGTCGCCGCTGGGGACGACGACGACGAGGTTGCCGCGGTCGTCGATGCCGTCGGCGACTCCTGAGCCGTCCTCCCAGCTGACCTCGCGGCCGCGCAGGCCATCGCGGCGTCGCCACTCGGCGAGGACGTCGTCGTGTCGTGCCGAGACCCAGGTGTCGAGTTGGCGGTTCAGCTCTGCTGTGGCGGTTGAGGGACCCGGGGGGAGTCCCGTCGGAGCAACAGCGGGGAGGCTCCGGCGGGACTCCCCCCGGCTCCCTGCGGGCGTGGCGAAGAGCGAGATCGCCGGTTGACGGAGGTCGGCGGGGAACTCCTCCGGAGCGATGGAAAGATTCAAGCCGATGCCGATTACGGCCCAGCCGTCTTGTGGCTTGGCCTCGATCAGGATGCCGGCGAGCTTGCGGCCCTCGAGCCAGACGTCGTTTGGCCACTTGACCTGGCAGTCGGCGTCGGGACGGAGGGCCTCCGCGGCAGCGCAGACCGCGAGCGGCACGGAGAGGGGCAACAGCAGATGGCCCTCCTCGAGTGGCTTCAGGATCGCCGAGTAGAGCAGCGCTTTCCCTTCCGGCGCGGTCCAGACTCGCCCCTGCCGTCCCCGCCCCGCAGTCTGTTCGCGAGCAGTGACCACAGTCCCACCCGGCGCGCCCGCTTCGACCAGCTCGCGAGCCCGGCTGTTGGTCGAGTCGGTGACCCGGTAGTGCCGCTGCGGCACCCCAAACCTCTCTAGCGGTCGTACTTTCATCCGCATAGCGGCGGGAAGTGCGACCGCGACCGCATCAGAGGGCGCATCTCGGCTTTAGGTCGTAGTTCTGGTCGCATAGCGGCGGGAACTACGACATCACGGGGAGGCGTCGGCTAGGAGGGCGGCGACAAGGCCGTCGACGTCGTGGCGCTTGGCTTCGGCGTGGACTTCGAGGCCGGCGTCCTTCGCGGCCTCGCTTGTTACTGGGCCGATCGAGACGATGCGGGCGGCGCTGGGGAAGCGGTCGCCGAGGGCGTGGGTCAGGTTGCGGACGGTGGACGACGAGGTGAAGGTGACGTAGTCGGCACTCTGGGCGGCCTCGACCGCCTCGGCGCTTGGTTCCTCGCGCACCGTCTCGTAGAGGGCGACGACGTCGACCTCGGCGCCGCGGTTTGCAAGATGCTCAGGGATCACGTCGCGCGCCTCGGCGGCGCGGGCGACGAGGACGCGCTTGCCGGCGATGTCGACCTGGGCGAGCGCCTCGATTAGAGACTCGGCGACGAAGCGCTTCGGAACGATGTCGGCGCTGATGCCGCACTTCGCCAGCGCCCGCGCGGTGCCCGGACCGATCGCTGCGATGGTTGTGCCGGTCTTCGCCGCACCGCCCGATCTCACTTCTCCTACCTGCTTCTTTTCCGTGGCGCCGAGCGCTCGCGCATCAAGTCCCGCGACACGCATCGCCTCGAAGAGCAGGCGCACCCCGTTGGGGCTGGTCAGCACGATCAGGCTGTAGTCCCGAATCCGCTCGACCGCGCTTCGCACCTCATCGCCTTCGATCCTCGGCTCGACTCTGATCGCTGGCAGCTCGACCACTTCGGCACCGAGCTCCCGCAGGCGCCGGGCCAGTCCGCTCGCTTGCGCGCGGGCGCGCGTGACGACGACGCGCCGTCCATAGAGAGGGCGGCGCTCCAACCATGCGAGCGACTCGCGTCGCTCCACCACCGGCCCGACGACGATCAGGGCGGGCGCGCCGATTCCCTCGCGCGCGACCGCGTCGGCGAGCGTGGCGAGAGTGGCGACGACAGTGCGCTGGCCGTCCATCGTGCCGCGCTCCACCGCGGCGGCGGCCTGACCCGCATCGCGCCCGGCCTCGATCAGCGCCGCCGCGTTGTCGGCGAGCCGCTTCACCCCCATGTAGAAGACGAGCGTGCCGGGAAAGCGGGCCAGCGCCTCCCAGTCGAGCGCGCTCTCCTCCTTCTCGGGGTCCTCGTGACCGGTGACGAAGGCGACGGCCGAGGCATCGTTGCGATGGGTGACCGGGATGCCGGCGTAGGCGGTGGCGGCAACGCCGGCGGTGACCCCCGGCACGACCTCGAACTCGACCCCGGCCGCACGCAGCGCTTCCCCCTCCTCACCGCCGCGCCCGAAGACGAACGGGTCGCCGCCCTTGAGCCGGACCACACTCTTGCCCGCGCGAGCCGCCTCGATCAGTCGCTCCCCGATCTCCTCCTGCGGGACCGACGGCTTGCCGGGGGCCTTGCCGACATAGACCAGCTCCGCGTCCTGCCGCGCCCCGTCAAGCGCGCCCGGTGGGATCAACCGGTCGTAGTAGACCGCGTCGGCCGAACCGATCAGCTCCAGCGACCGCGCCGTCATCAGGCCCGGGTCCCCAGGGCCGGCACCGACCAGATACACAACCCCCGCCCGGCAGTTCATCCGCCCGGCCCCAGGGGGGTGTCTGAGCTAAGGGGGGGTATATGACGCCTAAGCTCAGACACGTCCAGTCCACTTCTCCGCCCGGTCGAGAAGGTCGCGGGCCTCGACATCGAGTAGGCGCTTGGCGAGTTCGGCGCCGAGGGCGGTGGGCTCGGTCGAGTCGCCTTCGATGTGGTCGCGGATCCACTCGCTGCCGTCGGGCAGTCCAACGAAGGCGTCGAGGCGCATCCGGTCGTGTTGGGCATCGACTTTCCCGTGCACGCCAATCGGGCTGGCGCAGGTGGCGCCGAGCAGGGCGACGACGGTGCGCTCGGCGGTTAGCTCGCGCAGCGCTGCTTCGTCGACGAGTGGGTCGACCGCGCGCAGGGCCCCTTCGTCCTCAGCGCGGATCTGCAGCATCAGCACCCCCTGTCCGGACGCCGGGGTCATCGACTCCTCCGGGATCGGGAAGGCGATCTCCTCGGCGCGTCCCAGCCGGCGCAGGCCGGCGACCGCGAGCACGATCGCGTCGAACCTGCCCTCGGCGAGCTTGCGCAGCCGTGTGTCGACGTTGCCGTGCAGCTCGCGCACGTCAAGGTCGGGACGGGCGGCGAGCAGCTGGGCTTGCCGCCGCAGGCTCGCAGTGCCAACCTTGGCACCCTCCGGCACCTCGTCGAGCGAAGACCCGACCCCGATCCAAGCATCGCGCGCGTCCTCACGCTCTGGCACCGCGGCCAACATCAGCCCCTCGGTCAGCTCAGCCGGCAAGTCCTTGGCCGAGTGCACCCCAATCTCCGCCTCACCGTCGAGTAGCGCCCGCTCAACCCCCCGCACAAACCGCGCCTTGTCCTCAGCCCCGCCATCGGCGCCGACCTCAACCAGCTCAGCTCCGCCCAACATCTCCGCCACCTGGCCGGCCTGGGCCATTGCCAGTGCGCTCCCGCGTGTAGCAATCCGAAGCATCAGCGTACGTGCCGGGCCAATCCCGGTAGGGGTGGAACGTCTTGTACTTTTTGGGCAAGCGCTTGCGGCGTCAGCAGGTAACTCTCCACCCAAAAAGTTAAGTGGAACCCCTACCGGGATTGGCCCGGGGGAACTCGGTCACATTTGAGCCCGCCTCCCCCTCCGGCTCCGTCTCAACATCCAGCCCGAACAGCTCCCGCAGCGCGCTGACATAGAAATACGCCTCGTCACTGCCCGCCGACCGCCTCATGCGCAGCGTCGGCTCATGCAAGAGTCGCGAGGCAATCGCCTTCGCCATCACGCTCAGCCGCTCCCGGTCGGCCTCGCCGAGATCCTCCCAGCGCCCCTCGTTCTCGGCCAGCACGCGGCGGACGATCTCATCCGCGTGCTCGCGCAGCGCGGCGATCGTCGGCACGACCTCGAGCGAGGAGAGCCAGCGCTCGAAGCGGTCCTGCTCAGCGTCGAGCAGGCGCTCGGCCCGCCGCGCCTCGGCCTCGCGGCCGCCGGTGTTGCGAGCGACGATCTGCTGAACGTCGTCGATGTCGTGGAGGCTGACCCCGGCGATCTCGCGGCAGGCCGGCTCGATGTCGCGCGGCACGGCGATGTCGACCAGCAGCAGCGGCCGGCCCCCGCGGGTCCGCATCACCTGCTCGAGGTCGTCGCGCTCGACGATGTGGTGCGGCGAGTTGGTCGCCGAGACGACGATATCGGCCTGCTCGAGCTGCTCAGGCAGCTCCTCGAAGCGGACGGCGTTGCCTTCGAAGCGCTGGGCGAGGCCGATCGCCCGGTCGTAGTGGCGGTTGGCGACGAAGACCGTGGCGACGCCGCGCCGGACGAGGGCGCGGGCGACCAGCTCGGCCGTCTCGCCGGCGCCGATCACCAGCACGCGACGCGCGGCGAGGTCGCCGAGCGTGTGCCGCGCCAGCTCCACGGCGACGGAGGGGATCGAGACGTTTTTCTCGCTGATCCCGGTCTCATCACGGGCCCGTCCGCCGGCGGCGAGGGCGCCGCGGAAGAGGCGGTTGAGGATCGGCCCGGTGCCGCCCTCGACTAGCGCCAGCTCGTATGCGCGTTTGACCTGGCCCTGGATCTCGGCCTCGCCGACGATCATCGAGTCGAGCCCGGCGGTGACGCGGAAGAGGTGGCGGACGGCGTCGCCCGAGCGCAACGAGTAGAGGTGGCCGAGCAGCTCGGTGGGGCGGATCTCGGCCTGGCGGGTGAGCACGCCGAGGGCGGTCGACTCGGCCTCGACCGGGTCGGAAACGACCAGATAGAGCTCGGTGCGATTGCAGGTCGAGATCGCGGCGGCCTCGTGGATGCCGGCGACGTCGGTCAGCTCACGCAGGGCGCCCGCCGCCCGCCCCTCGGTCAGCGAGAGACGCTCGCGCAGGTCCAGCGGGGCTGTCTTGTGGGAGACACCCAGCGCAAGGAGCTCAGACATCGGCGCTGACCTCCTCGCGATCGGTCGTGGCGGCGCCCTCGCCGTCGGCGCGGTGCTCGGCGAAGCCGGCCAGCTCGCGCAGCTCCCTCTCCATGCGCTGAAGTTTGCTCGCCATGATCGCGACGTAGACGACGATCAGGACGAGGAAGACGACGTAGGCGCCGGCGACGTACTTGCCGGCCTCGTCGAGCGGCAGCGCGGGCGCGGCAACGAGCAGGTCGATCACCTAGCTCACCTCCGGCGCAATCCGCGAGCCGCCGCCCCCCGGCGCGGGAGCGTCGAGCGCCCGGCGCAGGCGCTTCAGCTGCCCGGAGGTGCTCTTCGCCGTCAGCTCGAGCTTGACCAGCGTCACCCAGAGCAGCGCCATCGCCGCCAGGCTGACGAGGAAGGTCAGCATCATCGACCCCGGCAGCCCACCGTTGGTCGTGGCGAAGACGCGCGGGTGGACGAGGCTCTCGGCGAGCCGCACCGCCATGAAGTTAAGCGGCACGAAGGCGCCGGCGGTGACGGCGAAGACCGAGGCGTAGCGCGCCTGGCGCTCGGGGTCCTCGATCGCGTAGCGGAAGGGGTAGTAGGTCGCGTACATCAGGAAGACGATCAGGAAGCTGACCAGGGTCGGCTCGGCCCAGACCCACCAGTGCCCCCAGGAGGCCTTGGCCCAGATCGAGCCGGTGATCAAGACGGCGACGCCGAAGATCACCGACATGTGGATCGAGACGTATGAGTAGGCGTCCCAGCGGCGGTTGCCGCTGCGCAGGTGGAAGATCGCGAAGACGCCGCCGACGACGAAGCCGATCAGCGCCGTGATCGCCAGCGGCACGTGCAGGTAGAAGATCTTCTGGATGAAGCCCTGGTCGGCGTCGAGCGGGGCGTAGAAGAAGACCAGCGTGAGCGCGCCGGCGATCGCGACGACGGTCGCGATCGAGAGGGGTCTGAGTCCTTTGCCGTACATGCGTAATTTCGCGGTGGGAGGCGGCCTGCGCGCTAGTCCTCCAGGAGGAAGTCGAAGACGGCGTAGCCGACGAGGAGGAAGATCAGATCGTATAGGGAGAGCACCGCCAGCCAGGTGCCGAAGCGGTGGTAACCGGGTCCGCCCGCCGCGAGCAGCGGCTCGCTGGCGCCCGTCGCGGCGATCATCAACGGCACGACGAGGGGCAGCAGGACGAGCGGGCCGAGCAGATCGCGGGCGCGAGAGTGGACCGCCATCGAGGAGATCAGCGTGCCGGTGGCGGCGAGGCCGAGGTCGGCGAGGAGGAGAACGGCGAGGAGCGGCCCGAGCGCGGCGGCCGAGTCCAAGAAGAAGAGGGCGAAGATCGGCACGACGACCAGCTCGAGCACGAAGAGGTAGGCAAAGAGCGCCGTCGCCTTAGCGGCGAAGAGGGCGCTACGGTCGATCGGGGCGAGGCGGATCGCGTCGAAGCCTCCCTCCTCGCGCTCGGCGACGAAGAGGCGGTTGACGCCGAGCAGGGCGGCAAAGAGCAGCGTCGCCCACAGCACCCCGGCGGCGAGGCTGCCGGAGAGCGCGGTGCGGTCGAGCCCGAAGCGGAAGATGACGAAGGTGGTGGTAGCGAAGAGCGCCATCGCCGGCAATGACTGCAGGGTCCGCAGCTCCGCCCGCAGGTCCTTGGCGAGGATCGTGGCGAAGGCTGTGCGCGCCGGCGTCACCGCTCCCCCTTCCGGTGCGCTTTATGTGGGCATAGGCCGCAAAAGGCGCACCGGAAGCTCATCGGACCGCCACCCTGCCCCCGGCCTCTAGGCGCAGCACCTGGTTTGCCTCGGCTTCGAAGCGCTCGGGGTCGTGGCTGACGATGACGCGGGTGCGGCCTTTGCCCGGCCCGATCAGCGCTCGCGCCAGCTCGCGTCCCTCAGCGTCGAGGTTGGAGTCGGGCTCGTCGAGCAGCAGCAGCTCGGGTTCGTGCAGGACGCAGCGGCAGATCGCCAGCCGTTGGCGCATCCCGGCGGAGAGCTCGGCGACGCGCTGCTCGGCGCGCCGCTCCATGCCGACCGCGGCGAGCAGCGCAGCGATCCGGCTCTCGCCGCTCTCCCCTCGCAGCCCGTGCAGACGAGCGTGGAAGCGCAGGTTCTCGCGGCCGCTGAGGTCTCGGTAGAGCAGCGGCTCGTGGCCGAGGAAGCCGATCCGGCCGCGCAGCTTCCAGGCTTCGGCCGGCAGTGAGCAGCCCAGCGCCCGCACCTCGCCGCCGCTCGGTCGCAGCAGGGTGGCGAGGATGCGCAGCAGCGTCGTCTTGCCCGCTCCGTTCGGGCCCAGCACGAGCAGCGTCTCACCGTGAGCGAGCTCGAGGCCGATGCCGTCCAGCGCCGTCCGTTCGCCGTAGTCGCGGCGCAGCCCGGCGAGGCTCAGCGCCGGTTGGTCTGTCGCCTGGCCGGGCTCCACTGCGGGGATTCTGAACGTCTGGCGCAAGCTGCGGCGGCGATGCGGACACGCGGTCGCAATCGCCCGGATGGCGTCCTAGCCTGCCCCGGTTTGCTCGCGGTACGCTTTGAGTTTCATGAGCGATCAATCGCCAATCCTCAACGAGGTCGACACTTACGGCCCCGCCTACATGCGCGTCGCCGAGCGACTCGGCCGCTACGAGGGCAACGAGGAGGAGGCGCCGCTGGCGATGGAGATGCTCGGCGTCAAGCCCGGCGATCGCGTCCTCGATGCTGGCTGTGGCCTCGGCCGCTTCGTAGCCGCGCTGGCCGATAACGGCATCGACGCAGTCGGCGTTGATATCTCCGAGATCGCCATCGCCGAAGCCAAGCGCGAGTACCCGGGTCCGACCTATTACGTCGCCGATCTGCTCGAGCCGCTGCCGCCCGAGCTGAAGGGCTTTGACGGCCTCGTCAGCCTTTCCTCGAGCTTTGGCTTCGGGGAGACGGTCGCCGAGGACGAACGAATGATGCGCGCCTACCACGACGCACTGCGGCCGGGAGGCAAGATGGCGATGGAGCTCTCCGACCTGGAGCGCTCACGCTTCCGGCTTAAAACCGACGAGGGCGTGGTCGAACGGGAGACCAACGGCGTCCAGGAAACGCTCGACGTCGACTTCTCGACCGGGATGCTGCACGTCCACTACGTCTACGGCGATGACGTAGTCGACTCGCGCATCCGCATGTACGAGGCCGACGATCTCGAACGGATGGCGGTCGAAGCCGGCTTCCACGACGTCGAGCGCTACGGCAACTTCGCCGGCGGCCCGAAGCGCCCCGAGGACCGCCTCGTCCTCGTCGCCACCGCATGAGTGCAACGTTTTCACCCCCTGCCGGGGGGACAGAGCGTTGCACCTGGGGGCACGCGGAATGACTGCAACGTCTTCCTCCCCTGGCGAGGGGACAAAGCGTTACACCGGGGCGGCTGTGGTCGTCGACGCCTACTCGACCGGGGCTCGGCTGGCGCCGCGGTTCGCCGCGGCCGGGCTGCCCGTCGTCCACGTGCAGAGCAGCCCGCGACTGCCGGAGTTCTACTCGCGCGCCTTCCGGGCTGGCGATTTCGTCGAGAACGTCGTCCACGAAGGGGACCTGGAGGCGACGGCGGCGCGGCTCGCCGCGCACGATCCCGCCTTCGTCGTCGTCGGCGCCGAGCCGGGGGTGCCGCTGGCCGACGCGCTCAGCGAGCGGCTCGGCCTGCCCTCCAACGGCAGCGCCCAGAGCGCCGCGCGGCGCGATAAGAACGCAATGTCGGAAGCGCTGCGGGATGCCGGCGTGCGCGCCGCCGAGGCGCTGAAGACCGCCGACGCAGGTGAGGCGGTTGCCTGGGCCCAGGCGCGCGGCGGCGCCCCGGTGGTGGTCAAACCGCTCGACAGCGCCGGCACCGACGGGGTCAGCATCTGCCATGACGCCGCCGTGATCGAAGCCGCCTTCGCCGCGATCCTCGGCCGGCCCAACGCCCTGCACGGCGCCAACGAGGAGCTGCTGGTCCAGGAGCTGCTGCAGGGCACTCAGCTCTTCGTCAACTCGGTCAGCTGGGACGGGGTCCACCACGTCTCGGAGGTCTGGCGCGACAACAAGCTGCGCCGCGGCGCCAACTTCATCTACGACTACGAGGAGTTGCTGCCGCGCCATGGTCCCCAGCAGGACCAAGTCGTCCCCTACGTCGAATCGGTGCTCGACGCGCTCGGGATTCGCTACGGCCCCGCCCACACCGAGGTGATGCTGACCGAGACCGGTCCGGTGCTGGTCGAGTCGGGGGCGCGCATGCACGGCTCCGTCCCCGACGAGATCGTCGATCGCTGTACGCCCAGCCATCAGACCCTCACCGCCGAGGCCTACCTCGAACCGCGCTCGGTGGCGCGCCGCGCAGCGCGGCCCTACGAGCTGATGGCCGGCGCCTACTGCGTGATGCTGATCTCCCAGCACGAAGGCCGGATCGTCGCCGACGCCGGCATGCGCGAGATCGAAGCGCTCCCCTCCTTCGCCGGCACGATCTCGATGCTCGCCCCCGGCGATCAGCTCAAAAAGACCGTCGACCTCTTCTCCTGCCCCGGCATCATCTACCTCGTCGATCCCGACCGCGGCCAGCTAAAAGCCGACTACGACCGAATCCGCGAGCTCGACGCCGCCGGGGCGGTTTTCGAACTGGAGCAGCTGGTCCCGTCCTGACGCCTGCGGGGCAGGGGTGGAGCGTCTTGTACTTTTTCGGCGTGAGCTAGCGGCGCCAGCTCACCCACTTTCCACCGAAAAAGTTAAGCGGAACCCCTGCCCCGCAGGCGTCAGCCCGCGCGCTTCTTGCGCAATGTGCGCTGCCCAACCTTGAGCAGAGGACCTGCACCCTTGCGGAGAGCTCGGGTTCGAGCTGTACCTCTGCCGTAGAGGATTTTGGCCGAGGCGCGCACCGCTTCACCGAGCGTCTGATCGTAGGGGTGCCACCAGAAATCGCGGGTCATCCCCGGCTCCCAGGAGTTCATCTTGACGTTGACGCACTCGTAGAAGCCGAATTTGGAGTGCGAGCGGCCGACGCCGGAGTTCTTGACGCCGCCCCAAGCGCACTGGCAGGCGCCGTGGCTGAAGGAGTGGTCGTTGACCCAGACCATGCCCGACTCGATCCGCCGCGCGATCCGCGCGCCCTTCTGGCGGTCCTTGGTCCAGACCGAGGCGCCGAGGCCGAACTCGGAATCGTTGGCGAGGTCGATCGCCTCCTGCTCGGACTTGACCACGACGATCGGCAGCACCGGGCCGAAGATCTCCTCGCGCATGATCCGCATCTCGTGGGTGACGCCGGTGAGAACGGTGGGGGCGACGAACTTGCCGGGCAGGCCGGCGACGTCGACGGGACCGCCACAAAGCTTGGTTGCACCGGAGGCGACCGCGTCCTCGATCAGGTCGACGACGATCTCGTACTGGCCGTCGGAGGTCATCGGGCCGATCTCCGTGTCCCACTGCAGCGGGTCGCCGAGGCGAAGTTTCTCCGCCTCGCGGGCGACGCCGGCGACGAAGCGCTCGGCAACCTCCTCGAGCACGTAGACACGCTCGATTCCTGAGCAGGTCTGTCCGGCGTTGGCGAAGCCGCCCCAGACGGCGCCGGAGATCGCGTTGGGCAGGTCCGCGTCAGCGCAGACGATCATCGGGTCCTTGCCGCCGAGCTCGAGCACCGAGCCCTTGAGGCGCTCGGCGCAGACGGTCCCGACCACCCGGCCGACGTCAACTGAACCGGTGAAGAAGATCTTGCCGGCGCTGGAGCGGGCTAGCGCGTCGCCGACCGCGCCGCCGCCGTGGACGACGCGGATCAAGCCCTCGGGCAGGCCGCCCTTCTCGAAGACGCGGCGGATCGCCTCGCCCAGGAGCGGCGTCAGGCTGGCGGGCTTGAGGACGACGCCGTTGCCGGCCATCAGCGCGATCGCCACCTCGCCGAAGGGGATCGACCACGGATAGTTCCAGGGAGCGATCACGCCGACGACGCCGATCGGCTCATACGAGAAGCGGCTTTTCTTGGTCATCAAGAAGGACTGGGTCATCCGCACCTTCTCGTCAGCCAGGATCTTGGGCCCGGCCTTGGCGCACCAGTGCAGGGCATCGACCGTCGGCAGCAGCTCCATCGTGTAGGCCTCGGCGCGGGGCTTGCCCTGCTCCTGGACCAGGAGCTCGGCGATCTCGTCGATCTCGTCGAGGAGGGCGTCGGCGGCACGCTTCATGTAGCGGGCGCGGTCGGCAAGGGAGAGCTCGGCCCAGGCGGGCTGGATGCGGGCTACGTCGTCCACGACGGACTGGACCTCGTCGGGCGTGATCGTGGCGACGGAGCCGACAAGCTCGCCGGTGGCGGGATTGAACGACTCAAGAGTGGACTGGGCTGGGGGCGACTGCGTAGCGATCTCCATTTGTTGAGTGTAGAGGGGATTGGGGGAGGGGTTTGGCTCCTCTCCAGCGCCCGCTTCTCTCCCGGTCATACTCAGCCGCAGTGGCTGACCGACTGTTCGACACAGGCGAACCCGCTCAGGCTGGGCTGCCAGCTGCGGATGCGCCGTTGGCGGTGCGGATGCGGCCGCGCTCGCTCGACGAGCTGGTGGGGCAGGAGCACATCCTGGGGGAAGGGTCGGCGCTGAGGACCGCGATCGAAGGTGGGCATCCGCATAGCGCGATCTTGTATGGGCCGCCTGGATCGGGGAAGACGACGCTGGCGAGGATTGCGGCGGCGGGGGCCGAGGGGGCGTTTGAGGAGGAGTCGGCGGTCAATGCCGGCAGGGCGGAGATTCGGGCGGTTATCGAGCGGGCCCGGGAGCGGCGGCAATCCAGCGGCAGGCCCACGGTCTTGTTCCTGGATGAGATTCATCGCTTCAACAAGGCGCAGCAGGATGCGCTGTTGCCGGCGGTCGAGGAAGGGCTGTTGACGTTGATCGGGGCGACGACGGAGAACCCATATTTCGAGGTGAACTCGGCGCTGCTCTCCAGGTGTCAGATCTATGAGCTGTGGCCCCTGGAGGCGGAGCAGGTCGAGCAGTTGTTGCGGCGGGCGCTGGCCGACCCCGAGCGCGGGCTGGCCGACCCGCCGCCGATCGAGGATGCGGCGTTGGAGATGCTGTCCCATCGCAGCGGCGGCGACGCGCGGGTGGCGCTCTCGGCGCTCGAGCGCGCGGTGGAGCGCGCTTCCGACTTTGACCACCCTAGAGGTGGGTCAAAGTCGGAAGCGGAAGCGATCGACGTCGCCGCGATCGAGGACGCGCTGCAGCGCAAGGCCCTCGAATACGACCGGCAGGGGGATCGCCACTACGACTTCGTCTCGGCCTGGATCAAGGCGACGCGGGGGTCCGACGTCGACGCCTCGCTCTACTACCTGGCGGTGATGCTGGAGGGTGGGGAGGACCCGCGCTTCATTGCCCGGCGCATGGTCATCCTCGCCTCCGAGGACGTCGGCAACGCCGACCCGCAGGCGCTGCTGGTAGCCGACGCCGCGGCCCGCGCCGTGGATCGGGTGGGCCTGCCCGAGTGCGCCCTCAACCTCGCCCAGGCGGCCGTCTACCTGGCCCTTGCACCGAAGTCCAACGCCTCCTACAAAGCCCTTGGCGCCGCCAGGGCCGAGGTCCGTGAGCACGGCGCCAAGACTCCTCCCGACTACCTGAGGGACGCTCACTACCCAGGCGCCAAGGTGCTCGGCCGCGGCAAGGGCTACCGCTACGCGCATGACGAGCCCGGCGGCGTCAGCGATCAGCAGTTGATGCCCGAGGGGCTCGAGGATCGCCGCTTCTACACGCCGACTGATCGTGGCTTCGAGGCCGAGCTGGGCCGCCGCCTGCAGGCATTGCGAGAGCGCGTCCGCAAGCCCTAGTCTCGGCGCAACTTTTGCCGCCGGTCGTGTTTTAGATAGCGGCTTTCCAAGCTAGAGCCAGGGAGAGCCGACACACCGGCCGGAGGCCTGGACTGGGGGCCTCCGGCCGGGTATCAAATGGGACACACAGGGGGGACGGTGACCGCGCCTTGCTCATGGGCGCTGTCACCGCGTCCAGGGTCAGGCGACTTCCCGGCTGCTCTATCGTCCGGTCATGGACTCGGAGAAGCTGCGACTGGGTGGGATGGCGCTTCGGAATGGACTGCTGATCCACGGGCCGACGCATTGGGCGGCCGCGGTGCGCGACCCCAGCGGGACCGTGCACGTGGCCTCCGAGCGCAAGCCCGAGCTGGCGCCGGGACTCGCGGCGAAAATCCCCGGCCTGCGGGGGCCGCTGAAGCTGGCTGAGGCGCTGGCGGTGCTGCCGCTGGTGCGGCGGCGGATGCCGGCGGCGCGGCTGCCCTTTGAGGATGTGCGCGTCCTCGGCACGATCGGCGCCACCCTGCTGGCGACCGCAGCCTTGCGCAAGCGCTTCGGCAGCTCGGCCCTGCGCGAGGGCGCGGTGCAGGTGATCGGCGCGGCCCCCGCGATGGTGGCACTGCTTGATCGCGACCTCGCCGCTTACCACGGGGTCGAGCACAAGGCGATCGCGGCCTACGAGCAGGGGATCGAAGACCCTGCCGGCGTGCCGAAGGAGCACGACCGCTGCGGCTCCAATCTGATCACGCCGATGATGCTGCTCTCGATCGGCGGAACGGTGCTGCTCGAGCGTCTGGTCGACCGGCCGAGCCCGGTGGCCCGCGCGGTCGTGGGACTGGCCGGGGCCTCGATAGCGGTCGAGATGTTCGCCTGGAGCGACCGCCACCACGGCGACCCCCTCGCGGAGGCGTTCCACACGCCCGGCCGCGAGATCCAGCGCTTGATCGCGACCAAGGAGCCGACGCCGCAGCAGCTCGAGGTCGGCGTCGCCGCACTGGCCGAGATCCTCCGGGCCGAGAACGGCGCGTAGACTGCCGCCCGTGTTTGGCAGGATCGACCACATCGGCGTCGCCGTCGAGGACCTCGAGGCGGGAATCGAGCTCTACGAAAAGAGCTTCGGCATGGAGCTGGGGCTGCGCGAAACCGTCGAGGAGCAGGGCGTCGAGGCAGCATTGCTCAACGTCGGCGACGGCCATGTTGAGCTGATGGCCGCGACCGGTCCCGACACACCGGTCGGCAAGTTCATCGCCAAGCGCGGCGCCGGTCTGCACCACGTTGCCTACGCGGTCGACGACATCGACTCGACCCTGGAGCAGCTGGCCGCCAATGGGATGGAGCTGATCGATGCCGAGGCACGCCCCGGGATCGGCGGCAGCCGCGTCGCCTTCCTGCAGCCCCGCTCCACCGGGCGTGTGCTGACCGAGATAGTCGAACCCCCAAGAGGAGGGCACTGATGGCGGATGCACAGAGGGTGGAGATCGGCTTCGAGGGCGGTCAGGTTGTCTCGGTTCGGCTCACCGATGGCGAGCTGAAGGACCTGCGCAAGCAGGTCGAAAAGGGCGGCTGGCACGACGTCAAGACGGAGGACGGCGTGCTCGCCCTCTACGTCGGCAAGGTCGCCTTCCTGCGCATCGACTCCGGCGAGCACCGGGTCGGCTTCTCGCTCAAGAACACCGAGTGATGGGGCCCCGCAAGCTGCTCGGCGCTGCCGCCCTAGCGACGCTGGGCGCGGCGCTCTGGTGGCGAAAGAACCCCTCGGCCTGTCCCTACGGCCAGCGCTTCTGGGTCGAAGCACCGCACCCGGTCATCACTCGTGATCGCCTGCGCTCGGTGCTGCGTCCCGAGCCGGGCGAGCGCGTTCTCGAGATCGGCCCCGGCGTCGGCTACTACACCCTCGATCTGGCTGAGTGGGTTGGTCCCGGGGGCAAGGTCGAGATCTTCGACCTCCAGCAGGAGTTCCTCGACCACACCATGTCGCGAGCCGCCGAGAGCGGACTCAGCAACGTCGTCCCCACTCAGGGCGATGCGACGGCCCTCCCTTATGAGGATGCGTCGATCGACGCCGTCGTCCTGACAGCTGTCCTCGGCGAGATCCCAGACCCCGTAGCCGCCCTGCGTGAGATCCAGCGGGCCCTGAAGCCCGGCGGTCGCCTGATCGTCGGCGAGCTCTTCGGCGATCCCCACTTCACCACACAGGCGGCTCTCAAACGCCAAGCCGGTGAGGCGGGCCTCGCCTGGGAGACCCACTCCGGCAATTGGTTTGCCTACTTCGCCCGGCTAACGCCGTAGTGCTGAAGCGCTAGTAGCGCGGGGGCAGGTCGCGGCGTTCTTCTGGAACCCGTTCGACCCGTTCTTCTGGGACCACGGCGGCTTCGCGGCGGCGGGCGCGGTCGGACCAGATTGCCTCCTGGAAGAAGGAGAGGATCAGGCCAGCGGCGCCAGCGATCATCAGGATCAGGCCCACGGTGTCGATGCTGACGCCCTGGACGTGGATGTTGGTCGCGTAGCGCAGGATGGCTCCGACCGCGATCAGGAATATGGCTGCGGCAATCGTCATGGGGCCTGGCTACCCCTGGTTTAGATCGCCAAACGGGTGAGCTCAGGCGATGGACGTTTCGGCCGTCATCTGGCAGCCGGGGCACCAGTAAGTGGTGCGGTTGGCATCGCCCTGGCCACGCGAGCGGATCGGCGTCGCGCATCGGGGGCAGGGGCAGCCGGCGCGCTTGTAGACGGCGCGGTCGTGGCGGCCGTGCTCGACCGCGTCGCGCATCAGGTCGTGGGCGGCTTCGACGACGTGATGAAGCTGCTCGTCGGAGAGGCGGCCCAGCGGCTGCCAGGGGTCGATGCGGGCAGCGAAGCAGGCCTCGCTCTTGAAGATGTTGCCGATGCCCGCCACCAGGTGCTGGTCGAGCAGGGCGTCGCCGAGAGACCTGTCCGCAGCAACTCGCAGTGAACGCGCAACTGTCTCCGCGTCGAAATCCTCCGCCAGGATGTCCGGACCGAGCCGGGCGAGCACCGGGTCGCGCCGCAGCGACTCGCTGCGCAGGACCCGAAGCGTCGGGCCGCCGAACTGGACCGCTTCGGATGCTTCGCCGCGCAGCACCGCCCATGCCGACCCTGGGGGCTTGCGCCAGCTCGCATCGAGGTCGTAGACGTGCCAGGAGCCGCTCATGCCGAGATGGCTGTGCAGCGTTAGGTCACCGAAGCCCAGCAGGAGGTGCTTACCGTGCGCTTGGACCGTCTCCAAGCGGCGGCCGTCGAGCCGTTCGATCCCCGCCGCCTTGCCACGGGGGTTGGGAGCAGTGGCCGAGAGCTGCTGCGCGGTGAGCGCGGCCTCTAGCCGCCTCGCAGCGCGCAGAATGGTGTCGCCCTCGGCCACCCGCCGTTAACTCTGTTTTGCCGTCTCGCCCACCTCCTGGGCATTGTCCACGGCGCTGGCGCGGAGTGCCTCGGCCTCTTCGCGGCCGACCTCCTTGGCGGTTTCGACCGCCTGGTCGGTGACTTGGCTCGTCACCTCCTTGCCTCGCTCGACGGCCTCCTGGGCGGTCTCCTTCGCCTTGCCCTTCAGCTCGTCGGCCATCGGACCGACCCGCTCGTCCTCGATCTTGGTGCTGGGCAGGAGCATTCCCGCCAGGAAACCGGCGGCCAGCCCGCCCAGGGCAAGGCCGATTGGGTTTTCCTCAGCGACGCCGACCGCTTGGCGCGCTCCTTCCTTCACCTGTTCCCCGTCGGGCGTTGCCTCGCCGATCCGAGAGCTGGTCCCGGCCATCTGGGTTCGCAGCCGCTCCTTCTTGTCGACGAATGACTCCTTCATGCGCGACTTGACGTCGGTCTTGTGCGCCAGCGCGTCGACGGTGTCGCCCATTTCGGCCCTGGTCTGATCTATCTCCTCGCGGATGTTGCTCGCCTCTTCGCCCATTGGACGTCCTCCTTCACGCTTTCGACAGTTTGTTCGGGTGCGGGAGGCATGCCCTCCCTGAGTCGATCTCGCCCTTTCACAGCGAGCAATGCCGCCACTGCGCCGTAGACCACGGCGACGATCAGCGCTGCAATCCAGGTGTCCATCGCCTTGTCCAGCAGCAGGATCAGCAGCGCGGTGAAGGCGCCGGCGGCAAGCAGGCCGACCAAGCCGGCACCTCCCAACAATCCTGCCCCGGTGCCCGCGGTCTTGCCACGTTCGGTGAGCTCGGTCTTGGCCAGCTCGATCTCCTGGCGGACCAGCGTCGAGGTCTGTTCGGAGAGCTGCTTGACCAGCTCGCCGATGGGCTGTCCCCGCAGCTCCTCCTGCCGGCCGTTACCGCCGTTCATCGTCCCGCGACGGCGCCGGATGGAACCGGTGCCTGGGGGTCGGGCTCCCGCGTGATGCCCGCGCCTTCGCCCTCGGCGTAGACGCCACGCGGCTGAACGGGCGTAGTCGTGCCCAGTTCGGGGGGAGCTCCCACGCGGCTGCGGTGGCTCTGGTAGCGAC
>JBKPOV010000067.1:0-6334 GCA_046733315.1 Actinomycetota bacterium
CCGCCACACTCTCCTCGATGTAGGCGCCGATGCGCTCGATGTCGCCCATCGCCTCGCGATCACCGAGCAAACCGAAGCCGATCGCGCCGTTGTAGCTGATGATCGCGATCGCCAGCGCGTGACGGCGGGCGAGGAAGCCAACTGGGTAGACCTCGACCAGCTCGCGGCCGCGTACGTAGAAGGGGATCTGCGGCCCGGGAAAGTTGGTGACGAGCAGGTTGAAGAGCCGGGTCGAGAAGTTGATCGCGGCGGTCGGGCGGAGCAGCAGCGGCGGTGCGAAGTCGCGGAACCAGTCGTTGAGGCCCCAGATCGCCTCGGCGCCGAGCGGCTGCTTGGACGCCTTCAGGTCGTCCATCGCCTTGGAGACGAAGCGCATCCGCTCGACCGGATCGGCGATGCCGACCGGCAGCGGGCCGCGCATCGCCGTCAGCTTGTTGCCCAACTCACCGTGCTGGTCTTCGGTGCGGATCGAGACCGGCACCAAGGCCTGCAGCTCGACGCCGTCCGTATCAAGGCCGCGGTCGAGCATCCAGCTGCGCAGCGCTCCGGCCGTCACCGCCAGCGAGACGTCGTTGACGGTGCCGCCGAGGACGTTCTTGATCTCTTTGAACTCCTCGAGGTCGCAGCGCATGCCGTGGAAGCAGCGGTGCGGGGAGATCTCGACGTTGAGCGGCACCTTCGGGGCCGGCCTGGCGAGGTTCCAGGTGACCTCCCAGAGTCCCGCGAGGCCGTCCGAAGCGCGTTTGCCGGCGCGGCGGGGCTGTCGGAAGGCCGCCGCCAGCCAGCGGCCGGCTCGCACGAAGGTCTCTCCGAACCCTCGTACGGCGTGCCCAACCAGGCCGATGCGCGACGGTGCGCGCTTCGGCTCCCACGGCGCCGGCTCCGGCACGGGCTCGGTAGTCGGCTCGACGTCGAAGAGCAGCACCCCGATGTCGACGGCGGAGATGCCGTCGGCCATCGCGTGATGGGTCTTGTAGACGATCGCGAAGCGGTCCCTCTCGATGCCCTCAACGAGGCAGAGCTCCCAAAGCGGCCGCGAGCGATCGAGCGGCGGCGCGAAGGTCTCCGCGACAACGGCACGGAACTGCTCCTCGCTGCCCGGCGCGGACAGCTTCCTGCGACTGACGTGCTCGTGGATGTCGAACTCGGCGTGGTCGACCCAGAAGGGCCGGCCGAGGCCCAGCGGCGGGTAGGAGAGGCGCTGGCGCAACCTTGGCAGCAGGTGCAGGCGGCTGCGGATGCTGGCCAGGAAGTCCTCGTGGCTCGGCGGCTCACCCTCGCAGACCAGCACGGCGCCGATCGCCATGTGCCCGTTGGACTTCTCGTTGGCCAGAAACGACGTGTCGAACGACGTCAACCGGTCCATATGGCGCTGCGCCACGGTCCCTCCTTTCCTTCCCCGCGGACAGCGTAGCGTGGTCCCCGATCGGGGAACGTTCTGTTTTCCTTAAGCCCGGCGGGAGAAAGAACGAGCCGTGCATTTACGCCGATATAGGTGGCAAATGCACGTTTGGCTTTGACTACGCCGCTTCGGCGGTACTGCGCGGGGCGGCGGGAACCGGGGGCTGCTCGCCGATCAGGCCGGGAGCGGCTGTCTCCTCGGCCCTCTCTTCACTCGCTTCATCCTCTGCCACACCGGCAAAGGGTGGGGGTGGCGCGGCGATCTCAGCTTGACCGCTGCTCTCGGCGTCCCCGCTGTCTTCAGCGATTTCGCGCGGCAGGCGACGCGAGACCACCTTGGTGACGCCGTCGCCGCCCATGCTGACCCCGTAGAGCACGTCGGCCGCGTCCATCGTGCGTTTCTGGTGGGTGACGATGACGAATTGAGCGCGGTCGGAGAAGCGGCGGATCAGCTGCAGGAAGCGATCGATGTTGGCGTCGTCAAGGGCTGCCTCGACCTCGTCGAGGATGTAGAAGGGGCAAGGTCGAGCGAGGAACACCGCGAAGACGAAGGCAATCGCGACGAGCGACTTCTCGCCGCCGGAGAGCAGCGAGAGCTTGCGAGTCGACTTGCCGGCCGGGGTGACCTCAATCTCGACGCCGAGCTGCTGCCGCTCTTCTTCGCCATCCTCGCCCTCGGACTCGGCTCCGTTTGAGTCTTCCCCCTCAGCCTCCGTATCGCGAACGGGGCCCAGGCTGACCCGGCGCAGACGGCCCCGACCACCCGGAAAGAGATGCTCGACCATCTCCTCGAAGTTCTTCGCCGTCGCCTCGAAGGTCTGCTCGAAGGCACGCTCGATCTCCCGATCGATGTCGCGAATCAGCGTCTCCAGCTCGCGCATCCCCCGCTCGGTGTCCTCGCGCTGCGCCTGCAGCGACTCGACGTGCTCGCGGGCCTCCTCGTACTCGCGCTCGGCAAGTGGGTTAACCGGACCGATCTGGGCGCGGCGGCGCTCGAGCCGCTCGAGACGGCGGTCGATCTCGGTTCGCTCCTCCTCACCCAAGGCCGCGGTTGCCGGCTCTACCTCTTCGCCGAGCCGTTCGGCGATCGAGGCCAACTCCTTGGCCGCCTCGGCGCGGCGATCGCCCAGGTGTGCGGCCTCGACCTCGACCTCGGTGAGCCGGTCCGAAGCGGCGGTCATCTGCGTCTGCAATTCGTACTCGCGCTGCGAGCAGGAGCGCATTTCCTCGGCGATCTCGTCGCTATCGCCCTCGCCGCCGACCACCCGCTGCTCGATCCGCTCGACCCGCGCACGAATGGCGGCCTCAGCGGCTGCGGCAGCAGCCGCGGCAGCGCGCACGTCATCGAGCAGCTCCTCGCCCGTGCTGAGCCGCTTGCGCAGGACCTCGCGAGCGCGCTCGCCGAGCAGGCCCTCGGCCCGGCGCGCGTGGCGAGAAGCGCGCTCGGCCCCTCCCTGCACGGCACCAAGTGCCGCCTCGCGTGCCGCCTCACTGGCATCGACCGAACGCGCCCGCGAGAGCCCGTCGGACGCGCTCGAAAGACCAGCCTCGATCTCGCCGAGCTCCTCCTCCAACTTGCGAGCCCGTTCGCCCGGCGCCGCGGCACCGCCGACGTCCAGGGTCAGCGGACCGAGCTCGGTGCGCAGCGCGTCGAGCCGGGCGGAGATATCCCCCTCCCGGTCGGCGAGCCCGGTCGCGCGGATCGCGATCCTCTGCTGCTCGCCGCGCAGCTTGGTGAGCACGCCCCAGGCCTGCGTGCGCTCGCGATCGCGGGCGGCGAAACGCTCCTCGGCGGCGCGGCGCTTCTCGCTCACCTCGGCAAGCGTCCTCTCGATTGCGGCGCGCTGTGCACGCGCCTCGACCGCTGCCTTCTCCGCCGCCGCCGCCCGATCGGCGCCAAAGCGCAGCTCCTCGGCGACGAGCTGACCGCGCAGGCCCAGTTCCTCGCGCTCAATCCGCGCCCCCAGCTCGGCCGCCTGCGCCTGACGCTTCAGCGGCCGCAGGCGACCCCGTGCCTCGCGCTCGAGGTCGAGCGCCCGATCGAGGTTGTCGCGGGCGGCACGCAGCTTCAGCTCGGCCCGGCGGCGGCGTTTGCGGTGCTTGCCGAGGCCGGCGGCCTCCTCGACCAGCAGGCGCCGCTCGCGCGGCTTGGAGTGGACGATCGACTCGACCCGACCCTGGCTGATCACCGAATGCATCTCGCGGCCCAGGTTGGTGTCGGAGAGCACCTCGCTGACGTCGACGAGGCGGCAGCGGGCGCCGTTGAGGCGGTAGCTGCCATCGCCGGAGCGATCGAGGGTCCGCTTGATGGCAATCTCGGAGAGCTCGGTCGCGGCGCGCCCCTCCGAGTTATCGATCGTCACCTCGACTTCAGCGGCGCGGCGCTGGCCGATGCCCTTGCCACCGGCCGAGATCACGTCCTGCATCGAGGCGCCGCGGATCGCGCCGGGGCTTTGCTCACCCAGCGCCCAAAGCACCGCGTCGGTGATGTTCGACTTGCCCGACCCGTTGGGGCCGACGATCACGCTGACGCCGGGCGAGAACTCCAGCCTCGCCCGCTCGGGGAACGACTTGAACCCCTTCATCTCGATCGATCTCAGATACATGCTTTGTCTCTCCAGCCCCGGTCTCTAGACCCTCGGCTGCCAAGCCTCGCGAGCGGGTCGGACGCGATGACCATCGCTAATCCCCAAGCCGTTTCAGCGCCTGCTCGGCCGCGGCCTGCTCGGCCGCCTTCTTGCTTCGCCCCTCCCCCTGACCGACCCGCTCCCCGTCGACGATCGCCGCCACCGCGAACGTCCGCCGATGCGGTGGCCCGGCTTCCTCGCTCACCTCATAGCTTACGTGCAGGCGGCGGCGCGCAAGCAACTCCTGCAGCGCCGACTTGAAGTCGATCCTCGTCTCGGCGGCGTGCTCGATGCGCGGCTCGAAGGCAGCGGCGACGGCGCTCGCGACGCGATCGAAGCCGAAGGCGAGGAAGCAGGCGCCGATCAGAGCCTCGGTGGCCTCCGGCAGCGGCCGCTCGCCGCTGAGCAGGACCTCAGCCGGGATACCCACCGGCATCTCCTCCGGCTCGTTGGCGCGCAGCATCTCCGGCACGCCGAGCTCGCGGCCGACCTCAGCACAGGAGACACCGCTGACCGCCTGGTTGTGGATCTTGGTCAAGCCGCCGGCGTCGACCTCGGGAAAGCGTTCGATCAGCTGACGGGCGACGGCGAGGGCGAGCACGCTGTCGCCGAGGTAGGCAAAGCGCTCGTAGGAGTCCGCACGCAGCTCACTCCAGGAGGAGTGGGTCAGCGCCTGGCGGCGCAGATCCTCCGGCAAGTCGGCGATCAGCTCGGCGAGGGTCGCAACGCTCACGCCGGCGCGTGCTCGAGCACGAAGTCGACGGCGTCGCCGACCGTCGCGATCTTGGCGGCCTGCTCCTCCGAGACCGAGATCCCGTAGGTGTCCTCCAGCTCCATCACCAGCTCGTAGAGGTCGAGGGAGTCGGCGTCGAGATCCTCCTTGAAGCGGCTCGCCTCTGTGATCTTGGCGGCGTCGAGCTCGAGCTCCTCGGCGAGGTGATCGCGCACCAGAGTGAGGACTTGCTCGCGACTCATCGGCGGGTTCCTATCACGCGCCGCTCGTCCCGGCACGATCGGCGAGCTGGCCGCGCCCGGCGCCGCCCTCGCGCAGCAGCTCCGCGGTGCGGCCGACGGCGTCGACCTCGACTGTGCGGGCGGCGAGGCGGATCGCATTGGCGATCCCCTCGGCCCCGGCGCTGCCGTGGGCGACGACGGCGATGCCCCGCAGTCCGAGCAGGATCGCACCGCCAGTGGTGTCGGGGTGCAGCTCGCGACGCAAACCGCCGAGAGCCGGCCGCATTAGCAGGCCGCCCAGGGCGGAAAGCGGGTTGGAGCGGGCGGCGCCGCGAATCGCACCGGTGACCGCCTTCGCGGTTCCCTCCATCAGCTTCAGCGAGATATTGCCGGTGAAGCCGTCAGTGACGACGACGTCGGCGGCATCCGCCGGCAGGTCGCGCCCCTCGACGTTGCCAACGAAGTCGATGCCGGCGGCCCGGGAGAGGATCTCGTTGGCGGTGACGACTTCCTCCCTCCCCTTGCCCGCCTCCTCGCCGACAGAGAGGAGGCCAACCCGCGGCCGCTCGACGCCGAGCACCGCCCCGCTGAAGGCGGCGCCCAGAAAGGCGAACTGGACCAGGTGCTGTGCCCGCACCTCGACGTTGGCGCCGACATCGAGAAAGAGGACCGGCTTGCCCGGGACGGGAAGCTGCACCGCGAGAGCGGGACGCTGCACTCCCTTCATCCGCTTCAAGCCGAAGGTGGCCGCAGCCATCGTCGCACCGGTCGATCCGCAGCTCACCATCGCCGCCGAGCGACCGGCAGCGACATCGGCCGCGGCGCGAACGACGGAGGCATCTCCCTTCGCCCGCACCGCTGTGACCGGGTCCTCCTCGTTGCCGATCCACTCACTCGTCGGCACGACCTCGATGCCCTCGGCGTCGCCGAGATCCAACTGCTCGGGGGGCCCGAAGACACGCAGCCTGATTCCGTCGGCCGCCGCGGCCCGCGCACCTCGCGCGAGCGTCTCAAAGCCCTGCTCCGCCCCAAAGCCATCAAGGGCGACGATGATGCCCTCAGGCATCGCTACTCAGCAGCGTCAGGCGAGGGCGCAGTCGGCTCGGCGATCGGGTGTTTGATCACCTCGCGCCCGGCGTAAGTCCCACACGTTGGACACACCCGATGCGGCAAACGTGGGCTGTGACAGCGCGGACACTGATTAAGCCGCGCCTTGCCGGCCTTGTGATTAGCCCGCCGCTTATCGCGCCGAGCACTAGAAGTTCTCTTCTTAGGTACAGCCATAAGCAGTGGCGCATGGTAGCGGGTCGCGAGAGAGCCGGGCGCTCCTCCCAAAACACTCAAGCGAGGCT
>JBKPOV010000068.1:0-14193 GCA_046733315.1 Actinomycetota bacterium
GGCGACGTAGATCGCGTAGAGGACGGCCCAGCGTGGCTTGAGGGCGAAGAAGAAGGCCGGTCCGAAGAGCAGGAAGCCGGAGAGGGCGTGGACCCCGTTGAAGTCGACCCCGAGCACGCGCTCAGTTGGAGCGCCGTCGCCGAAATGGAAGCTCGGTTCGGCGATCAATCCCGCCACGGCCCAGGCCAGCTGGGCGACCGCGAGCACGACGATGCCCCACTGGGCGAACGTCCACTGCGAGCGAGAGACCGCTGCCGCCTCCATCGCCTGCAGTCTAGGGCGCATCCGACATTGACCCCAGTGGAGTGTGGTCAATGTCGGATGCGCATCCGGTGGGTCAGCCGAGTGGTCTGTACTGGCCGCCGTGGAAGACGAGGGGATCGCCCTCGCCGCTCACGAGGTCGCGGACCTCGCCGGTGACGATCACGTGGTCGCCGGCGGCGACCACGTCGCGCAGCTCACAGGCGATCCAGGCGAGGGCATCGGCGATTGCCGGGATTCCGCCCCGCGCGCTCCAGACAACGCCATCCCACTTGTCGGCGACCGGGGCCTTGGTGGCGAAGGAGCGGGCGATCTCCTCTTGGCCCGCATGCAGGACGCTGATCCCGAAGTGGTTCGCCGCCTGCACGGCAAACAGGGTGCGGGAGCCGCGATCGAGACAGGCGAGCATCAGCATCGGTTCGATCGAGAGCGAGCAGACCGCGTTGGCCGTCGCTCCGGCTGGCCCATCGGGGCCGCTGGCGCTGACCACGGTAACGCCGGTGGGCAGCAGTGCCATGGCGGAGCGGAAACGGGCTGGATCTGGCGTCGGCATGGTCGAGAGGCGGAATCGGGTCAAGACAATATGATGCGCGCCGCGTGCGTCCGGCACTGATCACAGTCATGGCTCTTCTCGCTGCCTGCGGCCTCGCTGCCTGCGGCTTTGGCGAAGAAAGCGTCTCGGTCTCCGTGGATGACCCCAACCACGGTGGGGCCGTCCTCTTCGCCACGCACTGCTCGGGCTGCCACACGCTCAGCGCCGCCGGTACCCAGGGAAGCGGCAATCGCGGCGAGCGGACGCAGGGTCCCAACCTCAACCAGCGAACCGAGAGCTATGACGACGCCCTCTTCGCGATCCAGAACGGCGGCTTCTCCGGGGCGATCATGCCGCAGAACATCGTCGTCGGCGCCGAGGCCGAAGCGGTCGCCCGTTTCGTCGCCAAGTACGCCGGCGAGGAATCCGAAGAATCACCTCGCCCCGGCGAGACCTCGCCCTAAGCTTCCCGAGCATGCTCGACCTGAAGCTGATCCGCTCCGACCCTGAGCGGGTCAAGGCGGCGCTCGCGCGTCGCGGCGCCGCCGAGCAGGTCGACGAGCTGCTCGGACTTGACGCGCGCCGGCGCGAGCTGCTGCCGCGGATCGAGGGCGCTCAGGCTGAGCGCAAGACGATCTCCAAGCAGATCGGCGAGGCGAAGCAGCGCGGCGAGGAGGCCGAGGAGCAGATGGCCGCCGTGGCCGAGTTGAAGCAGACGATCGAGTCCGGCAAAGCCGAACTCGAGCAGGTTGACGCCGACCTGCAGCGGGTCGCGACCGCCCTGCCGAACCTGCCCGACCCCGACGCTCCCGAAGGGATGACCGAGGAGGACGCGGTGGTGCTGCGCGAGGAGGGGGAGCGGCCGAGCTTTGACTTCGAGCCCCGTGACCACCTCGACATCGGCACGGAGCTCGGGCTGATCGACGTGGAGGCCGGCGCGCGCGTCTCCGGCTCCCGCTTCGCCTACATCAAGGGCGACCTCGTCCTGCTCGAGCTGGCGCTTGTCCGCTTTGCCCTGGACTTGGTCCGCGGCGAGGGTCACGAGCCGGTAATCCCGCCGGTCCTGGTCCGCGAAGAGGCGCTAGTCGGCACCGGCTTCCTGCCCGGCGACCGCGACCAGATATACGAGGTGCCAAAGGACGAGCTCTTCCTCGTCGGCACCTCCGAGGTCCCGCTGGCCGCCCTCCACGCCGACGAGATCCTCGCCGCCGAGCAGCTACCGCTGCGCTACGCGGGCTTCTCGAGTTGCTTCCGCCGCGAGGCCGGCGCGGCCGGCCGTGACACGCGCGGCATCTTCCGCGTCCACCAGTTCGACAAGGTCGAGATGTTCTCGTTCGTCGAGCCCTCGCAGTCGGCGGCCGAGCACGAGCGCCTGCTGGCGATCGAGGAGCGCATCCTCTCCGAGCTGGAGATCCCCTACCGGGTGGTCAACGTGGCCGCGGGCGACCTCGGCGCCCCGGCGGCGAAGAAGTACGACTGCGAGGCATGGATCCCGAGCCAGGGCCGCTACCGCGAGCTGACCTCCTGCTCCAACACGACCGATTACCAGGCGCGCCGCCTCGCCTGTAGGTATCGCAGCGACGAGGGCGAATCACCACAAGTGGTGCACACACTGAACGGCACGGCTGTGGCGGTTGGGCGAACGATGATTGCTTTGATCGAGAATCGGCAAGAAAGAGACGGTGGATTCACGCTACCCACTATTTTGCATTCGTATGGTGCGCCTGCGAGTATCGGTGGTTCATGAGCACTGGTGTGCGGGACGCTAAGCGCGTCGTCCTCTGCGACGACCATGAGATCGTTCGCGAGGCGATCAAGGCTCGCATGGCGAATTCGAGCATCGTCGAGATCGTCGGCGAGGCGGGCAACGGGCGCGACGTCGTCGATGTCGTCAAGGAACTCGAGCCCGATGTGCTGATCATCGACGTCGAGTTGCCCAAGCGCGACGGGATCGAGGCAACCAAGGAAGTGCTGAAGGTTCGTCCGCGCACCAAAGTGATCATCTTCACGGCGCACGCGCAGCCGGACCTGCTCGCGCTCGCCCTGCGCGCCGGCGCCTCCGGCTACGTGCTCAAGTCGGCGCCGGCCGAGGACATCGCCCGTGCGGTCAAAGCTGTGACCAGCGGCGGCACCTTCCTCGGCGGCGACTTCGCCGGCGGCAAGCCCTCCGAGGTCGAGAAGCTGCTCGAGCTCTCGCCGCGCGAGCGGCAGATCCTCGAGCTGCTCGCCGAGGGCCTGCGGGTCAAAGAGATCGCCGAGCGCCTCCAGCTCAGCCCGGCGACCGTGCACACGCACGTGCGCAACGCGATCGCCAAGCTGGAGGTTGATACCCGCACCGAGGCGGTCGCCCTCGCGGTGAAGTTCAGCTACCTCGGCGCCGGCGGCGCTGCTTAGCTCGCCGGATCGGCGCTCGGCTTCAGCTCCAACGCGCAGCCGTTGATGCAGTAGCGCTGGCCGCCGGGACCAGGGCCGTCGTCGAAGACGTGGCCGAGGTGGGCGTCGCAGTGCTTGCAGACGACCTCGGTGCGGCGCATGAAGAGGCTGTTGTCGGGACGCAGCTCGACGTGCTCGAGGTTGGCGGGCTCGGTGAAGCTGGGCCAGCCGGTGCCGGAGTCGAACTTGGTGTCCGAGGAGAAGAGCTCGGTGCCGCAGCAGACGCAGTGGTACATGCCGGCGGTCTTCTCGTCTACGTACGGTCCGGTGAAGGCGCGCTCGGTGCCGGCCTTGCGGGTTATCTCGTATTGCTCGGGGGTCAGCTGGTTGCGCCATTCGGCGTCGGACTTGTTGATCTTGTTCATACGTCAAGCGTAATGGGCGGTGGGAGGCGGTTCGTCAGTTCCCAAAACCCGCCGGAGGCGGGTTTGATCATGTGCCCCTTCGGGGCTGAGAATCACTCTGCGGAGCCGCTTCGCGAGGAACTAACGACCCGCCTCCCACCGCCCATACGATCCGCGGCGATGAACGAGGCGTTCTACGAGCCGGACGGCGACGATAGCTTCGTGGCTACGGAGCTGACCCGGGGCCCATGGGATCCCGGGGCCCAGCACGCTGGGCCGCCGTCGGCGTTGCTGGGGCGGGAGATCGAGGGGATGGAGGGATCTGAGGAGTTCCAGGTGGGGCGGGTCGTGTTTGAGATCTTGCGGCCGGTGCCGATTGGGGTGGTGCGGGTTGAGGCTCGGGTGCTGCGGCCGGGGAGGAAGGTGCGGCTGGTGGAGGCATCGCTGTCGGGCGAGGCGGGGGAGCTGATGCGAGCTACGGCTTGGCAGCTGCGCAGGACGGAGCTGGTGCTGCCGGAGGGGGTGGTCGATGAGGGGGCAGGGCCGCAGGGGCCGGAGGAAGGGTGGACGCCCGAGTTCTTCCCGACGGGACAGGACGCTGGGTACCACACGGCGATGGAGTGGAAGGCCGTGGCGGGAGCGTTTCTCGAGGCGGGGCCGGCGACGGTTTGGATGCGGATGCGGCAGGCGCTCGTTGCCGGCGAGGAGCCGACGGCGTTGCAGCGGGCGCTGGTTGCGGCCGATGTCGGCAACGGGATCAGCGCTGTGCTCGACTGGCGCGAGTACGTCTTCATCAACGTCGACCTCACCGTCCACTTCGAGCGCATGCCCGCGGGCGAGTGGGTCTGCGTCGATGCGGTCACGCGACCCCAGTCGACCGGCATCGGCACCGCCGAGTCGGTCCTCTCCGACCAGCGCGGCCGCATCGGCCGCGCCGCCCAGTCGCTTCTAATCGAACGCCGCTAGCCGCTTTACCCCGGCGGTGCAACGCGTATCGGCTTGACGAGAGCCGTAACACGTTGCACTTTGTCCCTCGGAGGCCACGCAATGAGGTGCAACGTTTTACGGCCCTGCCAGGGGAACAAAACGTTGCACTTCGCTCAGCGGGTGGCGAGGGCGGCGCGAGCCGTCGGGGCGATCGCGAGCGCGATCGTGGCCGCGGAGACCAGGGCGATCGCGGCGGAGAGGAAGAAGGCGCCCTCGTAGCTGGTGAGAGCCGCGGCGGCACCGGCCAGGGGAGCGCCAAAGCCGACCCCGGCGTCGAAGAAGGCGGTGAAGGTGCCGAGGGCGGCGCCGCGCCGCGTTTCGGAGACGCGGTTGACGACGATCAGCGAGAGGGAGGGATAGAGCAGCGAGAAAGCGGCGCCCATCGCCAGGGCGCCGACGAGCGCGACTGGAAGGCTGTGCGCCAGTCCGATCGTGGTTAGACCGACCGCCTCCACCACGGCCGCCGCGATCGCCACACGAACCGGGCCGACGCGATCCGGCAAGTCGCCGCCGATCAGGCGCGTCAGCACGACCATCGTCGCGAAGGCCCCGAATACCGTTGCGCCGTGGCCGACGCCGCGCGCGTCGAGGTGGAGGACGACGAACGCGGCGATGGCCGCGTAGCCGATCGAGCCGAGCGCCAGAGCGATGCCAGGGCGGACCGCCTCCCGCTCGATCAGCGCATGGTGCTCGCCTTCGGCGGCGCTTGCGACCGGGTGGAACGGATCCGGCAGCCGGGTGGCAACCAGCGCTCCGATCAGCGGCGCGATCCCGGCGAAGAGCCAGACCATCGTGTAGCCGGAGCCGTGCAGGATCAGCTCGCCGATCAGCGGTCCGATGCTGAGCCCGCTCCAGACGGCGAGCCCGTAGAGGCCGATCACGCGGCCGCGCCGCTCCACCGGCGCCAGATCGACGATCCAGGCCGAGCCGGCGGTGAAGACCGCGCCCTCGCCGGCGCCAAGGACGAGCCGGGCTGCGATCAGTCCGCCAACGCCGAGCGGCAGCAGGTACATGAAGCCGCCGATCGCCACCAGGATCGAGCCGAGCAGGACGGTCGGCTTGCGACCCCGCTGGTCGGCGAGCCGACCAGCGAAGGGGCGCAGCAGGAGGCCGGTAATCGCGTAGGAGCCGATCACGATGCCGACGGCGACGTTGCCCGAGTCGAGCGGCCCGTGCACGAAGCGCGGCAGCACCGGCAGCACGGCGCCGACCGCGACCAGGCCGCAGAAGGTGACTGCGAAGACGCCCGCGAAGGCGGCCCCGGGGCGGGGGATCAGCGGCGATTCCTCACTCATCAGCTCACCGCAGGAGCCCGGAGAGGTCCTCGAGCACTCGGTCGGGCGGCTGCTCGGCGCTCTCAGCCTCCTCGCGGGTACTGGCCCCGCTGAGCACGAGGATCGTCGCCAACCCAGCCCGCCGCCCACCCTCGATGTCCGAGCTGATCCGGTCGCCGACCATCGCCACCCGCTCGGCCCCCCCGATCAGCGCTCGCGCTTGTTCGAAGAGATGAGGCTCGGGCTTGCCACCGATCTCGGCGTGCACCCCCGATGCGGTCTCCACCGCCGCCAAGATCGAACCGGTCCCGGGCCAGGCGCCCCCGGGCATCGGCAGCGTTGGGTCGCGGCTGGTGGCGAAGAGGGCAGCCCCAGCCTGCAGGGCCAGGGTCGCCGTCAGCAGCTCCGCGTAGTCGAAGCCGCGGTGGCCGGAGACGAGCACTGCCTCCGCATCGCGCCCCTCGTCGCCGTCGAGTAGCTCCAGGCCCGCCGCCGAAACCGACTCGTGAAACGCCGGGGCACCGATCACAAAAGCGCTCGACCCGGCGTCGACCCGCTCGGCCGCGAGTCGCGCCGTGGCGATACCGGCGGTGACGATCCGTCCCTCCTCGACTGGGACGCCGGCCTCGCGCAGCCGCTCGGCATAGGTCTCCGGCGGCCGGCCCGGGTTGTTGGTGACGAAGACGATCTCCTTGCCGCCCTCGTGCAGCTCGCACAGTGCCTGCACGGCACCCGGCAGGAACTCTCGCCCCACCCAGACGACCCCATCGAGGTCGATCAGAAAGCCATCGAAGCGGTCCGCAAGAGCCATCGACCCGCAGGCTATTAGGGCCTATTCCGGTAGGGGTGGAACGTCTTGTACTTTTTGGGCGTTCCCTTGCGGCGCCAGCAGATCCGGATCCATCCAAAAAGTTAAGTGGAACCCCTACCGGAATAGGCCCGCCACCAGATCGGGTCGATACGGTGCGCAGATGAACGATTTCAACGGCCAGGTCGTGATCGCCAGCGGCGTGTCACGACGCTACGGCGAAGGAGCAGCGGCAGTGGACGCGCTGGTCGATGTCAGCACCGGATTCAATCGTGGTCGCTTCACCGCGATCATGGGCCCATCCGGGTCGGGCAAGTCGACCCTGATGCACATCCTCGCCGGCCTTGACACGCCGACCGCCGGCACCGTCCTGCTCGACGGCGAGGAGATCACCGGCCTCGACGACGGCGAGCTGACCAAGCTGCGCCGCGAGAAGCTCGGCTTCGTTTTCCAGTTCTTCAACCTGCTGCCGGTGCTGAGCGCCGAGGAGAACCTCGTGCTGCCACTCTCGATCGCCGGCGAGAAGCCCGATCGGGCGTGGCTCGACCAGCTGGTCCGCACGGTCGGGCTGGACGACCGCCGCACCCACCGCCCCGCTGAGCTCTCCGGCGGCCAGCAGCAGCGCGTCGCGGTCGCCCGCGCGCTGATCTCCAAACCGGCCGTCGTCTTCGCCGACGAGCCGACCGGCAACCTCGACTCGAAGGCCAGCGAGGACGTGCTGAGATTGCTGCGCCAAGCGGTCGACGAGTTCGGCCAGACGGTGATCATGGTCACCCACGATCCCGCCGCAGCTGCCCACGCCGACCGCCTGATCACCCTCCGCGACGGCAGGATCGTCCACGACGCCGCCCCGGGGTCCGCCGACGAGGTGATCGAGCTGATGAAGCAGGTTGACTAGCCTCGGCCTCAAGAGCCTCTGGGCGCGCAAGTTCCGCGCCCTGGCGACGACCTTCGCGGTCGTGCTCGGTGTCGCCTTCGTCGCCGGCTCCTACGTCCTCACCGACACGATTTTCGCCGCCTTCGACGAAATCTTCAGCGAGTCGCTGAAGGGAACCAGCGTCGTCGTCAGCGCTGAGAACCCGGTCGAACAGGAAAACGGCGAAGTGCCGACGATCGCCGCCACGCTGCTGCCGCGGGTGCAGAAGACGCCGGGGGTGAAGCTGGCGGCCGGCGCGATCTTCACCCCGGGCGGATTCTTCGATTCCAAGGGCGACAAGATCGGCAACAAATTCGCCCCCAAGTTCATCTCCTCGGCCCTGCCGGGAAGCCTCGAGTCGCTTACCTACCTCGAAGGTCACCGGCCGCGTGGCCCGACCGAAGCCTCGCTCGACAAGGCGGCTGCGGAAAGCTCCGGCGTCAATCTGGGCGAAGAGATCGAGCTGATCGGTCAGGGCAAGGCCCGCTCGTTTCGCCTGGTCGGCTTCACCCGCCTTGGTGGCGCCTCCTTCGGCGGCGCCAGCATCGCCCAGGTGACGCTGCCGGTCGCCCAGCAGCTGACCCACAAGGTGGGGCGCTACGACCAGATCTCCATCGCCGCCGATAGCGGCGTCGCCCCAAAGGAGCTGAAGCGACGGATCGCCGCCGAGATGCCGCCCGGCGTGCGGGTCGAGACGGCGACCGAAAGCGCCGATCGCGGCTCCGAAGAAATCCGCGACGACCTCGGCTTCCTGCAGACCTTCCTGCTGGTCTTCGGCTTCATCGCGATCCTCGTCGGCTCCTTCTTGATCTTCAACACCTTCTCGATCACCGTCGCCCAGCGGGTCACCGAGTTCGGGATGCTGCGCACCCTCGGCGCCTCGCGGCGGCAGATCCTCACCGCGGTGGTGGTCGAGGCCCTGGCGATCGGCCTGCTTGGGGCGCTGATCGGGATCGCCGGTGGCTTCCTCGCGGCGCTGCTGCTCAACGCCCTGCTCGAGCTGTTCGAAATCGACCTGCCCACGACCAGCCTGGTGATGGAGTCCCGCACCGTCATCGTCGCGCTGCTGGTCGGCATCGTCGTCACCGTCCTCTCCTCGCTGGTGCCGGCGTTGCGCTCGACCCGCGTGCCGCCGATCGCCGCCCTGCACGCCTTCAACCCGCCCGCCACGCCCCGCCGCCGCCTGGTCCTCGCCGCCGTCTCGGTCCTGCTTGGCGTCGCCGGCCTGGCGATGGTCCTGCTGGGACTCTTCGGCGGCGCTTCTGCTGGCACCTCGGCCGGCTTGATCGGCGGCGGTGCCGTCGTCATCGTCTTCGCGGTCTCGCTGTTCAGCCCGCGCCTGGTGCGGCCGTTGGCGACCCTCGCCGGCTGGCCGCTGGAGCAGGCGCGGCACCTGCTCGGCCGTCTCGCCCGCGAGAACACGCAGCGCAACCCGAGCCGTACCGCCGTCACCGCGGCGGCGTTGATGATCGGCCTCACCGTTGTCACCTTCGTCACCGTCTTCGCCGCCGGGCTGAAGAGCTCCGTCGCCCAAGTCGTCGACGAAAACTTCGGCGGCGGGCTGGTGATCCAGAACACCGACGGCTTCTCGCCGATACCCGCCGATGCGGCAGAGGCGGCCCGCGAGATCCCCGGCGTCGAGCTTGTCGCGACGATCAGCTCGACCGAAGCGAAGCTGCTGAATAGCGGCGCCAAGGCCCGAGTCACCGCGCCCACCCCAGACATCGGCGAGGCCGTCAACATCGAGTGGAAGGAGGGCAGCCCGGCGACCCTGCGCAACCTCGGTAATCGCGAAGCGGTCGTCTCGGACTCCTTCGCCTCGGACAACGGCCTCGAGCCGGGCGACCGCTTTCGCCTGCTCAGCCAGACCGGGGACCGGCCCGCCTTCCGGGTCGCCGGCGAGGTTGCCTCCAAGCTCGGGGTCTTCGGCAGCGTCCTCGTCACCAAGGCCGTGATGACCCGCAACTTCGACCAGACCCAGGACATGATCGACTTCATCCGCACGGCGCCGGAGGCCGACGCCGCACGGGTCCAGACGCAGCTGACCGGGCTGCTCAAAGCCCAGTTCCCGGTTGCCGAAGTGCTGGACCAGCAGGAACTGAAGGAAAGTCGCGAAGAACAGGTCGACCAGCTCGTCAACCTGGTCTTCGCGCTGCTTGCGATGGCGATCCTGATCTCGCTGTTCGGGATCGCCAACACGCTGGCGCTCTCGATCCACGAGCGCACTCGGGAGCTGGGCATGCTGCGGGCGATCGGGATGTCGCGGCGCCAGGTGCGGACGATGATCCGCTACGAGGCGGTGATCACCGCCCTGATCGGCGCGATCCTCGGCATGGTGTTGGGCCTGGTCTTCGCCGCGCTGATCGCGCAGCCGCTCAAGGACGAAGGCTTCACGCTCTCCTATCCGGCTTCCTCGCTGCTGGCGCTGCTGGTCCTCTCCGGGCTGGCCGGGGTGCTCGCCGCGATCGCGCCCGCGCGGCGCGCCTCACGTCTCGATGTTCTCGAGTCGCTTCAGTACGAGTAGCGCTCAGCCGCGCCGCAGGAGACGTTTGACCGCAGCCATCAACTCATCGGTGCGCTCCACCCGATCGCCATCCTCGGCGCCCACCACGCAGTGCGCGGCGTGGTCGCTGAGCAGCTCCAGGGCGACCTTGTCGAGGGCGGCTTGGATCGCGGTCACCTGGGTGACGACGTCTATGCAGTAGCGGTTCTCATCGATCATGCGCTCGACTCCGCGTACCTGGCCCTCGATCCGCCGCAGTCGCTTGAGGACGGCGTCCTTGTTCTCCGTGTAGCCGTGGGTCACACCTGCTGCGCTCACGCGAGCGCCTCGGCCAGCAGCACCGCGGTGCCGAAGACGGCGGCGGCCGCGGCGACGTAGGCGACGACTCGGACCGGCGGCCCACCGTGGATCCCGGTCTCGTGGACGACTGCGTGGCCTTTGCCACGGGCGATCAGCCAGCGGTTGACCGGCACCGCAAACGCTCCGGCAACGACCAGGGAGAAGGAGAGGCTGCCCCAGAAGAGCAGGTCGCCGAGGCCAGCATCCAGCGCGCCGGGGACGAGGACGATCACGAGGTTGTCGACGACCTCCATCGTGGCGATGCTGAGCGTGTCGGAGGCGAGCGCGATCGGAATCACCGCCGAAAGCGCCAAGCCGGCGCGCAGCAGGGGCAGGCTGGTCAGGCTGTAGCCGAAGAGGAAGGCGAGGGCGATCGCGAGGGCGACGGTCCCCAGGCTGGAGAAGCCGAGCGCGGTCCCGATCGCCATCCCGGCGACCTCCCCGATCGCGCAGCCGGTAAGGCAGTGAAGCGTGGCGCTGATCGCGACCGCGGTGAGTGCCGCACCCTCGGTTGGCATTGCGTGGTGATGTTCAGCATGGGCGTCCATGCCGGTAATTATTGCATACCCCCTAGGGGTATTAGGCGAGTGAGGCGGCGGGCTGAACCGCCGCCAGTCCGAGGCCCATGCGCAAGGCCCCGGCGACCTCCAGCATCGCCGTGCGGGCGCTGGGACAGATCGCGGTCAGGTTGGCGAAACCGTGGATCAAGCCGGGGTGCCGCTGCAGGACGACGCGCACGCCCGCCTCCCGCATCCGCTCCGCGTAGATCTCGCCCTCGTCGCGCAGCGGATCGAAGCCCGCGGTCGCCACGTAAGCGGGAGGAAGCTCCGAGACATCCGCGGCTCGCATCATCGAGGCGCGCGGGTCGGCTTCGTCGATGCCGTCGGGGATGTAGTGATTCTCGAACCACTCCATGTCATCGCGGGTGAGCAGGAAGCCCTCGGCGAAGGTGTCGCGCGATTGTTGGCCGCCGACGGCATCGGTGACGGGATAGAGCAATAGCTGCATTGCCGGCTGGGGGTTGCCGCTCTCGCGGTTCTGCAGGCAGAGCGCGGTGGAGAGGTTGCCGCCGGCGCTGTCGCCGCCGACCGCGATCCGCTCCGGGTCGGCGCCCAGCTCGGCCGCGTGCTCGTGCGCCCAGGCAAAGGCGGCGACGGCGTCTTCGACCGGGATCGGAAAAGGATGCTCTGGGGCCAGGCGGTAGTCGACCGAGAGCACGCGGCAGCCGCTGTGCTCGGCGAGAAAGCGGCAGACGCCGTCGTGGGTTTCGAGATCGCCGATCACCCAGCCGCCGCCGTGGAAGTAGACGAGCATCGGCTGCGGCGGGCGGCGAGTGCCCAGCGCGACGTAGAGGCGCGCCGGCATCTCGCCAGCGGGGCCAGGGATCGCTAGGTCCTCGACCCGCGCCATCGGGCGCGGCGGCCCGGCGACGACCGGCGCGCTCTCGCGATTCTCAGCGCGGGCCTGCGTGACGGTCCGTCCCTCGACCAGCGAGACCTCGCCGTTCAACTTCGCCAGCCAGAGCAGCATCTGGATGTCGGGGGCGAGCTCCTGACCATCGAGCCGCGGCGGCGGCCCGAGCAAGCGGCGCAGCAGACGCGGCGACAGTCCGCAGGCGCGCCGCGCGGTCCAGTGCTCCATGCGGGTGGGAAGCTTGGGGGGCTTCACGGCGTCGAGGCTACGTGATTCCTCTGAGACGCACCTCACACGCAGGTTCCCGGCGAGGACTAGCCTGCCTCAGAGGCGCATGGAGGCAGTGACTACAACCGCTCCAGGCCCGGCAACCCGGGTGCCCGAGCGAGGGCTGCCGCCCAGTCCGCCGCTGCCGGTGGCGATACAGACCGCGATCTGGTCCCGCCAAGCGCGTCGCCTGCTCTACGCCTGTCAGGACCGCTATGGCGACATGTTCACGATCCGGCTCGCCTACGAAGGCACCTGGGTCGCACTGGCCGACCCTGCCGCGATCAAGCAGGTCTTCACCGGTGACCCCAAGGTCTTCCACGCCGGCGAGGGCAACGAAATCCTCGCCCCATTGCTCGGGCGCAACTCGCTGTTGGTGCTCGACGAGAAGCGCCACATGAGCCAGCGCAAGTTGCTCTTGCCGCCCTTCCACGGCTCGCGCATGCAGGGCTATGCGCAGACGATGGGGGAGATCGCCGAGCGCGAGATCGACAGCTGGCCAACCGGCGCCCCCTACAAGCTGCGCCCGCGGATGCAGGCGCTGACCCTGGAGATCATCCTGCGCACGGTCTTCGGCGTCGGTGGCGATGAGGCGGGCAAGCTGACCGACCTGCGCGCGGCGCTGCGCGAGTTCCTCGACATCACCACCAACCCGCGCTTTCTGGTGCCGCTGCTTGCGGTCGGGCCGTCGCGAGTGCGCCGCATCGCCGCCTTCCGGCGCCGCATCGAGCGCGTCGACGAGCTGATCTACCGCGAGATCGCCGAGCGTCGCCGCGCCGGTGACGTCGGCGAGCGCGACGACGTGCTCTCGATGATGATCGGCGCCAGCCACGAGGACGGCAGCCCGATGAGCGACGAGGAGATGCGCGACGAGCTGCTTACCCTGCTGGTCGCCGGCCACGAGACGACGGCGACCTCCCTTTCCTGGGCGATCGAGCGGCTGACCCGCAGTCCGGAAAAGCTCGAGCGCCTGCGCGCCGAGGTGCTCGAAGGCCGCGAGGAGTACCTGACCGCGACGATCCAGGAGACCCTGCGCCTGCGCCCGGTGATCTCGATCGTCCTGCGCCGCCTCACCGAGTCGGTCGAGATCGGCGGCTACGAGCTGCCCGCGGGAATCTCGGTCGCGCCGGCGATCTACCTCGTCCACCGCAATCCCGAGATCTATCCCGAGCCGCAGCGCTTCCTGCCCGAGCGCTTCCTCGACAACCCACCCGGCACCTACACCTGGATCCCCTTCGGCGGCGGCGTCCGCCGCTGCCTCGGCGCCGCCTTCGCCCAGTTCGAGATGGCGGTGGTCCTAAAAGAGCTGGTCAAGCGCCACCAGATCCGTCCGGTCAACCCTAAGCCCGAACGAATCTTCCGCCGCGCCATCACCGAGACCCCGCGCCACGACGCGACCGTAATTCTCAGTTAGCCCAACGGCTCTGAGGGCGTAGCAGTGGGTCCTACGACCTCAGCCGCAGCCGGTGTTGTTGCCGCAGCTGCTGCACGTGTAGCAGGAGCCGGTGCGCTGCATCATGCCGCCGCACTGCTCGCAGGCGGGGCCGAGGTCGAGGCCGGACATCTTGGCCGGGACCACCGGAGGCGTTTCGGTGAAAGCCGCGGACGCGGGGACCGCCTCGCCGCCGCTTGCCTTCGCCTTCTCGGCGCCGTTGCCTGGCTGGGAGTGGCCGTTGCCGCCGTTGGCCGGGCCGGCTGTGCCGCCGCTGGTGTCGATGCCAAGGCCCAGCTGGGTCGTCTCGGCGTCGCGCTTGGCGCGCACCTCCGGGGTGAGGATGCCGAGGTCCTCGAGCACGTCGGTGTCGTCGATGAAGCGGCTGCCGAGCCAGCGCATGATGTAGTCGGGCATCGACTTGGCGAAGGGGATCTCCGGGTTGCCGGTGATGCCCTCGGGCTCGAAGCGCATGTAGCTGAACTTGCGCACGAAGGTTTCCAACGGCACGCCGTACTGGAGCCCGATCGAGATCGCCGTGGCGAAGGCGTTGAGCAGCCCGCGCATCGTCGAGCCCTCCTTGCCGATGTCGGTGAGGAAGATCTCGCCGACGTTGCCGTCCTCGTACTTGCCGGCGGTGATGTAGCCCTCGTGGCCGGCGATCGAGAACTTGTGGGTGATCGA
>JBKPOV010000069.1:0-5733 GCA_046733315.1 Actinomycetota bacterium
CCCCAAAACACTCAAGAGCAGCCGCCAGGCTGCTCGTTTTGGGGAGGGGCACCCGACGCTCCCACCCCTACTCCTGCGGAACCCCCAAATAAGGCAACGCAAACTCCGCGATTTTCCCGAACGCCGGAGCCGCCACCGACCCGCCGTAGATGTCCCCCTGCGGCTGATCGACGATCACCGAAACCAGCAACTGCGGGTCCTGCGCCGGCGCAAAGCCGATGAACGAGGCCACGTACTTCGTCTCCGAATAAGTCCCGTTTTCAGCCACCTGCGCCGTCCCGGTCTTACCCGCCAGCGTGTACCCCGGCACGCTCACCTCCGACGCCGTGCCGCCGGCCGCCAGCACCCCCTCGAGCATTTCGCGCACCTGGGCGGCAACGCCGGCGTCGATCACCCTGCGTCCCTTCGGCTCCGCCACCTCCTCGTCGCCAACCTTCTTGATCAGCTGCGGGCGCTGCAACCTGCCCCCGTTGGCGATCGCCTGGTAGCCGGCCATCATCTGCATCGGCGTTACCGCCAAGCCCTGGCCGATCGGCAGGTTGCCCATCGTTGAACCGGAGTATTCGTCCAGCTCGGGCACAATTCCCTGCTCCTCGGCCGGGAACTGGACCCCGGTCGGTCGGCCGAAGCCGAAGCGGTTGATCCAGCGGCTGAAGCGCTCGCTGCCGAGCTTCAACCCGATCGTGGCGGCGCCGACATTCGAGGACTCAGCGAGGATCTGGGCGACTGTCAGCGTCACCGGCGGCCGCGCCTCGGCATCTTCGATGATCCGGTCGGCAACGTGAAGCTGAGACGGCAAGTAGAAGGAGGTTTCCGGCGTCACTTCTTTTTCCTGGAGAGCTGCGGACACCGTGAACGCCTTGAAAGTCGAGCCGGGCTCGTAGGTGAAGCCGGTCGCCCGGTTGATCAAGTCTTCTGGGCTGGCGTCGGAAAGGTCAGTGGGGTCAACCGGCGGCCAGTTCGCCATCGCCAGGATCTGCGCGCTGCGCGGGTCCATCACGATCGCCGTCGCTCCCTTCGGCGCGTACGTTTCGCCGACTTCGGCAAGCACTTCCTCTGCCCTGCCCTCGATCGCCGGGTCGATGGTCAGTTGGATGTCTTCGCCGTCCTCGGCTTCCTGGGCGGTTTCAAGCCGGATCGGTTCACCGGTGGCGTCGGTGACGATCCGCCGTTCGCCGTCGGTCCCCCTGAGCACCGATTCCTCGCCCACCTCGAGCCCCGTCCGACCCTCGTTTTCGGAGCCGACGACGCCGATTACCTGCGCCGCCAGCGCACCCTGAGGGTAGGTGCGGCGGCTGTCGGGGTCCTGCCCTATGCCCTGCAGGTCGAGCCGTTCGATCCGCTTTGCCGTCGGCAGGTCGACCTGTTTGGCGAGGACCGAGTAGGTCGTTTCGGCGCTTACCGCGCCGAGCACTTTGCTCTCTGCGAGGTCAAGAATGGGGGCAAGCTTTTCCGCCGCCAGCGCTGGCTTGGTGACTTCCGGCGGCACGGCGAAGACGGTCGCCGTGTCTTCGGAGGCAGCAAGCGCGTTGCCGCGGCGGTCGAGCACGCTACCGCGCAGGCTCGGCAGCGAGATGGATTCGGTCTGCTGGCTGATCGCCTCCGAGGCGAGCTTCGACCCCTGCACGCCCTGCAGCCAGAAGGCGCGGGCGCCGATGATGCAGAAGCAAAGGAGAAAACCGGCGAAGAGGAGGCCGATCCTTCGCTCGATCACCCGCATCCGGAGGGGCTCCTAATAACCGGGACCGGCTGCGGCCAGCCGCTGGGCGGCGATGGCAACGTCGTTGGGGGACGCCTGGATATAGCCAATCGAGTCGGTGGGGGCGGTGGCAAGACCGAAAGCGCCCGCATCGTGGCGGACGCGACCGGCGCCGGAAAGCTTTGCGTCGCGCCCGCGCATCAAGGAGTTCTCCTCTTCGAGCGCCTGGATGTTGCGGTCGATGTGCCCGGCGGCGGCGGAGAGGCTGAGCGTGATCACGTTGATCGCGACGATCCCGGCGAGGAGCACGCCCAGCACCGCGATCCAGGCGCGCCCACGGGTCATCCGCACCATCAGGCTCGAATCGGGGAGCTGGCGCACCGCGGTGGCGGCGCCAGCGGCAATCGGTATGAGCTGTCCACCGGGGCGGCGAGCGGGAGCCTTGCGGTGGACCGGCGGCGCCTTGCGGGCCGGCGCCGCGGCAGCTTTCAGCACGGCTGGCTTTTTGCGCGCCGGCGCTTTGCGACTCGGCGCCGGCGCGCGACGAGCAGTCGCCGCGGCAGCCATCAGGCCGCCACCTCGGCGGGCTCGGCGATCTTCATCGCGCAGCGCAGATGGGCGGACTTCGAACGTGGATTGGCGGCGACCTCGTCGGGGCCTGGTGCGACGGCGCGACGAGTCAGCGGTTCGGCTTCGGGCTCGCGGCCGCAGACGCAGACCGGCAGCTCGGGTGGGCAGATGCAGCCCTTGGCGCGCTCGGCGAGAAACTGCTTGACGCGGCGATCCTCCAGCGAGTGGAAGGAGATCGCGGCGAGGCGGCCGCCGACCGGCAGCATTCCCCACGCCGTCGGCAGCGCGTCCTCAAGCGAGTCGAGCTCCCCGTTGACGGCGATCCGGATCGCCTGAAAGGTGCGCTTGGCGGGATGACCGCCGCCGAAGCGGGCGGAGGCGGGCATTCCGGCCTTGATCGCGTCGACCAGCTCGGAAGTCGTCAAGAGGGGGCGGCGGCGGGCGATCTCCCGGGCGATCCCGCCGGCGTAGCGCTCCTCGCCGAAGCGGCGCAGCGCCTGGGCCAGGCGCGACTCGGGCCACTCGTTGACGATGTCGGCGGCGCTCAGCTGCTGGCGGGTGTCCATGCGCATGTCGAGGGGTGCGTCGTAGGAATAAGAGAAGCCCCGCTCCCAGGCATCGACCTGCATCGAGGACATTCCGAGGTCCATGTAGACCATGTCTGGACGTATGCCTTCGCCGCGCAGGGCACGGAGACCTGCCGCAAAGTCGCTGGAAATGAGCCGGGTCGAGCAGGGCACCTCGGCGGCAAAGGCCTCGTAGCGAGCCCCCGCAGCTGGGTCGCGATCGATGCAGACGAGAGTGCCCGCGGCTCCCAGTGCCTCAGCCACGAGCCGCGCGTGGCCGCCGCCGCCAAAAGTGCAGTCGACGGCCACCTGACCCGGTTGGGGTGCCAGCAGCGCGGTCAGCTCGGCGGCGAGGACTGGTTTGTGCTCTGTGGGCATATAGACAAGGGTTGCGCGACTTAACGGCGAGTGCGGGCTTGCGGCGGCTGGGGCTGAATGCGCACGAGCTGCCATCTCACTCAGGCGCTCCGTTTGCGGCCAGGCCCTCGGCAATCTCGGGGGCGGCGGCGTCGAGCTCGGACTCCTGCTTCGCCCAGGCCTCGGCGTTCCAGATCTCGAGGTACTCCCCGGCACCGATTACGACGCAGGGTCCGGACAGGCCGGCGTGCTCGATCAGCGGCCTGGGGACGCGGATGCGACCGGCCGAGTCGAGCTTCTCGTCGAAGGAGCCGCCGTGGAAGCGCCGCCGCAGGGCGCGGGCATCGCGGCCGAAGGGGCTGTGCGGCGAGAGGAAGCGATCCGAGAGTTGCTCGAACTCATCGGTCGTGTGCACCCATACGCAGGGGTCAAAGCCCTTGGACAGAACTATCCCGTCGGAGAGGGCGGCCCGGAACCTGGAAGGAACGGTGAGGCGATCCTTTGAATCGAGACTGTGCTCGTAGAGGCCCCGAAATGCCACCGCCGGTTCCTTTCTGTGCGAGCGCTGCGCGTGGACCTGGAAAAGAGTTAGGACCGGAGTGATGAGGTGGGAGGAGCCTCACCACCCCGGTCCTGGGCTTCAACTCGAGCGGCACAGTAACCCACTTTCTCCCACTTTGCAACACGACCCCACAATGCAAGCCCATTTGCACCACTTGCCGTGGCCGTCCCCGGGGGCGTGTCTGAGCTTGACCCGCCCTATGGGCGGATAACCTCAGACACGCCTTGAACGCTCCTGATGACGCCAACGATCTGCGCGGCTTCCACTTCAAGCGTCTGCTCGGCAGGGCGACGACGTGGATCGCGATCGCGGTCTTCGTTCTCGCCGCGGATATCGCTGGGGCTGTCGTTCTCGGTGCCGCGATCGGTGCGGCGGCGGCCGGGGCGATGCTCCTGCTCTCGCTGCTGATCGTCTTCGCGATCGCCGACTCGAAGGCCGAGGACGCTTTCTTCGAGGTCTACGCCGGCCAGAGCGGCCTGGCCCTCTCCGGCCGCGGTCCACTGCCACCCGCAACACCGCTGCTGCGCAAAGGCGACGACCGCTACGCCGAGCGCACCCTGGCCGGTCCGCTGGCCGACGGCGTCGACGGCGTCCTTGCCCTCTACACCTACGAGGACGAGAGCACCGACAGTGAGGGCAACCGCCAGACCAACTACTACCGCTACACGGTCGGCCTCGTCGACGTGCCCGAGTGCGTCGCCCACATTCCGGAGCTCTACTGCCGCCGCAAGTCCGGCCTGCGCTCGCTGGAGAAGCTCGAGGACGCCTTTCGCTCAACCGAGCGAGTGAAGCTGGAGAGCGAGGCGCTCGAGGAGCGCTACGAGATCTTCTCCGGCAAAGAGCATGACCAGGTCTGGTTGCGCCGTCTCTTCTCCCCCACCTTCATCGTCTGGCTGGGCGAGGAAGCGCCGCAGAAGTTCGCCTTCGAGCTGGTCGGCGGCACCCTCTGCTGCTTCGTCAACGGCCACAAGAAGTCGGCCGCCGACCTCGACCTCCTCCGCACCGCCTCCGCCGCCGTGGCAAGGCGCCTGCGCGAGGAGGCGGAAGAAACAGGCGCCGCGGAAGCGACTACATGAACCCTGAAAGCAGGACGTCTGCGTTGGCGATCAGGGCCGCGGTGATCATCAGCAATACCGAGGGGACCAGGATCAGGGCGACGACGAGCTGGATCTTCGGCGCGGCGCGAGCCGCGCGCTCCTCGACGGCGCGGCGCTGATCGCACCGTAGGGCAGTTGACTGCCGGCGCAGCTGGTCTGCGAGCGGCGAGCCGTAGCGGCGCGAGCGCTCGATCGCGGCGCATAGCGTGGCGATCTCACTGCCGGGAACCCGGAGGCGGAGGGAGTCCAGAGCGGCCGACAGCGAGCAGCCGCAGGAGAGCTCGGCGACGGTCATCCGCAGCTCATCCGCAAGCGGTCCCCCGCCCAGCCGCGCTATCTCGGCAAAACCCGAGGCGGTACCGCGCCCGGATGCCGCCCCGACCGCGAGCAGGTCACAAGCATCGGGCAGTGCCCCAAGCAGGCGGCGGCTGCGCAGGCGAGCGCGCCGCTCGAGCAATGCGTCCGGAACGAGAAATCCCGCCGCGGGCAAACCGGCGGCGACGAGCAGGGAGATCCGTCCCGGTGCCGCCGGGGCGGCCGCGACCGCAACCAGTCCCCCGACACCTATGCCGACGACCTTGGCCAGCAGAACGGCCGTGAGGGGCAGGCGCGCCTCGAGACCCGAGCGCGCGAGGCGGTCCGGCAGCCCGAGGCGGAGTGCTGCCTTCGCGGCCCGTCCCCCTCGGTCGAGTTGAACGTGCACACGTGAACCGATCGCGCCAAGGGCAAGGTCCCGCACGGCAGCGCATACGAATACGGCGGCCAGCGCTGCGATCAGCCCAGCCGGACTCATTCGACCACCCCGGAAAGGCGCCTGATCGCGAAGAAGCCGGCCAGTTGGAGGCAGGCGGCAAGCGCCAGCAGCGCGGCGGAGGCGGGGGA
>JBKPOV010000070.1:0-14959 GCA_046733315.1 Actinomycetota bacterium
AGCCGACCGCCGTCAGGGCCCCGTAGGTAGCGACGATCACCGCGGCGAAGATCCAGCCGACCGTGTCCGAGTAGAAGATGTTGGCGAGGCCGGTGATCTTGGGATCGGTCACGTTGATCGTGCCGGTGGAGCCGAGCACCTGTAAGAGCGCGCCTTGCCAGGCGAGCAGCCCGGCCAGGGTGACGACGAACGAGGGGACGCCAAATCGACTGAAGACAGTGCCCTGGAGCAGGCCGATCGCCATGCCGACGAGCACGGCGGCGGCGATCGCGAGGTATGGGCTCCAGCCGTGCTTGACGTTGAGCACCGCCATCACCGCGGCTGCCAGGCCGCTCACCGCGCCAACCGAGAGGTCGATCTCGCCGAGCAGGAGCACGTAGACGATGCCGATCGAGATCAGACCGACCGCGGTGATCTGCAGCATCAGGTTGGTCAGGTTCTCGGCCGAGAGAAACCGGTCGTTCTGGAACTGGAAGATCGCCCAGATCACCGCCAGACCGAGCACTACGCGCAGCGAGGCGAGGTCGCCTTGGATGAAGCGCCGCAGGGCCGTGGCGCCGCTGCTCGGCTCAGGGCCTTCCCCGGCAGCTGCTGGCCTGGCGCTTTCCGCGGCGCTCATGCGGTCTCCTCCCCTTCGTCATTCTTCTCGCCGTTGCCGCCGGCACCGGTGATCGCAGCGACCACGTGCTCCTCCGTGGTTTGCTCGGCCTGGAAGTCGCCGGCCGCGCGGCCGAGGCGCAAGACGACGATCCGATCGGCGATCTCGAAGACATTGGCCAGGTTGTGGCTGATCACGACCACGCCCAGCCCGCGCTCGCGCAACTGCCCGATCAGCTCCAGCACCAGCTTGGTTTGAGGCACCCCGAGCGCCGCGGTCGGCTCGTCCAGCAACACCACCTTGGGCTCGCCGAGGAGGGAGCGCGCTACGGCGACCTGCTGGCGCTGGCCGCCCGAGAGCGTGCCGACCTCGGTGCGCATGCTGGGAATCGTCACCGCGAGGCTGGAGAGCAGCTCGCCGGCCCGGTGCTCCATCGTCGCCTCGTCGAGCTGCCGCGAAGCCCTCGCCGGCCCGCCCGTGATCTCCTCCTGGCCTAGGAAGATGTTGGCGACCACGTCGAGGTTGTCGCAGAGCGCCAGGTCCTGGTAAACGGTTGCGATTCCCAGGGCCGTCGCCTCATTGGGTCGTGAGATTTTGACCCGCTCCCCGTCGAAGCGGATCTCCCCGGCGTCCGGCGAGTGAATTCCAGCAATCGTCTTCACCAGGGTCGACTTGCCAGCGCCGTTGTCGCCGACGAGGCCGACGACCTCGCCCGCGCGGACGCCGAAGTCGACCCGGTCCAGCGCTTGGACCGGGCCGAACCGCTTGCTTACCCCGTCGACTTCGAGCAACGGGGCATCGGCGTTCATAGCCTTGGCCGAGCCTCGCCTAGGAGATTCCCGCTTCTTCGCAGGCTTTGGCGTAGGCCCCCGTGCAGAGTTCGTCAGCGGTGGCGAATTCGTCTTTGATCACGGTTTGGTTGATGTTGTCTTTGGTAACCGCGACCGGTTCGAACAGCACGGACGGAACTTTGGTTTGACCGTTGTCGACTTGGTCGGTCACTTTGACTTTCACGGGTTTGCCTTCGGCTAGCGCGACCGCGATCTCCGAGGTCGCTTCGGCCTCGGGTTTGATCGCCTTGTAGACGGTCATGTACTGCTGGCCGGCGATGATCCGCTGCAGTCCGGCGACGGTCGCGTCCTGGCCGGTCGTGGGCTTTTCTGCGGGGTTGATCCCGGCTGACTTCATCGCCGCGATCGCGCCGCCGCCGGTGTCGTCATTGGCGGCGTAGACGCCGTTGAAGCCATTTTTGCCGAGGGCGGTGATCGCCTGCTGCATCTCGTTCTGGGCATTGGTCGCCGACCATTCGGGCGTGTCGTATTCCTTCGCCACGTCGACGCCTGCCGATTCGAACCCTTTCTGGGCTCCTTTCTTGAAGAGCGCCGCGTTACTGTCGGCGGGGTCGCCGCTGATCATCACGATCGGACCGCTCGTGTTGCCGTCTTCTTTCAACTTTTCCGAGAGCGATTCGGCTTGCAGTTCGCCCACCCGTTCGTTGTCGAAGGAGACGTAGTAGTCGACTTCGGCGTTTTCGATCAGCCGGTCGTAGCTGACCACCGGCACGTCCTGGGCCTTCGCCTTTTCGACGATCGCTGCCGCCGAGGCCGCATCGACGGGATCGAGCACGAGGACTTCGGCGCCCTGGGTCAGCGCCGCTTCGGCCTGACTCTGCTGCTTGGAGGCGTCCTCGGTGGCGTTGTTGTAGAGGACTTCGCAGTCTTCACAGCGTTTTTCGACGTCTTCTTCGAAGTAGGGCCGGTCGGCGGACTCATAACGCGGCGTCTGGTTCTCCGGCAGCAGGAAGGCGATCTTCGGCCCCCCGCCACCGTCACTGCCGCCACAACCGCTGGCCACCGCAACCAGCGCCAGGAGTACCCCTGTCGCCGTCAAGATCCGCTTCATCCGGGAATGGCCCATCTCGATCCCTCCTTTTGGACCCCGCCCAATCCTGGAATACCCGCAGCGCGAGCTTTTATGCGGAATCGAGGTGCAGCTAGAAGGGCGCTGGGTGCCGCTAGGCGGCGACCGGCTCGCGACGCTTTCGCGGGGCGCGCTTGGGCTTCGCCGGCTCGACCAGCTCGGCGAGGAAACGACCGGTGTAGGAACCCGCGACCGCGGCCACCTCCTCCGGGGTGCCGGTGGCGACCAACTCTCCCCCCTCTTCGCCGCCCTCGGGACCGAGGTCGATCAGGTGGTCGGCGGTCTTGATCACATCGAGGTTGTGCTCGATCACGACCACGGTGTTGCCGGCGTCGACGAGGCGGCCGAGCACGTCGAGCAGCCGCTGCACGTCGGCGAAGTGCAGCCCGGTGGTCGGCTCGTCGAGGATGTACAGCGTGTTGCCGGTGGCAACCTTGGAGAGCTCGGTCGCCAGCTTCACACGTTGTGCCTCGCCGCCGGAGAGCGTCGTCGCCGCCTGGCCGAGGCGGATGTAGTCGAGACCGACGTCGTGCAGGGTGCGAAGGCGGCGGGCGATCTTCGGCACGTTCTCGAAAAAGACGACCGCCTCCTCGACCGACATCTCCAGCACGTCGCCGATGTTCTTGCCCTTGAAGCGAACCTCGAGCGTCTCGCGGTTGTAGCGCTTGCCGTGGCACTGCTCGCAGGGCACGTAGACGTCGGGCAGGAAGTGCATCTCGATCTTGATCTGGCCGTCGCCGCGGCAGACCTCGCAGCGCCCGCCCTTGACGTTGAAGCTGAAGCGCCCCGGCTTGTAGCCGCGTGCTCGCGACTCCTGGGTCTGGGTGAAGAGCTGGCGGATGTGATCGAAGACGCCGGTGTAGGTGGCCGGGTTGGAGCGCGGCGTGCGACCGATCGGCGACTGGTCGATGTTGATGATCTTGTCGATCTGGCTGAGCCCGTCGACGCCATCGTGGGCGCCGGGGCGGAGCTTCGCCTGGTGCAGGCGGTTGGCGACGGAGTGGTGCAGGGTCTCGTTGACCAGGGTCGACTTGCCCGAGCCGGAGACGCCGGTGACGCAGCAGAAGACGCCGAGCGGTACGGCGACGTCGATCCCCTTGAGGTTGTGTTCGCGGGCGCCGCGGACCCGCAGCGCGCCAGCCGGGCTGCGCCGCTCCTCGGGCAGCTCGATCCGCCGCTTGCCGGAGAGGTACTGGCCGGTCAGCGAGGCTGGGTCTTTGGCGACCTCAGCCGGCGTGCCGGCCGAGATCACGTAGCCGCCGTGCTCGCCGGCGCCCGGCCCGAGGTCGACGAGGTGATCCGCCGCCATCATCGTGCCCTCGTCGTGCTCGACCACGATCACCGTGTTGCCGAGGTCGCGCAGCCGGTCCAGCGTGGCGATCAGCTTCTCGTTGTCGCGCTGGTGCAGCCCGATCGAGGGCTCGTCGAGCACGTACATGACGCCGACCAGGCTGGAGCCGATCTGCGTCGCCAGGCGGATGCGCTGCGCCTCGCCGCCGGAGAGCGAGCGGGCCGAACGCCCGAGTGACAGGTAGCCGATGCCGACGTTCTCGAGGAAGGCCAGCCGTTCGGAGATCTCGCGCACGATCAGCCGCGCGATCGCCCGCTCGGTCTCGGTCATCTCCAGGGCGGCGATCCACTCGGCTGCGGCGCGCGCCGATTTGTCGCTGAACTCGGCGATGCTGATCCCGCCGACCTTGACCGCGAGGCTCTCGGGACGCAGGCGCGCGCCCTTGCAGTCCGGACAGGGTTGCTCGGCCATGTAGCTCTCGATCCGCTCGCGGTTGCTCTCGGAATCGGTCTCTTCGTAGCGCCGCTCGAGGTTGTTGACGATCCCCTCGAAGCGGACCTTGTAGGAGCGTCGCCGGCCGAAGCGGTTGGTGTAGCTGACCTGGTGGCGCTCGCTGCCGGTGCCGTAGAGGAAGACCTCTTTCTCCAGTTTCTTCAGCTTCGCCCAGGGCTTGTCGAGGTCGATTTCGTATGCCTCGGCGACGGAGGCGATCAGGCGCTTCCAGTAGGCGGTGATACCGCGGTTCCAGGGCTGCAGGGCGCCCTCGCCGAGCGAGAGGGTCGGGTCGGGCACGACCAGCTCGGGGTCGATCACGCGCTGGAAGCCGAGCCCGTGGCAGCGCTCGCAGGCCCCGTGCGGTGAGTTGAAGGAGAAGATCCGCGGCTCCAGCTCGGGGATCGAGGTACCGCAGCTGAGGCAGGCGAACTGCTCGGAGAAAAGCAACGGCTCGGCCTTGCCATCGACCATCTCGACTTCGACCAGGCCGGCGGCGAGGCCGGCCGCTGCCTCGACCGACTCCGAGAGGCGCCGGCGCAGGTCGGGCTTCATCACCAGCCGGTCGACGACCACCGCTACGTCGTGTTTGTACTTCTTGTCGAGCACGATCTCCTCATCGAGCCGGCGGACCTCGCCGTTGACTTTGACCCGTGAGTAGCCCTCGTGGCGGAGCTGCTCGAAGAGCTTGCCGTACTCGCCTTTGCGCCCCCGCACGACCGGCGCCATCACCATGAACTTGGTGCCCTCCTCGAGGGTCATCAGTCGGTCGACGATCTGCTCCTGCGTCTGGCCGGTGATCTCGGCGCCGCACTCGGGACAGTGCGGCACGCCGATCCGCGCCCAGAGCAGACGCAGGTAATCGTGGATCTCGGTCACCGTGCCGACGGTCGAGCGCGGGTTGCGCGAGGTCGTCTTCTGGTCGATCGAGATCGCCGGCGAGAGTCCCTCGATCGAGTCGACGTCGGGCTTCTCCATAAGCCCGAGGAACTGACGGGCGTAGGAGGAAAGCGACTCGACGTAGCGCCGCTGCCCCTCGGCGTAGATCGTGTCGAAGGCAAGGCTCGACTTGCCGGAGCCAGAGAGCCCGGTGATCACAATCAGCGCATCGCGCGGCAGCTCAACGTCAATGTCCTTGAGGTTGTGCTCCCGCGCCCCCGAGATGACGATTCGCTCAGAAGCAGCCACTGAGACCGATTCTACGCAGACGAACAGATGTTCCCCTCCAGCATCCCGCTAGATGTCGCATTTTCCGCCGGTATGCGGCGGTTGCTACGACCTCACGTCAAAAAGGGGGCCGAGGTTCGGTTGCGGTCGCCCTTAGGTCCGCTATGCGGAACGAAGTGCGACCTCACGGTGCCCTGGCAGAACTTGCGGCTGCTCAGTATGGGGTTGTTTCACAGCGCCAGTTGATGGGGCTTGGATATTCGGAGGGATCGGTGGCCCGGGCTACACGCGCCGGTCGATTGCATCGCGTCTACCGAGGCGTATACGCAGTTGGCCACCCGGCCGTTTCACGGCATGGCCGCTGCTTGGCTGCCGTTCTTTCTTGCGGCGAGGGAGCTCTGCTCAGTCACGAGTCCGCGGCATGGCTCTGGGGACTCCACGCTGCCTGGACACCGGTCCCCGAGATCACTGTTCCGGCACGCGGCCACAATCGGCCAGGCATTAAGATCCATCACTCGACCATCCTCGAGAATGAGGATTGCGCCGAGCACAAAGGGATCGCGACGACAACCGTGCCGCGAATCTTGCTCGACCTCGCGGCAAGACTGCCCGACAAGAGAGTCGAAGGGCTCCTTGAGAGAGCTGAGCGTCGGGCGCTACTTGACGTCGGATCGCTTGATTCGCTGCTCGTGCGTAGTGGACGCCATGCTGGACGCAAGCGGTTGCGACGAGCACTGGCGCTCTACCGCGACCCGATCATGTCCCGAGCCCACACCGAACGAGCCTTCCTGGCCGTTGTGAAGCGCGCTGGACTACCGAGGCCGGCCATCAACCTGTTTATCGCAGGGCATGAGGTCGACGCATACTGGGAATCGGAGCGCTTCGCGGTGGAACTCGACGGATACGAGACTCACCGTACGCGTGCGGCATTCGAGCGAGACCCCCTGCGCATCGAGGACCTGAAGCTGGCCGGGATCGATGCGATTCGCATCACCGCCCGCCGCCTCGAACGCGAACCCGATCAGGTCGCCAAGCGGCTAAAGACGTTGCTGGAACGCAGGCAGCGCGCGCTTCGCCTTCACATCTAGACGGCGCCTCGCGGAGTCCATCCAGGCGGGCACCTCATGCGGTCGCACTTTCCTACGCTATGCGGCGGAATCTGCGACCCCAAGCCGCGCTGCGGCGAGGTTCGCGGGACATGTCGCACTTGACGCCGCTATGCGGCGGAAAGTGCGACCGCACGCGGCTAGTAGAGGGCGGTGGCTAGGCGGCGGCGGTAGCTGCGGGCGATTGGCTCGGTGGGGTCGAGCGAGGCGAGGATTCCTACGATGGCGCGGCGTAGTTGCTCGCGAACCTCTTCCTCCGCGCTAGCCATCTGCTCGAGCAGGGAATCGAGCGCGGAGGCGGTCTCGCCGCGGTCGAGCGCTTCGAAGGCCTCGGTCGCGACGCCGGCCTTCGTCAGTCCGATGCGGGCGGCGATGCCTTCGGCTGCGAAGTCGCCTTCATGGCCCTCGACCGCAGCGAGGGCGTCATCTTCGGCCCCGCGCTCGAGGCGCTGGCGGGCTAGCGCTACGGCGATATCCGCACGGCGCGGCTCCAGTTCCGCGGCCTCGCGCAGGGAGAGCTCGTCGCCCGCCGCGAGCAACTCGTCGGCCCGCGACGGGACGAGCGAGTCGAAGAGCTCTTCGACTTTCGCTTTCGGCACCGCACCGACGAATTCGTTGACGACCGCGCCATCGCGGAACGCCTTCACCGCCGGAATGCCCTGCACGCCGAAGCGGGCCGCGAGCGCCTGATTGGCGTCGACGTCGACCTTGGCCAGCACGACCGCATCCCCGCGCGCCGCCTCCGCGGCCTCCAGCGCCGGTGTCAGGGTGCGGCAAGGCCCACACCACTCCGCCCAGAAGTCGACCACGACGGGAACCTGGCGCGAGCGCTCAACCACCTCGCTCTCGAAGGTCGCCTCGCTGACGTCGATAGCCACCGGCAGAGAATAGTTAAGGGCTGTTGTGCGGCTCAGCGCTCGCGAGTAGCGTGGGTGCGAGGCGGGGGTCAGCAACAGAGGAGGGAAGAAATGTCCAATGTCGATTCCGCTCGCGCCAGCTACGAGGCCTTCGCCCGTGGCGATCTGGAAGCACTGAAAGAGATGCTTTCCGAGGACAGCACGTGGCTCACTTCCGATGAGCTGCCGCTCGGCGGCGAAACTCAGGGTCGCGAGGCGATCCTCAGCAACTTCACCGAGATCCCCAACTACTGGTCGTCATTCAGCGTCGAGCCGGAGGAGTTCATCGACGGCGGCGAGTGGGTGGTGGTGAAGGGCAGGCAACGTGCCGGCCACGATGGCGAGAGCTTCGAGGCCCCGTTTGCCCACCTGATGAAGTTCGCCGACGGCAAGATCGTGCGCGGCGAGTTCTACGGCGACAGCGCCAAGGCAGCGAAGGTCCTGACCTGAGGTCCCGGCGGGAGCCTCAGGCTCCCGCCCGCATTCCGTCGAGGTCGCGGCGCAGCTCGCGCAGCTCGTCGCGCAGCCGCGCCGCCTCCTCGAAACGCAGATCGTCGGCGGCGGCGAGCATCTCCTCCTCGAGCGAGACGATCGTGCGCTCAAGCTCGGCTGGATCGGCGAACTCCCCGGCCGGCTTGCCGCGGCGCTTGCGCGGCGCCCGGTCCTCCATCGCCAGGAACTCGCTCATCTCGGAGATGCCCTTGCGCACGGTCTCCGGGGTGATCCCGTGCTCGGCGTTGTAGGCGAGCTGGATCGCCCGGCGCCTGTCCGTCTCCCGCATCGCCGCCCGCATCGCGTCGGTCTCCTTGTCGGCGTACATCAGCACCCGCCCGTTGACGTTGCGGGCGGCCCGCCCGATCGTCTGCACGAGGCTGGTCTCGCCGCGCAGGAAGCCCTCCTTGTCGGCATCGAGAATCGCCACCAGAGAGACCTCGGGTAGGTCGAGCCCCTCGCGCAGCAGGTTGACCCCGACCAGCACGTCGTACTCGCCAAGGCGCAGGTCGCGGACGATCTGGATCCGTTCCAGAGTGTCGATCTCGGAATGCAGGTAGCGCACCCGCACGCCGTACTCGAGCAGGTAGTTGGTCAGGTCCTCGGCCATCTTCTTGGTCAGCGTCGTGACCAGGACCCGGTCACCGGCCTCCGCCCGTGCCTTGATCTCGTTCATCAGGTCGTCGATCTGGTTGCGCGTCTCTCGCACCTCGATCGCCGGATCGATGATCCCGGTCGGGCGGACGATCTGCTCGACCGTCCGGGTCGATTCGGCACGCTCGAACGGGCCGGGCGTCGCCGAGACCATGACCAGCTGCGGCACCCGCTGCAGGAACTCGTCGAACTTGAGCGGCCGGTTGTCGATCGCCGAGGGCAGGCGGAAGCCGTAGTCGATCAGCGTCTGCTTCCGCGATCTGTCCCCCTCGTACATGCCGCCGATCTGCGGGATCGTCTGGTGGGACTCGTCGACGAAGACGACGAAGTCGTCTGGGAAGTAGTCGATCAGGGTGTGCGGTGGGCTGCCCTCGGGGCGGCCGTCGAGGATGCGCGAGTAGTTCTCGATCCCCGAGGTGAAGCCGATCTCTTTGAGCATCTCGATGTCGTAGGCGGTGCGCTGGCGCAGCCGATGCGCCTCGAGCTGCTTGCCCTCAGCCTCGAGTTCCGCGGTGCGCGAGTTGAGTTCGGCGCGGATTTCCTCGACCGCCCGGTCCAGCGTCTCGTCCTTGGTCACGTAGTGCGAGGCCGGCCAGACCGAAACGTGGTCGATCGTGTCGAGGATCTCGCCGGTCAGCGGATCGAAGTGCTGGATCCCCTCGATCTCGTCGCCGAAGAGGGCAATCCGATATGCCGACTCGGCGTAGGAGGGCATGATCTCCAGCACCTCGCCGCGCACCCGGAAGGCGCCGCGGCCGAGCACCGAGTCATTGCGCTGGTACTGCATCTTGACCAGCTTGCGCAGCACCTCGTCGCGGTCGATCTCCTCGCCGACTTTGAAGAGCTGCATTTTTTCGTTGTAGACCTGCGGCGAGCCGATGCCGTAGATGCAGGAGACGGAGGCGACGATGATCACGTCGCGGCGGGCAAACAGCGCCGCGGTGGCGGCGTGCCGCAAGCGGTCGATCTCGTCGTTGATCGAGGAGTCCTTCTCGATGTAGAGGTCTTGGGCCGGGACGTAGGCCTCGGGCTGGTAGTAGTCGTAGTAGGAGACGAAGTACTCGACCGAGTTCTCGGGGAAGAACTCGCGGAACTCGTTGCAGAGCTGCGCCGCCAGCGTCTTGTTGTGCGCGATCACCAACGAGGGGCGCTGGACCGCCGCGATCGTCGCCGCCATCGTGAAGGTCTTGCCGGTTCCGGTGGCGCCGAGCAGGGTCTGGAAGCGGTCGCCCTCGCCCAGCCCTTCGGCGAGCCCGGCGATCGCCTTTGGCTGGTCGGCGGTGGGCGTGTAGGCGGGATTGAGCTCGAACTCGGGCACCGAATGACCATAGCGGGCACGTTTGTCGGCTCCCCTGCGCCTTTACACCGCTATTTGCCGACAAGGAACAGCCGGGCGGATTCTGGAAGACTGCCCGCGCTATGAACCGCTCGCAAAAGGCTCTTGCCGGATTCTTCGCCTTTGCCGGGACGATGCACTTCCTCATTCCGCGCAGCTACGAAGCGATGATGCCGCCGTCGCTGCCGCGGCATCGCGAGGCCGTCGTGGTCAGCGGCCTGGCCGAGATCGCCGGCGGGGTGGCGATCGCGGCACCCTCGACGCGCCGTTTCGCCCGCTGGTGGCTGCTGGCGCTGCTCGCCCTCGTCTTTCCCGCCAACGTGCACATGGCGGTCAATCCCGAGCAGGTGCGCGGGCTCGATCTGAAGCGGGTGCCGCGCTGGGCACTCTGGGCGAGGTTGCCGTTGCAGCCCCTGGCGATGCTCTGGGTCTGGCGCGCCACGCGCGACTGACCCCCACTTGCCGAAGACCGCACCGATCACGGCCGCCGCTACGGCGATCTTGGGGCCGTGCCTCAGGCGGGCGAGCGCGGAGAGGGACGACTCCGTGTTATAAACGTGCGGTTTCGTAAGTAGGCGTTTTGTCCGTAGGCGTTTTGACTGTAGCGCTTCTGTCTTCGCAGACAGAGAATTGCCGGAATGAAACCACGCGAGCGTTTCGCAATTAATCTACGCAAAGCGCGCAAGAAGAAGGCAATTTCGCAGGAGGAGCTGGGGTTTCGATGCGATCTGCACCGCACCGAGATCTCACTGCTCGAGCGTGGCGGCCGTGAGCCGCGCCTCGGCACGATCGTCAAGCTGGCCGGGTCGCTCGACACTACGCCGGAACAGCTCTGCGAGGGCGTCACGTGGTCGCCAAGCAAAAGCAAGTTTCAGATCAAGAAGTAGCCCGGGCCAGACCCGGCAGGGGTTCCACTTAACTTTTCGGTGACCGGCAGGGCCATCCGAGGTTCGCCTGCCGAAAAAGTACAAGACGTTCTACCCCTGCCGGGTCTGGCCCCTTTTGCGAGAGCTTTTAGGGCAGGAGCTGTTCGAGGAATTCCTGGGCGGGGCCGAGGAAACCCTGGACGTTGCTGAGCAGGGATTCGGCGTTGTTGATCAGTTCGATCGCCTGGTCGAGCGGGATGTTGCGCAGGGTTTCGCGCAGGGGCGCGGCCAGCAACGGGCTGAGAGCGCCGGCTTCTTCGGCGTCGTCAACCGCCCGCAGCAGGCCGGCTCGCACCGCTTTCGCCAGCTCCGCGTCGCCGATGTCGTAGCGCTCGGCGAATCGCTCGCGCGCCTCGGGGGTCGCCAGGCCCCGGGCCAAAGCCTCGCGGCTGACGCCAAGCTGGCAGGCCGCGCCATCGAGCGCTGAGAGCGTGAACTGCTGCGCGATCTCCTGCAGGCCTTCGGGATTGCGCCAGGTACGGGGCTTGCAGGGGTCCTGGATCTTCTCGGGCGTATAGGAGGAGCCGCCCGCCGCCAGATAGACCCCAACCAGGACGATCGCCGCAGCAAGCGCGCTGCCGACCAAGACCTGCGCTCTGCGCTGGGCGCTCATAGCTCGACCCTTCGCGCCAGCGCAATCGGAATTAGCGCGAGCAGGCCGATCAGGGCCGCGAGTCCGAAGGACGGGCTGAAGGCGTGCGTGGCGCCGCGATTGAGCTGCTCCTGCAATTCGTCGCGCAGCTGCAACACCTGGTCGCGTTCCTCAGGGTCCTCAGGGAGGGGATCGAAGGCGGGGCCGATCGTCGGCACTTTGCCCTTCTCGTCATCCAGGCGGCTCTCGATTTTTTCAGCCAAGTCGAGCTTGAGCAGCGGCGGCACGCGCGAATCCAGGATCACAGCGGTGCCGGCATCGATCGCATCCTGGCGCTGCTCGGCTATGTCGTGAGTGAAGATCGGCGTCACGGCGAGCAGCCCGATGACCACCCCGGCGTGACGAGCCGAGATCGTCCAACCACCGTGAATCGCCTGCGGTGCGCGGCCCTCCAGCGCCGTCTCGGTCAGGGCTGAGAGCACCAAGGCAAGGCCGATGCCAACCATCACCTGCGGCGGCAGGGTGAGGACCACCTCGGCCTTTGGGAGCAGAGCCAGGCCGCCGAGCCCACCGGAGACGAGGATCGCGCCGGCGGCAGCCCGGGCGCGGGCGCTCGGCACGAGCCTGTCCAGGCGACTGCCGAGCAAAGCCGAGAGCGGCATCACGCTGACCACGATCGCGGCGCCGATCGGGCTCAGCCGCCAGCCCTCGATCAAGAGCAGGACGAGCAGGAAGAGGGCGCCGGCGATCGCCGCCGAGACCAAGGCCAAAGCCAGGTTGGCGAGTAGATGGGGCCGGCCGGTTCGTCGCAGCTCCGCGGAGAGCACCCCCGTGGCGGCCTCGTGCCTGGCGACAGCAAGGATCGGCACCGCCGCGGCAATCGCGATCGGCAGCTGGATCAGGAAGATCGATTGCCATGAGACAAGCTCTGTGAGCAACCCCCCCACAGCCGGGCCCAGGGCGGCGCCGGTAGCGCCCGCGGTCGCCCAGATCGCCGCGGCACGGCGCTCGGAGCCGACCGTGGCCGGCAACAGCTCCAGCACAGCGGTCACCGCCGCTGCGCCGCCAAGCGCCTGCACGCAGCGAGCCGCGATCAGCGTGCTGAGCTGATCGGAGACGGCGCAGGAAAGGCTCGCGCCGGCGAAAACCGCCAACCCGACCGCCGCGGCGCGGCCGGGCCCAACCCGGCGCGCCAGGTAGGCGGCGGGCACAGCCGCCAGCGCCATGACGAGATTGAAGGAAACGAGCACCCAGGTGACGCCGGCGACGCTGGTGTCCAGCTCGCGGTAGATCTGCGGCAGCGCCAGGACGACGATCGAGGAATCGGCGAGGACGAGGCCGACCGCGAGGGCCAGTGCGGTAACGCGGGGTCGGGGGGCCGCGGAGCTCAGTAGCCCAGCTCCCTCGCGTAGGTATCGCGATAGGCGCGCTGCTTGTCGAGCACCTCTTCGACGTAGGCCCGGGTTTCCGGGAAACGGATCCCCTCCACGCTCAAGTCGCTGCCCCCCCACTCGTCGACGTTCCCCGGCCCAGCGTTGTAGGCGGCGAGGGCAGCGACGACGTCGCCGTCGTAGCGGTCGAGCAGTTCACGCAGCAGGTAGGTGCCATAGCGGATGTTTATTTCAGGATCGCCGAGATCCTTGAGCTTGAAGGTCGTACCGCCGCTGAGGCGCTCGATTTCGTTGGCGGCGGCGGGCGTGATCTGCATCAGGCCGCGTGCTCCCGCGGTGGATGTGCGGTCGCTGAACTTCGACTCGGAATAGATCACGGCGGCGATCAGAGCGGCGTCGACATCCTTCTCGTGCGACTGCTGGCGAATCACGTCCTCGTGGCGCAGGGGCAAGGTGAGCTCTTGGAGAGCCCGGTCGACAGTCCCCACCAGTCCCAGCAGCACGCCGGCGACGATACCGGCGCCGAGCACCGCAACGCCAACTACTAGACGGCGCCTTCTCCGTTTCCTAACCGGACGCTTTCGGGCCGGGCTCATCCCCTCAGCTTCGCGACGAGGGCGGACAGGCGTCGCTCGAGGTCCTCGAGCGTGCCGTCGTTCTCGATCACGTGTTCGGCGCGAGCCGCCTTCTCCTCCTGGGCAAGCTGGCGCGCCTCGCGCTCGCCCACGAGCGCGTGGCCCCGCGCTTCGGCGCGGACGCGACGCACCTGATCGGAGGTGACGACGGCAACGGTTGTGTCGAATACGGGCTCCATCTCGGACTCGAAGAGCAGCGGCACCTCGACCACGGCGATCTCGACATCGTCGCCCAGCGCGCCGAGCCAGCTGCCGATCCGCTCCCCAACCAGGGGGTGGATCTGCGCCTCTAGCCATTTCAGCTGCTCTGGATCGGCAAACACGATCTCGCCGATCTTGGTGCGGTCAACGCGGCCGTCGGGCGCCACATCGGCGCCCCAGCGATCGATCAGCCGGCCCAGCAGCGGTTCGGAATCCAGCAGCTCGTGGACGACCGCGTCGCTGGAGATCGTCGCCGCCCCGAGCCGCTCAAACGCCGCGAGAGACTCTGACTTCCCAGCCGCAATACCACCGGTCAACCCGATAGTCAGCGGCATGGCGCAGGCCTATCCCGGTAGGGGTTCCACTTGACTTTTTCGGTGGATCGGCCGGGGCCGTCCGAGGCTCGCGTGCCGAAAAAGTACAAGACGTTCCACCCCTACCGGGATAGGCCTCAGGACTCAGAAGCTTCTTCAGGTGGCGACTCGGACTCGTCGGATTCTCCGGCGGCCTCCTCGTCTACATCATCCGGAGAGTCCGGCCGCTCCTCGACCGATTCTCCCTCCTGATGCTCCTGCCCTTGCTCGGGAGCCTCGGCTACTGGCTCCTCTGCGGCAACAGGCTCAGTCTCTTCCGTGGCGGGCTCCTCAACCTCAGGAGCCGGAGCCTCCTCGGCGAGCTCAGCCTCGGCGACAGGCTCCTCGGCGGTCTGCTCAGACGCCTCGTCCACGGGTGGCGTGGCGGTGGGCTCCTCGCCCGCAGCTTGCGAGGACGAGGAGTCCTCTGCCACGACAGGACCCGCGGCCTCGGCCTCTGAACCCTCACTCGAACCCTCTGCAGCCTCCTGAATCTGCGCCCCAAGGTCGCCCATCGGCATCTTCTGCTCCTCAACCTGCTTGATGCTGAGCGAGAGCCGCCTGCGCTCCTCGTCGATCTCGAGGATCTTGACGTCGAGCGCCGCACCCGGCTCGACCACCTCGCTGGGGCTCTCGACGTGATGGTCGGCGAGCTCGGAGATGTGGACCAAGCCCTCGACGCCGGGCAGGATCTCGACGAAGGCGCCGAAGGCGACCACCTTGGTCACCGTGCCGCCGAGTACGTCGCCGGGGCGGTGGGCGCTGATCACGCGCTGCCAGGGGTCCTCTTGGGTCTGCTTGAGACCCAGGGAGATGCGCTGGCGGTCGCGGTCGATGTCGAGCACCTTGATCCGCACCGTGTCGCCGATCGCCACCACCTCGGAGGGATGGTTGACGTGGCTCCAGGAA
>JBKPOV010000071.1:0-2400 GCA_046733315.1 Actinomycetota bacterium
AGCGCGTAGGCGATCTCCTGCACCGGCGTCGCCCCGGCCTCCTGCAGGTGGTAGCTGCAGATGTTGGTCGGGTTCCAGCTCGGCACCTCGTTGACGGTGAAGGCGACCATGTCGGCGATCAGCCGCATCGAGGGCTCGGGCGGGAAGGCGTAGGTGCCGCGCGAGAGGTACTCCTTGATGATGTCGTTCTGGGTCGTGCCTTTCAGGGCCGAGCGCGCGACGCCGTTCTCCTCGGCGACGGTGATGTAGAGGCCAAGCAGCCAGGCTGCGGTTGCGTTGATCGTCATCGAGGTGTTCATCTCGTCGAGCGGGATGCCATCGAGGAGTTGGTGCATGTCGCCCTTATGGGCAATTGACACGCCGACCTTGCCGACCTCGCCGCGAGCGAGGACATGGTCCGGGTCATAGCCGGTCTGCGTGGGTAGGTCGAAGGCGACCGAGAGGCCGGTCTGGCCCTTGGCGAGGTTGCCCCGGTAGAGCTCATTCGAGCGCCGCGCGTCGGAGTGCCCGGCGTAGGTGCGCATCACCCAGGGACGGTCGCGTTCGGGGAGGCGGTGCTCGCTCACGCCCTCAATCTTATTTGGCTTGGACCGAAAGACACCGTTCACCTCGGCGCAGGCCGCATCTTTCCCGGCGGCCTGTGTTTAGGCTGCGAGACCGTGAGAGTGCTCCGCACAGCCCTTTTTCCCCTGCTCCTGGTCGGCCTCCTGGCCTTCGCCTCGGTCGCTGGGGGCGCTCTGATCGGCGTTTACCGCAACGGCATGGAGAACAAGGGGCAGCTGGCGCAGATCACCAAGCTCTCGGGCGCGCGCTGCGCGCGCGGCAGCACCGATCACGCTTTCAACGTCTCGATCGGCAAAGCGACGAAGGAGTGTTCGTACCGCACCCCGGTGCTCGGTCGCGACCTCGAGATCGCGGCCACTGCGCGCCTGCTCAGCGCTACGCCGATGGCGGTGCAGCGGGCCGCTTACCTCTCTGTAGACCTTCGCGCCGGGGGCGGCGCTCGCTACCAGCTCGCCGTCTACCCGCTGCAGCGCAAGGCCCAAGTGCGCAAGGTTCTCGCCGACGGCACGATCGAATACCTCGACATCGAGAAGAACGTCGCGGGAGTTGGCGGGGCCGACAAAGCGAACATGCTGCGGCTGCGAGCCTTCAACGTCACCGCCGGCGACAAAAAGGGCAACTGCGGCATCCTCGCCTTCGTCGGCGGCAAGCTGATTGCCGAAGTCACCGATGAAGGGGCGGGAGAACTGACCGGCCGCGCGTCGGGGTTCTCGGTTGGCTCTGCCAAGGTCGCCAAAGGGGCGCGGGCGAGTTTCGATGACGTCGTAGTACGGGTGCCAAGCCCGTACTGACCGGAGAATCCACTCGCGTTCCAGCGCTGGGGAAAGGGCCGCGGATCCCAAGAAGTTCCGCATAATGCGTAGCGATGTCGACGACGACGGTCGAGAGGCCGAGAACGGATGGTCCCGGCTCAGGCCTTGGCGGAGAGTGGCGGGTGATTGTCTGCAACGACAACCACAACACCTTCGATCACGTCGCCGCCACCCTGGCGCGCGTACTCCCGGGTGTCTCCCTGGATCGCGGTCACCAGCTGGCTGACAGCATTCACAACAAGGGCCAGGCGATCGTCTGGTCGGGCACCCGCGAGCTCGCCGAGCACTACTGGCAGCAACTCAATTCGGCGGGCCTGACGATGGCGCCGCTTGAGCGCGGATGAGGGCTCCGGCTTCTTACTCGGCGATGACGAGGGTGTGCCAGGTGGGCAGCAGCGGCAGGTCGTAGAGCTCGATGCAGGCGGCGCGGGCCTTCTCGATTTCCTCCGAGAACCAGTAGCGCTCGAAGTCGGAGCGATTCTCCCAAACGGAGGACTGGCGGAAGGCCAGCGGGTCGTCGATGGAGCGGGTCAGCGACCAGCTCTTGGCGCCATAGGCGGGCATCCGCGCCGCCGCCGGCTCCCAGAGGTCGAGCCAGCGGTCAGCCCGAAAAGGGGCGATGTGCCAATCGAGTACGCAAACCTCGCTCATCAGGCTCCCACCTCCGCCCGGATCGCGCCCGGGCCGTCCTCGTTCTTGCCGTCGGTGTCGGACTCGGCCCCGACCAGGATCGAGATCTTGCCGAGGTGCTTGTTTTCGTGCAGGAGCTGGTGCGCCTCGGCGACCCCGTCGAAGCCCATCGTCTGCCAGATCACCGGGCGAACCTTGCCCTCGGCCATCAGCTGGTTGGCCTTCATGCACTCATAGGCGTTGGCGAAGTGCGAGCCGATGATCTGCTTCTGGCGCATCCACAGGTAGCGCACGTCGAAGTCGAGTTGGAAGCCCGAGGTGGCACCGCAGATGACGACTTTGCCGAACGGCTTGCAGACGAAGACCGAGGTCGGGAAGGTCGCCTGGCCGACGT
>JBKPOV010000072.1:0-4288 GCA_046733315.1 Actinomycetota bacterium
GTTCATCGCCGAGCCGGACACGTTCTCCTTCATCGTCGCCGCCTTCGCCGGAGCTGCGGGTGTCCTCTCGCTGACTTCGGCCAAGTCCGGCGCCCTCGTCGGCGTGCTGATCTCGGTTACGACAATCCCGGCGGCGGCGAATATCGGCGTCGCCGCCGCCCTCGGCAATTGGGATGACTGGTTGGGCGCGATGACCCAGTTGACCGTCAACCTGAGCGCGATCGTGCTCGCCGGCGTCGTCACGCTTTACGTGGAGCGGGTGCTCTTCGAGCGCCGCCGCCATCGGCACCTCGCTGACGGCACTCGGGCAGCGGGCGGTCTGCCGGAGACCCCAGCGCGCGGCGCGCGCCGCCGGTGATCCGCCAGCTGACGGTGATGCTTTCGGCCTTTGCGGTCGGCGCCCTGGTGGCCGGCGCGCTTGGAGCCGTCAGTCTCGGCGTCGCCCTGGGGGTCGGCCAGGTCTGCTTCGCCACTGCGTTGGTCTGGGTGCTGCTGCGGACGCAAAGGAATCGATAGCGAACAAGCGCTACTCAGCCGCCATCGCCAACACGCTCAGCGAGCAGCAGCTCAGCTAGCTTCAGATCCAGTGGCGTCGTCACCTTGAGGTTCTCGGCCGGCGCGGGATGCATCAGAACCTTCCCCCCCGCCAGCTCGACCATCATCGCCTCGTCGGTCGCCGCGGAGACGAGCTCGGGATCGGCGGCAAGGGCCTCGCGCAGGGCCGCCACCCGAAAGACCTGAGGCGTCTGCGCCGCCCAGAGGCGCCGGCGCTCCAGGGTCCGCTCCACCAGGTGCAACGTTTTCTGGTTCTCCTGGGGCGATAAAACGTTGCACTCCCGGGGGGCGCCGGTGCTCGGTCCCGCTACTTGCTTGATCGTGTCGGTGACCGGCGTGGCGGCGATCACGCCGGCGGCGTCGGGATCGGCGAGCGTGGCTGCGACGACTCCCTCGATCAGCCTGGGCGATACCAGCGGCCGTGCGGCATCGTGGATCGCAACCAGCTCGGTCTCGACGGCCTGCAGGGCATTGGACACCGACTGGGCGCGGGTAGCGCCCCCGTCGACCACGCCGACCTCACCTCCGGCGAGGTCGTTGACGTGCCCCGGCGGGCAGGCGATGACGATCGAGTGCAGCGAGGGTGCTGCGCGAAACGCCTCGATCGACCACTCGACCAGCGGCCGGCCGGCGAGCGGCACGAAGGCCTTCGGGCCGCCGGCTCCGAGCCTCTGCCCGGAGCCGGCGGCCGCGATGACCGCAGTGACGCTGCTGGAACTAGGCAGTCGCCGTGGCGGCGAAGCGCTCCTCCAGCAATCCGTTGAGGTACTCCTCCGCGCCTTCCTCGTCTTTGTCGAGCGCATACATGAACTCCGAGGCGAGGATCTTCTTCGCCCGCGTGTACATCTGCTTCTCACCGGTTGAGAGGCCCTTTTCCATCTCGCGGATGGCAAGGTTGCGGACGACCTCGGCCAGCTCGAATACGTCCCCGGTCTTGATCTTCTCGCGGTTGTACTTGAAGCGCCGGTTCCAGTTCTTCGGCATGTCCGAGACGTCGTCGGTGAGAACGTCGGTGACCTTCTTGATTTCTTCCTCGTCAATAACGCGGCGCAAACCAGCGATGCCGGCGTTTTCGCAAGGGACCATCACCGTGAGCTCGTTGTGGAGGATCTTGATCGTGAGGTATTCACGCTCCTCCCCCATCAGCTCCCGGGACTCCTTCTTCAGCACGAGACCAGCGCCGTGGTGGGGGTAGACGACCTTGTCCCCCTCTTCGAAGTCACAGACGTAAGGGATCTCAACGTCCGCCTCGAAGCCCGCCTCCATGGCCTCCTCTGCTAGCTCAGAAATCGGGTGCTCCTTTCGTTTATCGACGGCGTCAGTCGCCATCTAGCTCTGTAGGTACCGGTCGACCATGTCGACCTCCTGAAGCCTGCGCAGGCCCTCGCGGATGTCCTTGGCTCGCGTGGAGCCAACTCCGTCGACGGCCTCCAGGTCGGCATCAGAGGCAGCCAGAACCTCTTCAAGCCCACCCAGCTCCTGGATGATCTTCTGGACGACAAGCTTGGGGATGCGCGGCACGCGACCGAGCACTCGGTAGCCGCGCGGGGCGACCGGAAAGTCGAGCGTGTTGAGCTTGCGGTCGTAGCCGAGCAGCTCGGCGAGACGGCCGAAGTCGAGCACGTCCTCATGCGGCAAGCGGGCGAGCGACTGCAGCACGGTTGCCAGGTTCTGCTCGGAGTCCTCGACCGAGTAGTCGCGGACCAGCGCCGTCTTGTCGGCGGCGACGCCGACCATCGTCTCCTCCAGCTGCATCTCGATCAAGCGGCCCTCGGTGCCGAGCTCGACGATGTAGCGCTCGACCTCGACCGCCATGCGGGTGACCAGCTCGGCCCGCTGTAGAACGGCAAGCGCATCATAGAGCACGCCGCCGCCCTCGAACTCGAGCACGGTGAGGCGGTTCGACACCTGGTCGAGGCGGGCGCGGTACTTGTCGAGCGTCGCCAGGCCCTGGTTGGCCTTGGCCAGCACGGCGGGAATGTCCTGAAGGATGTACTTGGTCCCCTCGACGTAGAGGGAGACGACGTCGCGGCGCTGTGAGATCGCGATCACGAGCGCGTCGGTCTGCTTGGAGACGCGCTCGGCGGTGCGGTGGCGGGTGCCGGTCTCCGCCGAGAGGATGGTCGGATCGGGCATCAGCTGCACATTGGCCCAGGCGATCTTCGTCGCCTCGGAATTGAGCACGATCGCCCCGTCCATCTTCGCCACTTGGTAGAGCATCGCCGGCGTGTAATCGATGTCGAGCTTGATCCCGCCCGAGAGCAGGTGGGAGATGTCGCCGGCGTCGCCGACGACGATCAGGCCACCCGTACGCGAATGGACGATGTTGTCGAGGCCCTCACGCAAGGCGCCCCCGGGCGCAACGACATCGAGAGCCCTTAGTAGACGGGGATCTTGGCGTTCGGACAACTCATGAAGCTCATCCCCAGGAAGCGCTGACATCGCTCTCTAGGATGGCAAAAACCGCTTTGGAATGCGGTGTGGCTAATCCACACTGGACAGGTCGGATTGACCATTGTCAAGGAAAGCAGTCACCTAAGACCGTAAGGCGCGGAGTTTACGTGCCTGGAGTGGACCAGATCAAATTCTTGTCGTGGTTGTGGAGGTATGGATCTGCTTCGAACTACGCCTGTATTAGGTCGCGAGCCGGGTCGATGCCCCAGCGGGCGCCCGTCGCGGCAAGCTCTTCATTTAGGGGCCAGCGGTCGGGGCGGTCCTCGCCCTCATGCTGGGGGCTGGCTCCCTTCAGCGCCATGCAGCCGGTGTTGTCGCCGATCGCGCGGATCGCGGCGATGTCCGCGTCGCCGAGGCGCTGCTCAGCCGGCAGCGCGGCAAGCTCGGCGCGCTGTTCCTCGATCGACCGAGCTTCGGGATCCGCCTCCTGGATCAGAGTCGGCACGACGCACTCCACGGCGGGGTGAGAGAGGTTCCACTGGCAGGCGAGCTGGATCGGCGTCAGCCCGGCTCGCTCGGCGTAGGGCAGCACCAGCTCCAGCTTCCCGAGTCCGGCCTCGATCCAGCCCTCCGGCCGGAACGCCCGGTGGTCGCCGCGGGCGAGCTCCATGCCCGGCCGCAGGTCGCCCCAAAAGAGCCCGCCGTAGTCGACGACCCGCGTAATCACTTTGACGCCGTGGCGCTCAGCGGCGTCGAGGCAGAGCTCGCCTGGCCAAGGCTCGAAGGGGTTGAGGATGATCATCGCCCAATCGATCCGCTCGCCAAAGCGCTCCAAGCAGGCGATCAGGTCGAGGGTGAAGCCGTTCGCCGGGCCGGGCGCCACGCCGATCCGGGCGGTAAGACCCGCCTCGCGCAGAGCGGCCATGCCGTCCCAGACCGCCTCGCTGGAATAACCGATCCGGTCAGGGTTATGGAGCAGCAGCAAGTCGAAAGAATCAACCCCAAGCCGCTCGAGACTGCGCTCCGCCGCCATCCGCAGGTAACCGGCGTACTCATCCTCCGTGCGCAGCCGCCGGTCGGTGAATCGCGGAAACCCGCGCGGCCCATCCCGCTCCCCCTCGTAGAAGTCATGACCGACGGCGCCGACCAGGCAGTAGTCGCCGCGAGGGATCCCTGCAAGCGCTCGCCCCAGTAGCGAGTCGGCCTCGCCCTGCCCGTAGGTGTCGGCCGTGAACAGAGTGTCGATCCCGTTACCGGGCCGCAGCACGTCCTCCAGCCGCTCCTCATCCACCGCTTCGCCGAAGTGGAGGAACCTCCCCCCGCTCCAGGTGCCTATAGC
>JBKPOV010000073.1:0-35201 GCA_046733315.1 Actinomycetota bacterium
ACTCGGACGAGTCTGCGGAGCGGGAGATAGGGATCTGGTTTCCAGAACTGGGCTGATGCGTGGTGGGCCGGCGGGTCCTGTCGCCGCAGGGGACCCACCGCCCCCAGCGGTAGCTGAAGCTTCCTCGGGGGCGGTCCCCCCTGCGACGCCACCCCCCGGCAGCCGCGCATGAGGCTGACGCTGGCATCCGGATCGCCGCAGAGATCCGAGATTCTTCGCAAGCTTGGGCTGGAGTTCGAAGTCGTCGTGCCGGGTGTCGAGGAGCTCAGCGGAGGTGACCCCGATCTCGAGGTGCTCGAGAACGCGCGGCTGAAGGCACGCGCGGTTGCTGCCGACGGGATCGTCGTTGCCTGCGATACCGACGTCGTGCTGGACGGAAAGGCGCTCGGCAAGCCTGCGAATGCCGCGGAGTCGCGGCGCAATCTCGATCGGTTGTCGGGGCGAGCCCACCAGGTGCTCAGCGGTCTGGTCGTCTTGGTCGATGGCGAGGAGCGCAGCGGACTGGAACGGACCACGGTCGTCTTCAAGGGTCTCAGCGAGGCGGAGAAGGAGCGTTACGTCGCCTTCGGCGAGTGGGAAGGACGGTCCGGCGGGTACGCGATTCAAACCCTTGGCTCAACCCTGGTCGCGCGGATCGAGGGGAGCGTCTCCAACGTGGTTGGCCTGCCGGTGGGGCTGCTGATCGAGCTGGCGCCGGAACTTTTCGTTCAAGCCTGAGCGCGGATCGACGGCCTATTTGGAGCGTTTGGGATCATTCCCCTTGGAAGTTCTCCAAATCCACGCATGGGTGTATTCAGCTACCTCAGAGGATTGGGCGGCCGCGACATGGCTGTCGACCTCGGCACGGCGAACACGCTTGTCTACGTTCGCGGGCGCGGAATCGTGCTCTGTGAGCCCTCGGTGGTGGCGATCGACTCCCACAACGGCCAGGTGCACGCCGTCGGCGTCGAAGCGAAGCGGATGCTGGGCCGCACCCCGGGCAACATCACGGCGATCCGGCCGCTCAAGGACGGCGTGATCGCCGACTTCGACGTCACCGAGCAGATGCTGCGGCACTTCATCAAACAGGTGCACTCGAACCGCTTCGCCCACCCGCGCGTGGTCGTCTGCGTGCCTTCCGGCGTCACCGGGGTCGAGAAGCGCGCCGTCGAGGAGGCCTGCCTCTCGGCGGGCGCCCGTCAGGCTTACCTGATCGAGGAGCCGATGGCAGCGGCGATCGGCGCCGGCCTGCCGGTCGCCGAGCCGACCGGCTCGATGGTCGTCGACGTCGGCGGCGGCACCACCGAGGTGGCGGTGATCTCGCTCGGCGGCATCGTCGTCTCGCAGTCGATCCGGGTCGGCGGCGACGAGCTCGACGAGGCGATCGTCAACCACTGCAAACACGAGTACAAGCTGGCGATCGGCACGCAGACGGCCGAGGAAGTCAAGCTCGAGGCGGGCTCGGCCTCGCCGCTGCCCGAAGAGGTGCGGACCGAGATCCGCGGCCGCGACCTCGTCTCCGGCCTGCCGAAGACGATCACCCTCGGCTCCGAAGAGGTGCGCGAGGCAATGAGTGAACCGGTCGGACACATCGTCGAGGCGGTCAAGGACACTCTCGACCGCACCCCGCCGGAGCTCGCCGGTGACATCATGGACCGCGGCATCACCCTCGCCGGCGGCGGTGCGCTGCTGCAAGGACTCGAACAGCGTCTGCGCGACGAGTGCCAGATGCCCTGTCAACTGGCAGAGTCACCGCTTACGTGCGTGGCGGTGGGATCGGGAATCTCCCTTGAGGAGTTCGAGACCATCCACCGCGCCAGCAAGCAGAATTCCGGAGCCAGGCGCCTTGCCTAGTCTCCGTCATCGCAAGCCCCGAACCTAGGTCTTCACCGTGTACCGAAAGCAAGTACGCCGCCGTCGGGCGGTGCTCGCCCTGCTGATCGTCGGCTCTTTCGCGCTGCTCACGATCACCTACGGGCAAGGCTCAAACGGCCTGCAGCGTGGCGTCAGCACGATCTTCAGCCCCGTACAGGGAGTGACCGACCGCGCCCTTAAGCCGGCCCGTGATCTGGTCGACTGGTTCGACGAGACCTTTGACGCCAAGGGCGAAAACAGCCGCCTCAAGAGTCAGCTGGTGAAGGCTCGCGAGCAGGCAGTTGCCGGCCAGGAGGCGCTGCACGAGAACGCTCAGTTGCGCAAGCTGGTCGAGCTCGATCGCGGCCCGGCACTTGCTTCCTCCCCTTATAAGGAGGTCATTGGGCGAGTGATCACCCGTTCGCCCACGCTTTGGCGCGCCAGCGTGACGATTGACGTCGGCAGCGGTGATGGCGTGCGCGTCGATGACCCGGTGATCAGCGGCGACGGGCTGGTCGGCCGCATCGCCGCGACCGAGCCGGGTTCGTCCCAGGTAATGCTGCTGACCGATCACGCCAGCGCCGTCTCGGCCAAGGTGGTCCCGGCGGGGATTCAGGGGGTCGTCAAGCCCGAAGTCGGCGACCCAGAACACCTCATCCTCGACTTCATCGATTCGACCAAACGCGTCCACGGCGGCCAGACCGTCGTCACCGCCGGCTGGCGCGCACAGGGGCTTGCCTCGCTCTTCCCGCCCGGCTTGCCCCTGGGCGAAGTCACCAAGGCCTCGATCATCGACCAGGAGGCCAAGGAACAGGTCGACGTGCGTCCGTTTGCCGACATTCGCAATCTCGACCTCGTCCAAGTGCTGACCGGAGGTTCGCGGGGATGATCCTGACGCCGAAGATCGTCGCCCGAATCATCGCGATCGGCCTTGTCGCCGTCCTCCTGCAGCTCTCCTTCTTCTCGCGGGTGGAACTCTTCCACGTCAGCCCCGACATCCTGCCGGCGCTCGTCGTCTGCCTCGCCCTGCTGGGCGGCAGCCTCACCGGCGCCGTCGCCGGTTTTTCGATCGGCCTCTTCCTCGATTGCCTGCTGGTCGAGGCGCTCGGCGTCTCCTCACTGGTCCTGCTCAGCATCGGCTATCTGGCCGGGCTCTTCCGCGAGCGCTTCGAGATCCACAGCTCGCTCGTGCCGGCCCTGCTTTGCATGGGCCTCACGCTGCTTGCCGAGCTAGGCTTTGCCGCGATCCAGTTGCTGCTCGGAATCGATTCTCCAGTCAGCTTGCTGATCGTTCGAGACATGCTGCTCAAGAGCGTCTACGCCTTCTTCCTCGGCTGGCCGATCTACCTACTGGTGCGGCGCCTGCTGCGCCCGGCGCTGGTTGAGGAGCCGAGGGTGCAGCGGCGTCGTCAGCCCCGGGTCCTGGGGGTGTAGGCCTTGTACTTGCGCTCAGATGAGCGGGGGCCGGCGATGAGCAACCGCTTGGCACTGCGCCTGGCCCTCTTCGGCGGCGTCGCCGTTGCCCTTTTCGCGATCCTCTTTCTGCGCCTCTGGCTGCTGCAAGTGCTCGATGGCGAAAAGTACCTCGCCGAAGCGAAGAACAACCGCACCCGCTCGTTCCGCACCAGCGCCCCGCGTGGGGAGATCCTCGACCGCGACGGCAAATTGCTCGTCGCCAACCGGACCAGCCTCGCCCTGCAGGTAAACCCGCGCAAGCTGCCGACGGACCCCGTCGAGCGCCGGGCCGAGCTGTCGCGTCTAGCCGCCCTCACCCACAGCAGCCTGCGCCGCGTGCGCCGCACGATGCACGAAGAGCTGAAACTCGCCCCCGCTGCTCCCGTCACCCTGCGCCGCGACGTCGGCCACTACCTCGTCTACTACCTGCAGGAGAACCAGGAGCGCTTTCCCGGGGTCGAGGTGCAGCGCGTCTTCGTGCGCGCCTACCCCGACGTGACACTGGCCGCGCACATCCTCGGCAACGTCGGGGAGATCTCAGAAGACGAGCTGAAGGATCCCCGCTACCGCGGCCTCCTGCCCGGCGACGAAATCGGCCAGGACGGTGTCGAGGACACCTACGATCGCTTCCTGCGCGGTCGTCCCGGCTTGACCCGGATTCAGGTCGACGCCTTGGGGGAGCCGACGCCCAACGGCCGTTTGGTGAGCAAGCCGCCGGCGCCTGGGGACAACCTCAAGCTCTCGATCGACGCCGACGTGCAGGCTGCTGGCGAGGCCGCGATGGCCGAACGCGGACTGCCGGGCGGCTTCATCACGATGGATGTACACACGGGCGAGATCCTCGCCCTCGGCTCATTTCCGACCTTCGAACCGGCCCTCTTCACGCGGCCGCTCACCCAGGCCCAGGTCGACGAGACCTACCGCAATCCCCTGGCGCCGCTGGCCGACCGGGCGATCGACGGCCTCTACCCGACGGGATCGACCTTCAAGCTCATAACCGCGCTTGCGGCGCTCGAAAGCGGCAACCTTCAGGTGAGCGAAGTGATCGAAGACCCCGGTGTGCTCGTCGTCGGAGGCCAGGAATTCAAAAACGCCGGCGAAGCCGCCAACGGGTCGGTGAGCCTCGTCGAAGCCCTCGAAGTCTCCTCGGATGTTTTCTTCTACACGCTCGGCCTGCGCATGTGGGACAGCGGCGAGCTTCAGCACTGGGCGCACGCCCTCGGCATCGGCCGGCCCACCGGCATCGACCTGCCCAGCACCGGAGAAAGCCTGCTCCCCTCGCAGCACTGGCGCAACCAGCTCTACAAGGAAGGCGAAACGGACCGGCCATGGTCCGCCGGCGACAACATCCAGCTCGCTACCGGGCAGGGGGACCTGCAGACGAGTCCGCTGCAGATGGCGATCGCCTACGCGACGCTCGCCAACGGCGGCATGGTGGTCACCCCGCATGTAGGCAGGGAAGTGACCGACGCCGCGGGCCGGGTGCTGAGGGAATTCGACCCCAAGCCGCGCCGGCACATACATATCGACTCCGAATACCGGGCTGCGATCCTCGAAGGGCTTCACGACGCCGCGCAGAACGGCGCTGGAACCTCGTTCGACGTCTTCGGTAGCTTCCCGATCCCGGTCGCCGGCAAGACCGGCACCGCTCAGCGCCCGCCGCATGCGGACCAGTCGTGGTACGGCGTCCTTGCTCCGTATCCCAACCCTCGCATCGTGACCTTCGTTACGATGGAGGAAGGCGGCTTCGGCGCCGAATCGGCCGCGCCGGCGGCGAAGAAAATCTTGGAAGCGTATTTCGCCAACCGTCTATCGCAGGAAGCTGCTTCGGAAGAAGCTGGCTCCGAAGAAGGCACGGGCTGACGGTGTACGCGACCCGCTCACGCCGGGCCAGGCCGGAGCCGTTTGCCTTCCATCCCGGCATCGCCGAGCGCCTCGGCCTTCCCTATATGGACGGTCCGCTGGCCTTCTCGGCGACGGCCCTCGTCGCCTTCAGCATCTTCACTTTGGCCGAGGCCACAAAGCAAGACGTCCCCGGTAGCCCGTATTACTACGTGGACCGGCAGGCGATTTACGGCGTGCTCGGGATCGTCGGCATGTATCTGCTCACCCGCATCGACTATTCACGTTTCCGCGAGCTGCGGGTTGGCATCTACACGTTCCTTTGCGTCAGTGTCTCGCTCGTCTTTGTCTTCGGCTTTGCCGCGCGCGGATCGCGGCGCGCCTTCGAACTTCCCTTTTTTAGTTTCCAGCCATCGGAGCTGGGCAAGGTGCTGCTCGTCTTGGCCCTTGCCGGCTTTGTCATCGATGGCGCCAGAAACGGGTCGGATTGGCAGCGCACCGTGCGCTACCTCTGCCTCGGGCTGGCACCGGCAGCGCTTGTCTTTCTGCAGCCGGACCTCGGCACCGCATTGGTGTTCGGGGCAATCACACTCGCCGTGATGTACGTGGGGGGCGTCCGCTGGACGCACTTCGCGGTGATCGGCGCAGCCTTCGTCGTTTTGACGGCGGCGGTCCTCGTGGTGGCGCCCGCAGTTGGGACGCCGATTCTCAAGGGTTACCAGGAGCAGAGGCTTACCTCTTTCCTCAACCCCAGCGCGGATCCCGCTGACGCGGGCTACCAGCAAAACCAGGCCAAGATCGCGATCGGATCCGGGGAGAAGACCGGCCGGGGCGATCGGGCCACCCAAACGCGGCTCGACTTTGTCCCTGAGCGGCACACCGATTTCATTTTCGCCGTGATCGGTGAGCGCTACGGATTCGCCGGCGCCGCCTTGGTCCTATCCCTATACGCCCTGCTGATCTGGCGGGCGCTGCGGATTGTGACGCTCTCGAAGAACTCCTACGGGACCCTGGTGGCAGGTGGCATCGCCGCCATGCTGCTCTTCCAGGTCTTCGTAAACGTGGGAATGAACCTGGGGATCATGCCGATCACCGGGATTCCCCTACCGCTGATGAGCTACGGCGGGTCGTCTGTCTTGGCGACCTTCCTGGCGGTGGGCATCCTGCAGAGCATTCACATGCAAGCGCGGCTCAGCCAGAAAGGCAGGTTCGCCTGGTGACCCCTCGAAAGGGGCGCGGGCGTGCGTACCTACTCTGAACTGAGCTGAATCAATGAAAAAGACAATTCTGGTTTCCGCCGATCGTGGCGAGACCCGCGTGGCCGTCCTCGAGTCGAAGACGAAAGGCGGCAAACGCGACGTGGCGGAGCTCTACATTGAGCGCCGCGGCCGGCGCTCAATCGTCGGCAACATCTACAAGGGCAAGGTCGACAACGTCCTGCCCGGCATGGAGGCCGCCTTCGTCGACATCGGCCTCGAGCGCAACGGCTTCCTGCACGTCGACGAGATCGTCCTGCCAGGGGGTGAGGCTGCTCCCAGGCGAGGCCGCGGCAAAGGCCGCCGCATCGACGAGCTGATCAAACCCGGGCAGGAGATCGTCGTGCAGGTGGTCAAGGATCCGCTCAAGACCAAGGGCGCGCGGCTCTCGATGAACGTCTCGATTGCCGGCCGCTATCTGGTCTACGCGCCGCAGGGCACTGGCGTCGGCGTCAGCCGCCGGCTCGCCGACTCCGAGCGCGACCGCTTGCGCAAGATGGTCGACCGGACCTACAAAGGCCCGGGTGGGCTGATCGTCCGCACGGCCGCCCACGGCGCCAAAAAGGCCGACTTCGTGCGTGAGATCGGCTACCTGCACAAGCTCAACGACGTGCTCGGACGGCGCACCGAGCAGATCGTCGCGCCGGACCTCGTCTTCCAGGAGGCCGACCTGCCAGTGCGCGTCCTGCGCGACGTTTTCCTCAGCGACTTCGAAAAAGCGATCATCGACTCGCCCAAGCAGTACGAACGGGTGACCAGCTTCTTCCAGCGCACCGCGCCGGAGCTCGTCGACGGGGTCGAACTCTATGAGGAGCGCAAGCCGCTGTTCGAGAAATGGGGGATCGACAAGGAGATCGAGTCGACCCTCGGCAAGCGCGTCGACCTCGCCTCGGGCGGCTACCTGATCATCGACTACACCGAGGCGCTGACCGTGATGGACGTCAACAGCGGCAGCTTCACCGGTCGCGGCAAAGGCGGTCTCGAGGAGACGATCACAAGGGTCAATACCGAGGCCGCAGAGGAGGCCGTGCGGCAGCTGCGCCTGCGTGACATCGGCGGCATCATCGTCATCGACTTCATCGACATGGCTCGGGCCCGCAATCGCGACAAAGTGCTGAAGACGCTGCGCAAAGCGCTCGACACCGACAAGTCGAAGAGCTACGTGGTCGAGGTCTCGCCGCTGGGACTGGTCGAGATGACCCGCCAGAACGTCACCGATGGGGTGCGCGAGATCCTCACGGTCGCATGTCCGACCTGCGAGGGCGAAGGCGTCGTGCTCTCCGCTGAGACGGTGGCGCTCGATGCGATGCGCCGCTTGCCTGACATCGCCGCGGGCGCCAAAGACGCGGAGGCGCTGCTGGTGCGGGTCCATCCCAAGGTCGCTGCCGAGCTGATCGACCCCGAGAGCGGGCTCGCCGAGCTCGAGTCCGAGACCGGCAAGCAGTTCCACTTCGAGGGCGGCGATGCCCTGCCGATCGACACCTTCAAAGTCATCGAGACCGGGACCCGCGCCGAGATCGAGGAGCGGGCGCTCCCCTTCAAGGTCGGCGAGGAGGTGCTGGTCAAAATCGACGAGCCGCACATGTACAACGCGAACGACGCCGTCGCACGGGTCGACTCCTACATCGTCAGCGTCACCGGTGGGGGTCGCTTCGTCGGCGAGCGCAAACTGGTTCGGATCGAGCGGGTCGAGCGGGCCGCCGCCGTGGCATCGCTTCCCGAGGGCGAGGCAAGCAACGGCGCTGGCGGCGAGGAAAACGGCGCCCAGCTAGAATCCTCGCCCTCGCGCAGTAGCCGCCGTGGCCGCAGGGGTGGTCGGGGTCGGTCGCGCTCCACACAGAGCGGCAAGGACGAATGAACACGTACGCAGTCATAGAGACCGGTGGCAAGCAGTACAAGGTCGAGAAGGGCACTTCGCTGCTCGTCGATCGACTGAGCGCCAAAGAGGGCGACAAAGTCACCCTGCGCCCGGTGATGTTCCGCGACAAGGAAGTCGTCGCCGGAGGCAAAGAGCTCGAGAAGGTCAAGGTCGAGGCAACCGTCTCCGAGCACCTGCGTGGGCCGAAGATCAAGGTCTTCAAATACAAGCCCAAGAAGGGCTACCGCCGCCGCGCCGGTCACCGCTCGGAGCTGACCAAGCTCGAGGTGACCGAGGTCAAACTGCTGGGACGCAAGCCGGCGGCGGCGAAAAAAGAAGAGCCTGCCGAGAAAAAACCGGCTGCCGAGAAAAAACCAGCCGCGAAAAAAGAGCCCGCGAAAAAAGCGGCGGCTAAAAAAGAGACCGCGAAAGCGGCTGAGAAAAAGCCGGCTGCTAAAAAAGCCGCAGCCAAAAAACCGGCCGCAAAAGCCAAAAAACCCGCTTCCAAAAAAACGGCTGCTAAAAAGGATTCTGACGATGGCTCATAAGAAGGGACTTGGCTCAAGTCGCAACGGACGCGAATCCAACCCCAAGATGCTTGGGGTCAAGGTCTTCGCGGGCCAGAAGGTCTCCGGGGGCGAGATCATCGTGCGGCAGCGGGGGACGCGGTTCTGGCCTGGTGACGGCACCGGGCTCGGCCGGGATCACACGATCTTCGCGGCTCGTGCAGGGACGGTTGAGTTCAAGCCGTCTCGCAAGGGTCGGACGATTTCGGTTCTTCAGGACTGACTCAGCGGGGGAGGGTTCGGCACCCCCTCCCAAAACGAGCGGCCGGCGGCCGCTCTTGAGTGTTTTGAGAGGGGGTGCCGAACCCTCTCTCAGGGTCCAGGCGTCGTGAAGAGCGCGATCTACTCTCCTTAGCTGATGTACGACAAGGCGAAGATCTGGGTTGAGGGCGGAGCCGGCGGGAACGGGTGTATCTCGTTTCGTCGGGAGGCTCATGTGCCTCGTGGCGGGCCCGATGGCGGCGATGGCGGGCACGGGGGGGACGTGGTGCTGGTTTGCGATACGTCCAAGCGGGACCTCGCTGCGCTGAAGGGGAGCAAGCACTTTCGGGGCGGGCGAGGGAAGCATGGGGAAGGGTCGAACCGCCATGGCGGTAGGGGCGAGGACAGGGAGATCCCTGTTCCTGCTGGGACCCAGGCGGAGGCAGTTGATGGGAGTCGGGTGGATCTCGTCGAGGCGGGGCAGCGGGCTGTGGTCGCTCATGCGGGGCGCGGCGGGCACGGGAACAAGCGGTTTGCGAACTCGACCCGGCAGGCGCCGCGGTTTGCCGAGAAGGGGACCAAGGGCGAAGAGGGATGGATCGAGCTGCGGCTGAAGCTGCTGGCGGACGTCGGGCTGATCGGGCTGCCGAATGCGGGCAAGTCCTCGTTGCTGGCGCGGTTGACCCGGGCGGCGCCGAAGGTGGCCGACTACCCGTTCACGACGATCTCGCCGGTGTTGGGGACGATCGAGGGCGACGACCGGCAGGCGATCGTTGCTGACATCCCGGGTTTGATCGAAGGTGCCGCCGAAGGGGCGGGCCTGGGGCACGAGTTCCTCGCTCACGTCGAGCGCTGCTCGATGCTCGTCCACCTTGTCGAGCTGGCACCGCTGGAGGGGGAGCCGGCGGCGAACTACGACGCCGTGCGGACCGAGCTCTCGTCTTACGGGGCCCGTCTGGACCGGTTGCCGCAGCTGGTCGTGCTCTCGAAGCGCGATCTGCTGCCGCCGGAGCAGGTGGAGACGGCGGTGGAGGAATGGCGGCTGCGACTCGGCGATGCAGCCCTCGCCGTCCTGGCGGTCTCCTCGGCGACGGGCGAGGGCCTGGAGGAGCTGCGTGAGCAGATCCTCTCCTCCCTGCCCGCCCTGCCGGAGGCGCGACCCGATCGTGCCCCCGAGCTACCGAGCGAATTCGAGGCCGAGCACCGCGTCTATCGCCCGGCGGGCGAGGGCGGCTACTCGGTCGAGCGCGAGGACGACGGCGCTTATCGCGTCACCGGGCGGGGCGTCGAGCTGCTCTTCGAGCGCCACGACATCGCCAACGAAGAGGCTCTCGCCTACCTCGAGCAGCGCCTCAACGAGATCGGCGTGATTGCCGCCCTGCGTGCCGCCGGTTTTAAGGCCGGCGATGACGTCCGCGTCGGCGAGCACGAGTTCGAGCTCTATCCCTGAGCGAGCGGGAGGGGATCGGCGCCCTGCGGCGCCGTGCTCGTCAGGCGCCCAGCTACCCTTATGCCGATGGCAGTCACGGCCAAGACAGTGCAGGAGACCTGCGCCGATGCACGGCGCGCATCGCGCCTCCTCGCCAGCGCGCCCACGGCCGTCAAGGACGCGGCGCTCGCCGCGATGGCGTCGCTGCTGAGCACGCGGACCGCGGAGATTCTCGAGGCCAATGCCGCCGATCTGGCCGATCAGCGCGCCGCGGGGCTGAACCAGGCGCTGCGGGACCGCTTGACCCTGAGCGAGGACCGCGTCGCCACAATGGCCGAGGGCGTGCGCGCGGTGGCCGCGCTGCACGATCCGATCGGCGAGGAGCTGGAACGCAAATCGCTGACCAGCGGGCTTGACCTGCACAAGCTGCGGGTACCTCTCGGAGTCGTCGCGGTCGTCTATGAGGCGCGGCCCAACGTGACGATCGATTGCGCCGCGCTGACGATCAAGAGCGGCAACGCGATCGTGCTGCGCGGCTCTCACTACGCCGAGCGGTCGAATGCGGCGCTGGCGGCGGTGGCGCGCGAGGCGCTGGCCGAGGCTGGGCTGCCGGAGGATGCGGTGATGCTGGTATCGGTCGGCGAGGGGCACGTCGATCTGGCGGAGTTGGCGACGCAGGACGGTGTGGTGGATCTGTTGATCCCTCGTGGTGGCGAAGGCCTGAAGAACGCCCTCAAGGAGGTCGCGACCGTGCCGGTCATCTACGCCGCCGCCGGCAACTGCCACGTCTACGTGCACGCCGATGCGGACCTGGCGATGGCGCGACGGATTGCCTTCAACGCGAAGACGCAACGTCCCGGCGTCTGCAACGCGGCGGAGACCTTGCTGGTCGACGCGGCGATCGCAGCCGACTTCCTGCCCGCGGCGCTGGTCGAGCTGGGCGAGGCCGGTGTCGAGCTGGTCGGCGATGCGCGGGTGCGGGAGCTGTGCGGTGAGGTCAAGCTCGGCACCGCGAACGAGGCCGACTGGGACACCGAGTACCTCGACCTCAAGCTGGCGGTCGCCGTCGTCGACTCGCTCGACGACGCGATAGAACACGTCAACGCCCACGGCACGGGACACTCGGAGGCGATCGTGACTTCTTCCAAAGCAGCGTCTGAACGCTTTGAGGGTGAGGTCGATGCCGCCGTCGTCTACACCAACGCCTCGACCCGCTTCACCGATGGCTTCGAGTTCGGCATGGGCGCCGAGATCGGCAACTCGACCCAGAAGCTGCACGCGCGCGGACCGATCGGGCTGCGTGAGCTGACGACCTACAAGTACGTCGTCCACGGCGACGGCCAAGTGCGTGAGTAGCGGGCCCGCGGCCGGCATCGGCGTCCTCGGCTCGGCGTTCAACCCGCCGCACCTAGGCCATCTCGCCCTCGCCCAGGAGGCGCTCTGGCAGCTCGATCTCGAAGAAGTGATCCTGGTGCCGACCGGCACCGCGCCCCACAAGCGCATCGTCGACGATCCGGGTCGCGAGCTGCGCTTGGCGATGACACGGCTCGCCGCTGCAGATGACTCGCGCTTCTCGGTCTCGACGCTCGAGGTCGAGCGCGACGGGCCGTCCTACACGTATGAGACCTTGGAGCAGCTTGCTAAGGACAGGGGCGATAGAGAGCTCGTCTTCGTGATGGGGGCCGACGCCGCGGTGGGCCTGGAGAGCTGGCGCGAGCCGCAGCGGGTCACCGAGCTAGCGCGCCTCGCGGTCGCCCGCCGTGCCGGCGTCTCAGAGGCCGACGTAGCGGCCGTGCTGCGCAGTCTCAACGCCGACGGGCGGGCAACGATGCTGGAGATGCCGCAGTTCGGTGTCTCCTCCTCGGCTGTGCGCGAGCGCGCAGCGGCGGGCCGGCCGCTGCGCTATCTGGTGCCGGAGTCGGTCGCGCGCTTCATCGAAGAGAAGGGGATCTACCGGTGAGCGACAAGGACAAGGCCGCCAGGGCGGTGGACACCGAGGCACTCGCCCACCGGCTGACCGAGCTGGCCGATGCCAAAGCAGCAAGCGAGATCGTGGTCCTCGACATGCGCGCGCTTGTCTCCTACACGGACTTTCTGGTCATCTGCACGGCGCGCAACGAGCGCCAGGCCCGTGCGATTTCCGACCATGTGAAGCTGGCGCTGAAGCAGGAAGGGGGATTGCTCCCCGGCGGCTCCGAGGCCGCCGAGACGGCTGGCTGGATCGTGCTCGACTACCTCGACTGCGTCCTGCACGTCTTCACCGAGGAGGCGCGGCGTCGCTACGCGCTCGAGGACCTCTGGCGCGAGGCGCCGCGGCTCGAGTTGGGGGCGTCGCAGGATGGCGTCCGAGGGCACCTCTACGGTGCCGCGCATGGGTAGCTTCAAGAGGGCGTTCCTCGGCTACCGGCGCTCCGATGTAGATGCGGCGCTGGCCGGGCGGGACGCACGGAACTCGGCATTGGAGCGCGACGTGGAGGTGGCGCTGACCGGCTGGCGCGAGGCGGCCGACGGGGCTGCCCGCGCCGAGGAGGAGCTCTCCTCGCTTTCGGCGATGGTGATCGAACGCGAGCGTGAGATTCGTGGCCTGCACGAGCGCTTGCTCGAGGCCAACGAACGGCACGACCGCAGCATCGCCTCGCTCGACTCGGTCTCAACCAAGCTGGATGAGATTCAGGCACAGGCTCGAGGTCAGGCCACCCGGATCAGGATGAAGGCGCTGCGCGAGGCGGTTGAGGTTGGACGACGGGCGCAGGAGCTGACCGAAGCCCAAGCCGATGCAAGCACGGCTCTGCCGGGCGGCAACGGCAACGGCCCGCTCGAGCGAGCCGCCAAAGGTCTCTACGAGGGGCTGGTCAAAGTCGAGATCGGCCCGCTCGATGATTTCTCCCAGCTCGTCGGCTTCGAGGACGCCGCCGGCCAGATCGATGCCACTTCCGATATTTCTGTGGAGCGCTTTTCCGAGGGGCGTGCAACCCTCTCGATGCGGCTCAACGAACCGGTCGAGCTGCTCCGCGAGCTCGAGGAGCGCTCGCCACTTGAGTTCCGCGTTCGCCGCAGCGCCGACGATAACCTGATCCTCGACGTCGACGACGATCCGGGCCCTGAGCAGCGCGCCGCTTAGCTGCTCGCGGTGCCGGGTAGGGTGAGCGGCATGGACGACGAGCAGGTACTCAGTCGCATCGACGAGCTGGTCAAAGAGGAGGAGGGCCTCCTGCACCGCCACGATGGCGACGCCGAGCCACTGAGCGACGAGGAGCGAGCGCGCCTCGAGGAGGTCAAAGCCCGTCTCGACAGCGCCTGGGACTTCCTCCGCCAGCGCCGCTCCCTGCGCCAGTACGGCCTTGATCCCGACAAAGCGACGCCGCGCGATCCGGACACGGTCGAGCACTACGAGGGCTAGCCCTCAACGCCGCTACCCTTCATCCGCCCGGCGCCTTGGCGGAGTGGCTACGCAGCGGCCTGCAAAGCCGTTTACACCAGTTCGATTCTGGTAGGCGCCTTAAGCCCGCGGAGCGGGCGGCCCTGGGCGGGCGCGTTTGCCTGACCGGTCGAAGCCCTCCGGAGGGCTGTTAGAGACCGACCCGCGCCCGGCCATGAAAGTGGTGGTCACATCTGGCGACGGGTTCGTGGCGTACGAACACACAGTATTCGTCGATCCCGTGGATTCGATAGCGCACAATGGCGAGCTTCGAATGATTAGTTCGCTCATAGAGTGCCACGGTCGTCACGCCGATATAGGAGGCATCGCCGATGACCCAGCTGACCTTGCAGCGCCGGACGTTGAGTGAGATTTTGCGCTTGCAGTTGACCGCCCCGCCGGCTCTGTACTCATAGCCTTCGTGGAAGCGCCGGTTCAGTGCTTCCTGTGTGGCGTAGCTCGCAGCGGAACGCTTGAGGTGCACAGGGGGACCCGCGCTTGCCACCGCGGCCGTCGCGAGGGTCACGGCGAGTACTCCCAGGCTCATCGGTCGAAAATGCATGCGCCGATCCTAAGTGCATTTGCTTGTAATTGGTCGATCGATCAAGTGGATATTGGTCGTTGCGAGTAAGTAGACTGCTCACGATGAACGCGTGTGGCATGGGGGGGCTTTGCGCTTTTGCGTGGGCTGGACGACGCGCGATCGTCGGGGTTGCCTTGCTGGCGACAGCTGGCGCGGCGGCGGGCGCCTCAGTCGCGACCGCCCGGGTCGTGCCCGCTGGGCAGACCGAAAGCGCCACCGCGTTTTGGACACCGGCGCGGATGAAACGCGCGCAACCGCTTGATCTGCACCTGTCGGGTCCAGCGAAGGTTAAGTTCAGCGGCCCGGCCGAGTCGGCGGGCGTGTCTCCACGGGTGTATCCACCGCTTGAGTCGACTTCTTCCGCGACGGCGAGCTCGAGCTTCGAAACCGTGGCGGACCCGACGGCCGCGACAAGTCGTGTGCACGGGGCCGTCTTCATCGAGACGCCGTTCGGGCTCGGGCGCTGCTCGGGCACCTCGGTCAACGCGCCGAACTACAGCGTGGTTTTTACGGCGGCGCACTGCATCCACAGCGGTGGCCGGCGCGGGCGCTGGGTCAATTTTCGCTGGGTTTTCGTCCCCGGCTACCGCTACGGGCAGCGGCCATTTGGCGTCTTCCCGGCTAAGTGGATCGATACGACACGCCAGTGGCGCACAACCGGCAGCGAGAACTTCGACGTGGGGGCCGCCGTGGTCGGTCGCAATCAACGGGGGCAGGTGTTGGCGAAAGCCGTCGGTGGGACTGGCATCGCCTGGGGTTTGAAGCAGAAACAGGTATTCGACATTCACGGCTATCCGGCGGCCCCGCCTTTCGACGGCGAAACGCAACAGCTCTGCAGCCAAACTCCGTTTTTGGGCCACGACCCGCGCTCGTTCCTGATGCCGGGGCCACTCAACCTTGCGGTTGACTGCAACGTCACCGGCGGTGCTTCGGGCGGGGGATGGACAATCCGCGGCGACATCCTCAACAGCGTCACCAACTACGGCTACGGGGACGATCTCGCCACCGACTTTGGCGCTTACTTCGGCAAGGAAGTCGGGCGCCTCTTTCACCGTGCGGGGCAGGTCAGGTGATGCGCCGCGCCGGCCTCTGTTGCACTCTCGTGGCGATCGCGATCCTTGTCCTCCCGCAGACGACGATGGCCGGCGCCCTCGACATCCCCGCGCTCGTGCCAGCGCAATTTCGCGCTCTCGTGCGGGAGCGGCTGCATATGCCGGCGCCGAAGCGGGACTTCGAATCCCGCTTCGACATCGAGGCGAGGGACGGTTATGAGCTCTCGGTGATCGCCCGGGGGGACGTCGTGGCCGTCGAAGTGACTCGGCCGGCCCAAAACAAAGGCCCGTTGCAGCGCTTGCTCGGCCTCGAGCGGGCCGCGACCGTGTACCTAGCGCGCGGAACCGTCACGCCGCGCAGGATCAAGGCCTCGTTCGGGAGATTTGGCAGCGTCGATGTGCGCTTCCGTCCCTCTCGTCGGGTTGTGAGATCGCACCGCCATCGTCGCTGCAGGGGCGCCGGTCGCTTCACCAGCCGATTTGGTGTGTTTGTCGGAGGCATTCGCTTCAGCGGCGAGAAGCACTACATCACCGTGCGTGCCCACCGGGCAAAAGGCCGGGTTCGCAGTCGGCTGCATCTGCGTTGCTCGCTGCCACCGGTCCCGCCGTCGGCGCAATCGAGCGCTCACCCGCTCTCGCGGCAGCCGAGCTTCACACCCGCCAGCCTCACGGCGGGCTGGCGCCACGCGGTGGCGGCGACGGAGCTCTTCGTGCTCCGCCTCCGCAGGGCGACGCTTTTCCTCGCCGTCAGCGAAGAAAGCAAGGGATCAGTTGCCGAGCTTCGTTACGCCCTGGCCACGGCTCGTTCCAGGGTCTTCCGCTTCAACGAAGCGTTGACCACGGCTACGATCGCACCGCCGCGGCCCTTCCATGGCAAGGGCATCTACGGCGCCGCCCCTGATGGAACAACGAGCTGGAGCGGCCCCCTCTCGGTCTCTTTTCCCGGCCTCCCCAGGGCGCCGCTCACCGGCTCCCAGTTCGATGTGGAGCTTTCGGCCGGATACTGAGCTCCTGAGCAGGGCTGGTGCGCCGACTCTGCAAGGCTGAAGCGATGGCGGTCGAAACGGCAGAGGCTCCGGTAGCAGCAGCGCCAACCGTTCCGCGCGACCAGCTGATCGTGCTCTTCGGGGCGACCGGTGATCTGGCGCGGCGCAAGCTGTTGCCCGGCATCTTCCACCTCTTCCAAGCCGGACTGATGCCGGAGCACTTTGCGCTGGTCGGGGCCGCACGGCGTTCGCTTTCAAATGAGCAGTTTGTAGAGCTCGCCCACGAAGCGATTTGCAATTCAGGCCGCAGGCCGGTCTCCGGCGATTCCTGGCAGCGCTTCGCCGCGGCTCTGAGCTATGTGTCGTTGGAAGACGGATTCGGCGGGCTGGGAGGGGTCATCGAGGGAGCGCGAGAAAAGCTTCACCAGGCCGAGCTTCTCCATTACCTCTCGTTGCCCCCCGCCGCCGCAGCGGGCGTGATTGAGGAGATCGGGCGCTCCGGCCTTGGCGCTGGAGCGCGGGTGATCATGGAGAAGCCGTTCGGGCGCGATCTCGCCTCGGCCAGAGAGCTCGATGCGCTTGTTCACAATGTTTTTAACGAGGAGCAGGTGTTTCGGATCGACCATTACCTCGGCCGCGAGGCAGTGCAGAACCTGCTGGCGCTGCGCTTCGCCAACGGGATGTTCGAGCCGGTCTGGAACCGCAACCACATCGATCACGTGCAGATCGACGTTCCCGAGACGCTCTCGATCGAGATGCGTGGCAGCTTTTATGAGGAAACCGGCGCCTTTCGCGACATGATCGTCACCCACCTCTTCCAGGTGCTCAGCTTCGTCGCGATGGAGCCGCCGGTGTCGCTCAGCGCAAAGTCCCTGATGACCGAGCGGGAGAAGGTCTTCGAATCGATGCTGCCGCTGGATCCCAACGGCGTGGTGCGCGGCCAGTACGCCGGCTACCGTGACGAGGAGGGCGTCGCCCACGCCTCGGACACCGAGACGTTCGTGGCCCTGCGTGCCTTCGTCGACAACTGGCGCTGGGAGGGCGTGCCCTTCTTCCTGCGCTCCGGCAAGCGGCTTGCCGGGACCCATCATCAGCTGACGGTCGCCTTCTCCGAGCCACCCCGACGCATGTTTCCGATCGATTGCGGCGAGGTCGCCGAGGAGTTCGGTCACGATCATCTGACCTTCGAGTTGGGCGACCCCGGCAGCATCTCGGCTTCCTTCTTGGCCAAGGTGCCCGGTCCGAAAATGCAGCTCGGCCAAGCTCACATGCACTTCAGCTACGCCGATAGCTTCGGCGGGTCCGAGCGTGCCCTCGACGCATACGAGCGGTTGATCCACGACGTGATGGTCGGCGACCGCACCCTGTTCACGACCTCGGCCGCGATCGAGCGCCTCTGGGAGGTTGCCGACCCAGTCGTGCGAGAGCCGCCGTCGGTGGAAATCTATGAGCCGGGCTCATGGGGACCGGCGGCGACCGATGCGCTTCTTGCCCCGCACCGCTGGCATATCCCTAGCGATCATCCCTAGAGGGGCGACAACTCCCTCAGGAAACCGTGTCTGGAGCCGATCCTCGACGGGTGTCGGAACGGAAAAGGGCCCCGTGAGGGGCCCTTGTTTCCGAAGGACGTGCCACCAGCGAGACTTCGTTTCCCTGGCTCGTCAGTCCTCAAGCCTTAATCGGAGCTGCTCTTAGAAACACCACGTTTGCGAAAAAGTTGCACCCATTGCATCGGCACTTGCAGGCCCGAACTTGAGACAGCGGCGCGCGCGCCTCGCCGGCCCGCGCGCCGCTGCTAGATTCAGGTTCCCCGGGCGCTTAGCTCAGTTGGGAGAGCGCCAGCTCGACAAGCTGGAGGTCACTGGTTCGAGCCCAGTAGCGCCCATCGCCGGGTCCCCGCAAGCGTGAGCTCGCTCAGACCCCGGCCATCCTCACCTCGGCGAGGCGGATGCTGTTGCCGGAGGGGTCGCGGAAGCCCGAGTCGATGCCGTAGGGGCGCTCCTCGGGCGCTTCTGTGAACTCGACGCCGCGAGCCCTCAGCTCTTCGTAGGAGGCCTGGCAATCATCGGTGGTGAGGAAGACGGTGCCGGCGAAGCCCTTGGCCATCAGCTCGCGCACCTGGCCGCTGGTCTCCTCGTCCATCACCGGCGGCCCGGGAATGGCCATTAGCACGATCGAGACGTCCTCCTGGCCGGGAGGACCGACCGTGAGCCAGCGGAAGTCGCCCATCTCGGGCAACGTCACGTCGGCGCGAACCTCCATGCCGACCTTCTCGGTGTAGAAGGCAAGCGCCTCCTCCTGGTCGTGTACCCAGAGCTGTGCGTTGGCGATTCTGATCATCTTCGTCTCCTTCGCTTAGAACGGAAAGGTCGACGGCGATGCTAGGTCGCAACTGGGGCGCTGTCTTCTCGAAACGTGCGGTGTTGTGGCCGAGCGTAGGCCCGGACCACGCAGCCCGGAATCAAGGCGCCTTGGGAGGCTGGGGGATGCGCGGCGCGGTAAGCGGTTGGCGAACGCCCGAAGGTGCGGGTGAAGCTGGTCGTAAAGGAGCCGATGCTCTGCAGGCCGACCGAGAGGCAGATGTCCGCCACTGAGCGATCGGTCGTGCGCAGCAGCGCCGCGGCTCGCTCCAGCCTTCTCGTCAACAGGTAGGCGTGCGGCGGCTCACCGAAGGCGCGGCGGAATTCGCGGCTGAAATGAGCCCGCGAGAGCCCGGCCGCCGCGGCTAGGTCCTCGACCCCAAGTGGCTCGAAGTAGCGCGAGTCGGCAAGGTCCCTCGCGCGCAGCAAATGCCGGGCGGGGGGAACGAATGCCATGCCCGCAGTCTAGGCTCGCGACCTCGTGGTCGGGACCTATGCAGCCGTTCTCCTCGTTTGCGGTGCCGCGCTGGCGATCGGCCAGGCAGCGATCGCGCTCTGCGGAGTGCAGCGCTGGTCGTGGCTGGCGCCGGCTGTCGGGCTGGCGCTGCTCTGCGCGGTTTGCTGGGGGACGGTACGGCTACTGGGGCACGGGGTGGTCTCGGCGGTTGTTGTCCTGCTCCTGATCGTGGGGTCGGTCGCATACCTCTGGGGTCGCATGGACGGTGGGGTGGACGCCCTGCGTGCGGGTGCGCCGGTGGCGCTGCTTGCCCTCGCCGTAACCGCACTGCCCTTCATCGCCGAGGGTCACTTCGGCATCCTCGGCACCAGCTTCAACCCCGACATGTCGCAGCACCTGCTGGCAGCCGACCGGCTCGCCGAGGGCCACTCATCACAGCTCCTCCATCAGGGCTATCCGCTGGGACCGCACGCGATAGTCGTCGCCCTCAACAACAGCCTCGGCATCGGACTCGTCCAGGGCTTCGCCGGCCTGATGATCGCCGTCGCCGTCCTCACCTCCCTGACATCGCTGACCGCCTTCCGCGACCAGCCCGCCACCCTTCGCATCCCCGCCGCCCTAATAGTCGGCCTCACCTACATGGTCGCCTCCTACTTCGCCCAAGGCTCCTTCAAGGAGACCATGCAGGCCCTCTTCTTCCTCGCCTTCGTCCTCGCCCTGCGCGAGTCGTCCCGCAACCCCGCTTGGCGCCAGCTCCCCCTCCGCTTCGTCCCAGCAGCTCTCCTAGCAATGGGATCCGTCTACACCTACAGCTTCCCGGGCCTGATCTGGCTCGGCGGCGCCGCCACCATCTGGGGAATCATCGAGGTCGCCCATGGTTGGCTTCGTCTGTCTGCGGGTGGCGCAGATGCGGGGGGGCCGAGAACGGAGGCGAAGCCCCCGCCCGCAGGCCCCCCCGCAGCTGTGGCAGGCCCCGCAGCCTGGCGCTCCGTCCTTTGGGCGTCCCTCCTCTTCCTAATCTTGATCGCCCCCGAGCTAACCCGAATGATCGACTTCAAGCAGTTTGAGACCTTCGACCCCAACGGCCCCGGCCTAGGCAACCTCTTCGCCCAGATCTCCCCCTTCGAGGGCCTCGGCATCTGGCCCTCGGGAGACTTCCGTCTCAGCCCTGGCGATGGGGCCGTGCCAGCGCTCGGCTATTACGCCGGCGCCGCCTTCGCCTCGATCCTGCTCCTCTACGGCATCGTCATCTGCTGGCGCCGCCGCGAGTCGGCGGTCGTGGCCGGCCTCACCGCTGCCGCTCTCGCCTACGCCGCCGCTCGAATCGTGGGCACGCCCTACACCGCTGCCAAGGCCATCGAGATCGGCGCGCCGGTTGCCGGCCTGGCGATCGTCTTGCCGCTTCTACGCCGCCCGGTCGCCTGGCTCTACCTGCTCGCCGCGGGCGGCTGCTCGCTACTGGCGCTTGCCAACGCCCCGGTCGGTCCAACTTCCTACTCGCCGGCGCTGACCGGTCTGCGCTCTGACGTCGGCGAAGGCCCGACGCTCATCCTTGCCTCGACCCAGCTGCTCGCCGACGAACACGGCACCCCCTACATCGCCTGGGAGCTGCGCGGCGGCCGCGTCTGCATCGCGTCCGAGGAAGAAACCGACCACATTCCGCCCGGTGTCCGCTACGTCGTCACCGAAGGAGACTCAAGCGGCCCCCCGTTCGGCCGCCTGCGCCTCAAGCGCGTCGCCCCCCCCTACGTCCTCTGGGAACGGACGGCGCCAGTCTCGGGCCGTACCCCCTGCCCGCTCATCGCCGTGCGCCAAGCCCGCCAAGGCCGCCCTCACTAAGCGGTCGCACTTTCCGCCGCTATGCGTTGACAACTGCGACCGCATGCCCGTCCCAGGCGGGTCTTGTCTCTTGGTGTCGCACATCTCGCCGGATAGCGGCGGAAAGTGCGACCGCATCGGCGGCGGTGATCCGGGTGGGCGTGGGTAGCATGGCCGGATCGAGGCGGCGACTCAGAAGATCACTGTCAAGCTCCCGGATGGGACGGCGTTGGAGCTGGCCGGTGGCGCCTCTGGGGCCGATGCGGCGGCGGCGATCGGGCCGGGGCTGGCGAAGGCGGCGCTGGCGATCCGGGTCGATGGGGAGCTGCGTGATCTCTCGGCCGCGCTGAGCGATGGAGCCGAGATCGCGATTCTCACCGACCGCGACCCCGAGGCGCTCGAGCTGATCCGCCACGACGCCGCCCACGTCATGGCCGAGGCGGTGCAGGAGCTCTATCCAGGCACCAAGGTGACGATCGGGCCGGCGATCGAGAACGGCTTCTACTACGACTTCGACTTCCCCGAGGACGTCAAGGTCACCGACGCCGACCTGGAGAAGATTGAGGCAGCGATGCGCGCCCACATCAAGGCCGACGAGGCCTTCGAGCGTCGCGACCTGCCGGTCGCCGAGGCGATTGAGATCTTCGAAGGCCAGGGCGAGGATTACAAGGTCGAGCTGATCCGCGACCTGATCGCCGACGAAGGTGTCGAGACGGTCTCGCTCTACCGCAACGGACCCTTCGAGGATCTCTGTCGTGGTCCGCACGGCCCCTCGACCGGCCGGATCAAGGCGATCAAGCTGAGCTCACTCGCCGGCGCCTACTGGCGCGGCGACGAGAAGCGCCAAATGCTGACCCGGATCTACGGCACGGCGTTCTTCACCAAGAAGGACCTCACCCAGCATCTGGAGCGGATCGAGCAGGCCAAGGCGCGTGACCACCGCCGCCTCGGTCCCCAGCTCGGCATCTTCATGCTGCGCGAGGAGGCGCCGGGTATGCCGTTCTGGCTGCCTAACGGGACGACGCTGCTGCACCTGATCGAGGCCGAGGTACAGGCCCAGTTGCGCAAGCGCGGCTACAAGGAGATCGCCACGCCGCAGGTCCTCGACGAGGAGCTTTGGCACCGCTCCGGCCACTGGGACAACTACCGCGACGACATGTACTTCATGCAGTCCGACGAGAAGCGCCTGGCGCTGCGGCCGATGAACTGCCCGGGCGCCTGCCTGGTCTTCGACGCCGAGCGCCACTCCTACCGTGAGCTGCCGCTGCGCCTGGCCGAGTTCGGCCGCGTCTCGCGCAACGAGCGCGAGGGCGTCCTGCACGGCCTGCTGCGAGTGCGCGCCTTCACCCAGGACGACGCTCACGTCTACTGCACCGAGGAGCAGATCGCCGACGAGGTCGCCGACATCTGCGCCGCGATCGACGAGCTCTACACCCGCTTCGGCTTCGAGGACGTGCGGGTCGAGCTCTCCACCCGGCCGCAGAAGTCGATGGGCTCCGAGCAGCAGTGGGATAAGGCCGAGGCGGCGCTGACCGAGGCGCTCGACCGCCAGGGCCGCGAGTACGAGCTCAACCCCGGCGACGGCGCCTTCTACGGGCCCAAGATCGACTTTCACGTCACCGATGCGCTTGGCCGCTCCTGGCAGTGCGGCACCTGCCAGCTCGACTTCCAGATGCCCGAGCGCTTCGACCTCAGCTACGTCGGCGCCGACGACGCCAGTCACCGGCCGGTGATGATCCACCGCGCCCTGCTCGGCTCTATGGAGCGCTTCGCCGGGATCCTGATCGAGCACTACGCCGGGCGCTTCCCGGTCTGGCTGGCGCCTGTGCAGGCGATCGTCCTGCCAGTTTCGGACCGTCACAACGAGTACGCCAGCCGGGTTGCGGTTGATCTGCGCGAAGCGGGGGTTCGGGTCGAGGTCGACGATCGCTCCGAGTCGGTCGGCAAGAAGATCCGCGACGCCGAGCTTGGCCGCTACCCCTACATGCTCGTCGTCGGCGATCGCGAGCAGGAGGGGCGCGCCGTCGCCGTGCGTTCGCACGAGGATGGCGAGCTCGGCGCCATCTCTGCCGCCGACTTTGCCGAGCGAGTACGGGCCGAAAGCGCACCCGCTTGAGCTGGCCTTGCCGATCGGCTGCCGCTGTCTATACTCCGGACACTTGATTGCAGGCACGCCAAACACCTCGCGCCGCTGAGCGTCCCGTGCCAGCCTCCCAACCTCTCGTCCGCTTGAAGCTCCACACCTCTCTTAGCTAGTGCCGGTCCCGCGTAGGTTCGATCGGCGCCCACCAGAGCGCGACACGACACGGATCAACGAGCGGATCCGCGTCCCCAAAGTCCGCCTGATCGGCGCCGACGGGGAGCAGCTCGGGGTTGTCGAGATCAACGAGGCGCTGAAACGCGCCCAGGAGGCCGACCTCGACCTGGTCGAGGTGGCGCCCAACTCCAAACCGCCGGTGACCCGCCTGCTCGACTACTCGAAGTACAAGTACGAGCAGGAGCAAAAGCAGAAGCAGGCGCGCAAGCACCAACAGCAGGTCAACATCCGCGAGATCAAGCTCCGGCCGAAGATCGCCAACCACGACTACGAAACCAAGAAGGGCCACGTGGAGCGCTTTCTGCGCCACCAGGACAAGGTCAAGATCACGATCATGTTCCGCGGCCGCGAGCAGGCCCATCCAGAGCGCGGGCGGGCGCTGCTGCAACGCCTCTACGAGGATCTCGACGGACTGGCCGTGATCGAGTCCCAGCCGCTGCAGGAAGGGCGAAACATGAGCATGCTGCTGGCGCCGGGCAAAGAGGCGGCGGTCGCGGCCGAGAAGCCGGCCGAAGAGAGCGAGAAGCCGGCCGACGAGGCCGAGAAGCCCGTCGAAGAGGCCGAGAAGCCGGCCGACGACGCAGCTGCCTGAGAACCCCGTCCCGGTAGGGGTTCCGCTTAACTTTTTCGGTGAAGACGCGCGGGCTGGCGCCGCTAGGGATTGCCGAAAAAGTACAAGACGCTCCACCCCTACCGGGACGGGGTTCTTACGCCGTGAGCACGTCGGCGATTCGTTCAGAGGCGTGGCCGTCCCAAAGCGGGGGCGGGGCGGGCCTATGTGCTGGGCGCTTGGCTAGAGCTTGTGGGATCTGGGCGATTGTGGTGGGGTCGAGGCCTAGGAGGGTGTTGGTGCCGGCGGTGATGGTTATTGGGCGCTCGGTGTTGGCGCGCAGGGTGAAGCAGGGGATACCCAGGTAGGTCGTCTCCTCTTGGATGCCGCCGGAGTCGGTGAGGACGGCGCGGGCGTCGGTGAGGAGGGAGAGGAAGTCGAGGTAGCCGAGGGGGTCGCAGAGCAGCAGGCCCGGGTGCTCGGAGGCGATCGTCTCCATCATCGCCCTGGTACGGGGGTGCACGGGGAAGATGACAGGCATCTCGCGGGCAAGGGAGGCCAGCTGCTCGATCGTCTCTGCCAGCAGCGGGCCGTCGACGAGGGCGGGGCGGTGCAGGGTGACGAGTACGAAACTGCCGGTCTCGACGCCGAGCCGCGCCGCCGCGCCGGCGCCGCGGAAGCGCTCCTCGAGCGCCAGCAGGGTGTCGATCATCGTGTTGCCGACCAGGTGAATCCGCTCGCTCGGGATCCCCTCGGCGTGCAGGTTGTCCTCGGCCTCAGGACTGTGGATGAACAACTGGGCGGAAAGCTGGTCGGTGACGATCCGGTTGAGCTCCTCGGGCATCGCGCGGTCGAAGCTGCGCAGGCCCGCCTCGATGTGGGCGACCGGGATCTGCAGCTTGGCCGCGGTCAGGGCCGCCGCCACGGTCGAGTTGACGTCGCCGGGGACCATCACCAGGTCCGGTCGCTCCTCGGCCAAGACCGGCTCGAGTCGCTCCATCACCCGCGCGGTCTGCTGAGCATGGCTGCCGGAGCCGACCTCGAGCATGTGATCGGGCGCCGGCACGCCCAACTCCTCGAGGAAGACCTCCGACATCAGCCGGTCGTAGTGCTGCCCGGTGTGCACGATCGTGTGCCGCCCCGTCGGAATCCGCGCCCGCAGCGCGCCGATCACGGGAGCCGTCTTGACGAAGTTGGGCCGAGTTCCGACCACGTACACGATGCGCATCCGCCGCCACAGTACCCGTCCACCTGTCGACGGGACTTAAACCGATCCATATCTTCGTTTTCGGTCCCGTCGGCGGAGGTAGCCTGCGCCTGGGCGCGCGCGTCTGCTTCAATAGCGGACCCGATGCCCAAGATGAAAACTCATTCCGGCGCCAAGAAGCGCTTTCGCAAGACCGCCACGGGCAAGTTGCGTGGTCGGCGCGCCTACTCGAGCCACATTCTCGAGAAGAAGTCGCCGAAGCGCAAGCGGCGGATGGCGCGGCCGGTGGAGATCGCCCCGTCTGACGTCAAGACGGTGCGGCACCTGCTTGGGGGCGGCAAGTGAGCCGGGTCAAACGGTCAGTTCACGCGCGCAAGAAGCGCCGCAAAGTACTGAAGGAAGCGAAGGGCTATTTCGGCCGCAAGCATTCCTCCTACCGCTTCGCCAAAGAGCAGGTGCAGCGCTCGGGGATGTACGCCTACCGCGACCGGCGCAACCGCAAGCGCGAGTTCCGCCGTCTCTGGATCACCCGCATCAACGCCGCCGCGCGGCTGGAGGGCATGAGCTACTCCGAACTGATCCACGGCCTCAACGGGGCCGGGGTCGAGGTGAACCGCAAGATGCTCGCCGAGATCGCGGTCAACGACCGCGATGCCTTCCGCCGATTTGTGGAGCTAGCCCGGGAGGGTGCGGCCGCCTAGCCGCAGCCATTCACTCCACTTTCCCGGGCGGGCCGTCTTCACGGCCCGCTTTTTTGTTCCAGGAGAAGAAACGCACAAACAGAAAGTCCATTCGAGAGCGGCACCGCAAGCGACCAAATGATCAAAAGCCCCCACAACGAGAAGCTGAAGCTGGTTCGCAAGCTGCGTGAGCGCAAGCAGCGTGAGCGTGAGGCCGCCTTCGTTACCGAGGGTGAGGACCTGATCGAGGCCGGTCTTGCCGCTGGCGCCGAGCCGCGCTTCGTGCTGGTCGCCGCCGGCAGCGGGCTTGCCGGCGAGGAGGTCGATCCCGAGCTTCTTGCCGAGGCCACCAACCTTGGCTCCGGGACGCGGGCGATCGCTGTCTGGCCGCAGCGCTGGGCCGAGCCGGGCGGCTCCCCCTGCATCTACCTCCACGCTGTCGCCGATCCCGGCAACGTCGGCACGATCGTCCGCACCGCCCACGCGCTGCTTGCCGGCACCGTCGTGCTCGGTCCCGCTTGCGCCGATCCCTTTTCGCCGAAGGCGGTCAGGGCAAGCATGGGCTCGATCTTCGGTCAACCGGTTGCCCGCGGCAAGGTGGGGGAGACGCCGGCGCCAAGGGCCGCTCTGGTTGCTCACGGCGGAAAGAGCCTGGCTGGCCTCGACGGCGCCGCGACGCTTTGCCTCGGAGCCGAGCGCGAAGGGTTGCCGGACGAGGTCCTCGCCGCCTGCGAGGCGCGAATTACGATCCCGCTTCAGCCCGGTGGCGCCGAGTCACTCAATGTGGCCGCCGTGGCCGCAATTTGCGCCGAGCGGATATCGTCGCTCGCCATGTCGGAGGCTGCTGAAGATGCCTGAGGGAATCGATCGGATCGAAGCGATCAGGGCGGAGGCCGCGGCAGCCATCGAGGCAGCTCCTGGCACGGCGGAGCTGGAGGAGCTGCGGGTCCGCTATCTCGGCCGTAAGGCGGAGCTGACCGCGATCCTGCGCGGGATCGCCGAGCTGCCTGCGGAGGAACGGGGCAAGGTCGGCGCGGGCGCAAATCAAGCCCGCAAGCAGCTCGAGGCACTGATCGAGACCCGCGGCGGAGCGCTCGACGCCGGGGAGCTGGAAGCGCAGCTCGCCGAGGACCGGATCGACGTCACCCTGCCCGGGGCCCCCGTCCGGCCGGTCGGTCATATCCACCTGATCACCCGCACCACCCGCCAGATCGAGGACGTGATGGTCGGCCTTGGCTACCGGGTGACGGAGGGGCCTGAGGTCGAGCACGACTACTACAACTTCACCGCGCTCAATCACCCGCCGGGACACCCGGCGCGGATGCTCCAGGACACCTTCTACGTGCAGTCCGACCCCGAGGTCCTCCTGCGCACGCACACCTCCCCGGTGCAGGTGCGCAGCATGGAGGCTCAGCCGCCGCCGATCTTCATGATCGCCCCGGGCAAGGTCTACCGGCGCGACTCCGACGCCACCCACAGCCCGATGTTCCACCAGGTCGAGGGGCTGGCGATCGGCGAGGGGATCACCCTCGCCGATCTGCAGGGGACGCTCGAGGAGATGCTCAGCTCGATCTTCGGCGCCGGCCGCGAGGCGCGGATGCGGCCGCACTTCTTCCCCTTCACCGAGCCCAGCGTCGAGTTCGACGTCTCCTGCTTCCAGTGCGAGGGCAGCGGCACCCTCGCCGATGGCGAACGCTGCAACCTCTGCAAGGGGATCGGCTGGATCGAGGTCGGCGGGGCCGGCATGGTCGACCCCAACGTGCTCGGCTTTGTCGCATCGAATGGCTATGACCCGGAGCGGGTGCAGGGCTTCGCCTTCGGCATGGGCGTCGAGAGGATCGCGATGCTGCGCCACGGCGTGCCCGACCTACGCCGCTTCTTCGACAACGACGTCCGCGTCCTGGAGCAGTTCTCATGAGAGTGCCCTACTCCTGGCTGCGCGAGTATTGCGATCCGGGCATCGAGCCCGACCAGCTTGCCGAGCGGCTGGCGATGACCGGCACCGAGGTCGAGCGGGTCGGCACCGTCGGTCCGCCCGCGGCCGAGGGTTTCGTGGTCGGCAAGGTGCTGAGCGCCGAGCCACACCCCAACGCCGACCGGTTGCGCGTCTGCACAGTCGACACCGGTGACGGCGAGCGCACGATCGTCTGCGGTGCGCCCAACGTCGCGGCGGGACAGACCGTGCCCGTGGCGCTGCCCGGGGCGACGCTGCCGGGAGGCCACAAGATCGGCAAGGCGAAGCTGCGCGGGGTCGAGTCGATGGGAATGATCTGTTCGGGATCGGAGCTGGGCGTCGGCGAGAGTCCTGACGGCATCTTGGTGCTCAGCGAAAACACCGCTTCCGCTGTTCCTTTGCCCGATATCACCGCGGGTGCGAACAGCGAGAGCCTCGTCCCGGGGACGCCGCTGGTCGAGGTCTTGCCGATCGCCGAGCCGGTGCTCGAGCTCGAGGTGACGCCGAACAGGGTCGACTGCTTCGGCGTCTACGGGGTTGCCCGCGAGGTCCACGCGATCAGCGGCGCCGCGCTTGCAGCCGAGCCCTGGGCCGACGATGCGCCCGCCGACGGCGATGGCGAGGTGAGCGATTACGCCTCGGTCGCGGTCGAGGCTCCGGACCTCTGCCCGCGCTTCACCGCGCGCGTCTTCACCGACGTGACGGTCGCTCCCTCGCCCGCCTGGCTGCAGGCGCGCCTCACCGCGGCCGGCCAGCGACCGATCAACAACGTCGTCGACATCACCAACTACGTGATGCTGCTCACCGCCCAGCCCCTGCACGCCTTCGACCTCGACCAGGTCCCCGACGGAGCGCTGACGATTCGCAGCGCGGCGGAGGGCGAGACGATGATGACGCTCGATGAGGTCGAGCGGAGCTTCGACGCGGAGACGGTTTTGGTCTGCGACAACGACGGCCCCTCCGGCATCGCCGGGATCATGGGCGGCCAGCGCAGCGAGGTCTCGGATGAGACGACCCGGGTCCTGCTCGAGGTCGCGACCTGGAACGGCACCAACATCCTGCGCACATCGCGCATGCTCGGGCTGCGCTCTGAGGCATCCTCCCGCTTCGAGAAGCAGCTCCACCCCGAGCTCTGCATGCGGGCACAGCGGATCGCTTCGCGGCTACTGGTCGAGCTCTGCGGCGCCAAGTTGGTGCCTGGCACGATCGACGTCGCCGCTGAGATCCCCGAGCCGCGCAAGCTCGTCCTGCGCGGCGAGCGGGTCGAGGGGCTGCTCGGCATGACGATCGAGCAGGCCGACCAGGCCGCCTATCTGGAGCGGCTCGGGTTCGGCGTCGAAATCAGCGATGGGGACCTCGAGGTGACCGTGCCCCCCGACCGCCACTCCGACGTGAGCCGCGAGGTCGACCTGATCGAGGAGGTGGGCCGGGTCCACGGGCTCGACGAGCACTTGCCCAGCACGCTTCCGGCGGTTGCCGGCCGGGTCGGGGGCCTGACCCGCGAGCAGCGACTACGGCGGCGCGCCGAGGACGTAATGCGGGACCTCGGCTTCGATGAAGTGGTCGGCTGGAGCTTCACCGATCCCGGCGAGCCGGGGCGGCTGCGCATGGCCGCGGACGATCCGCGCGCCAACGGCGTCGTGCTCTCCAACCCCCTTTCGGAGGACCAATCGGTGATGCGGACGACCCTGCTCGGCTCGCTGCTCGACGTCGCCCAGAGCAATCTCGCCCGAGGCGTCCAGCGTGTCTCGCTCTTCGAGTCGGGCCGCGTTTACCTGCTCTACCCAACGGAGGTCGACCGCGAGCTCGGTGCTTTGGCCGGTGAGTTCGCCGGCGAGCGGCTCGCGCCCGACTATGAGCCGCATCGGATCGGTTGCCTCATCTCTGGGCCATCGCCGCGGTCTTGGCGGGGCGAGGAGAGCATCGGCGACTTCTTCGCCCTCAAGGGGGCGCTGGAAGCGCTCGCTGGCCAACTCGGCACGACCCTTTCCTTCGCGGCGATGGCGGAACCATTTCTTCACCCCGGTCGCGCGGCGAGCATCTTTGCCGGTGGTGTCCCCTCGGGCTGGATCGGCGAGCTGCACCCGCTTGTCTGCCGGGAGTGGGACATCGAGACCACCGTCGCCTTTGAAGTTGCCTTGGCCCCGCTGGTTGCGATCGCAAGTACCGGCGAAGAGATCTATGAGGACGTCACCGCTTTTCCCGCGGTCTACCAGGATCTCGCGGTGGTCCTGCCGAGCGAGGTGCCGGTGGAACACCTGCGCCTCGCCGTGCTGGCAGCCGGTCGCGGGCTATTGCGCGCCGCTGAGGTCTTCGATCTCTATGAGGGCGAGCAGGTCGAAGAGGGGCATAAGAGTGTTGCCCTGCGGCTTGAGTTCCGGGCGGCCGACCGCACTCTGACCGACGAAGAGGTTGCTGCGCAGCGGACGCTAATCGATGCCACGCTGGAGAAGATCGGCGGGACCCTGCGTGGCTGATCTCACCTCCCAACCGCTCGACGGCGATCCCGTCGCCCGGGTGCTGGTCGCCGGGGCCTCCGGCTTTACCGGCGCCTTGGCCGCGAAGATCGTCTGGCGCCACCCGAAGCTGGAGCTGGTCGCCGTTACCTCGCGCAGCGACGCTGGCAAGCGGCTCGACAGCCTCTACCCGCGCTACCGGGTACCGCTGGAGCTGACCGAGCTCGATCTCGACGAGATCGAGGAGGTGGACGCCGCGATCGTCGCTTATCCGCACGGCGCCTCGGCACCGGCGGTGGCTGCCTTGCGCGGCCTCGGCGCTCTCGTCGTCGATCTCTCTGCCGACTTCCGCCTGCGCGACCTGCCCACCTACGAGCGTTGGTACGGCGAGCACGGCGCGCCCGAGCTGCTCGAGGGCGCCGTTTACGGCCTCACCGAGCTCTACCGCGAGCAGTTGCGCGAGGCCGAGCTGGTGGCGACGCCTGGCTGCTACCCGACGGCGAGCGTGCTGGCGCTGGCGCCATTGGCCGAGCGGGGCCTGCTCAGTGACGTCGTCATCGATGCCAAGCAGGGCGTCTCCGGCGCCGGCCGCGGCGGCGGCGACGCGATGCACTACGTCTCGATGGACGAGAACGCTTTCGCCTACAAGACCGAGGGCCACCGCCACCGGCCCGAGATCGAACAGGAGCTGGCTGCACTGGGCTCTCCAGCGCCCGTCACCTTCGTCCCCCACCTGCTGCCGCTCGACCAGGGCGAGCTGACCAGCTGCTACGTGCAGACGAGCGAGCCGCTTTCCAGGGATGAGGTGCAGGCGCTCTACCGCGAGCGCTACGCCGGCGAGCCTTTCGTCCGTGTCGTGGATGGCCCGCCCGGCCTGCGCGACGTGCGCGATTCCAACGAGTGCCACGTCTACGTCACCGTCGAAGAACGCGGCCGCGTGCTGGCCTTCTCGGCGCTCGACAACCTCTGGAAGGGCGCCTCCGGCCAGGGTGTCCAGAACCTCAACCTGATGCTCGGCCTAGACGAGACGGAGGGCCTGCTGTGAGGTTGCAGTGCGCTTTTTCCTCCCTATGCCGGGATAAGGCGCACCGGAAGGCGCTGTGGTGAGCGGCGGGTTCTTCAGGTCGCGGTGGGTGACGGTGCCGCCTGACGTCGAGGAGCTCGATCCGGCGCAGCTCGCACCCGGCTTTCGTGCCGGTGGCGTCCACTGCGGGCTCAAGGGTGGCGGTAAGACCGACGTCGGTCTCGTCGTCTGCGACGCTGAGCGGGTCTCTTCAGCGATCCTGCTCACCCGCAACGCCTCGGCCGCGGCCCCTGTCCGCGTCTGCCGCAAACGCTGCGAACAGAGTGCGATCCGGGCCGCCGTAGTCAACTCGGGCAACGCCAACGCCGAGACCGGCGAGCAGGGTTACGCCGACGCGGTGGCGATGTGCGACATCGCGGCGGAGAAGCTCGGGCTGCGGCCCGAGGCGGTCGCGGTCGCGGAGACGGGCGTGATCGGGGTGCCCTTGCCGGTTGAGCAGGTGCTGGCGGGGATCGGCGATGCCGCCGAAGGACTCTCCGCGAGCGGGGGCGTGGCCTTCTCCGACGCGATCCTCACCACGGATCGTTGGCCGAAGCGCTGCACGCTCCGCGTCGGCGACGTGACCGTTTCCGCCCAGGCCAAGGGCGGCGGCATGATCCAGCCGAACATGGCGACGATGCTCTGCTTCGTCCAGACCGATGCCCTCGTGGCGGACCCCGAGGCGGCCTTGCGCGCCGCCACCGGCGCCTCCTTCGAGCGGATCACCGTCGACGGTCAGATGAGCACCAACGACACGGTGCTGCTTCAGGCAACCGGAGCTTCCGGCGAGCCGCTGCCGGAGGGACTGCTCGAGGCGGTCCTCCTGCAGCTCGCGATCGAGGTCGTGGCCGACGGCGAGGGCTCGACTCGGGTTGGCCGGATTCAGGTCGATGGTGCCGCGTCGGAGGCCGAGGCGGAGCGGGTCGCCCGTGCGATCGCCAACTCGCCGCTGGTCAAGACGGCGCTCTTCGGCCGCGATCCCAACTGGGGCCGGATCGCCCAAGCTGCGGGAATGGCGCTGGCGGGCGAGGACCTGGAGGAGATCGGTGCCGACTCGATCGACTCGAGTGCGCTCGGCGGCGAGGACTCGGAGGCCGAGATCGGGCTGCGGCTCGAGCGCGGCGAACACTCGGCGCACGTCTGGTTTTCCGATCTCGGCTACGAGTATGTGCGGATCAATGGCGAATACACGACCTGAGGAGATCCCAGTGACGGCCAACGTCGAGACGCTGCTCGAGGCCCTGCCCTACATCAGGGAGTTCCACGGCCGCACCGTGGTGATCAAGTACGGCGGGGCGGCGATGCGCGAGGAGGCGCTGCGCGAGGACTTTGCCACCGATGTCGTCCTGCTCAAGTACGTCGGCCTCAACCCGGTCGTCGTCCACGGCGGCGGGCCTGAGATCACCCGCTACATGGAGCGGCTCGGGCTCGAGGTCCGCTTCCACGAGGGCCTGCGTGTCTCCGACGCCGAGACGGTCGAGGTGGCGCGGATGGTCCTGGTCGGCAAGCTCAACTCGGAAATCGTCCAGCGGCTCAACGCGCACGGTCAGCCCGCGGTCGGCCTCTCCGGCGAGGATGGCGGCCTCTTCCAGGTCTCGCCGGTGCCCAACGCCGATCAGGTTGGCTTCGTCGGCGCCGTTGAGCATGTCGACGTCGACGTGCTCAATCACATCTCCGCCGACTACATTCCGGTGATCGCCTCGACCGGGACCGACGGCGAAGGCAACCCGCACAACGTCAACGCCGACGAAGTCGCTGGCAAGGTCGCCGCCGCGCTCGGGGCGGCGAAGGCGATCTTCCTCACCGACGTCGAGGGCTGGCTCGGCGACCCCGATGACCATGGCTCGCTGATCTCGCACGCGACCGTGCTCGAGGTCGAACAGAAACTGAGCGGAATCGACGGCGGCATGCGGCCCAAGCTGCAGGCCTGCGTCGATGCGATCCAGGGCGGCGCCAAGTCGGCCCACATCATCGATGGGCGTCAGCCCCACAGCTTGCTGCTGGAGCTCTTCACCAACGCCGGCATCGGAACGATGGTGACGCCATGAACCTGACCGACCTGCAGGCGCTCGAGCAGCGCTACCTGATGCGCACCTACAAGCGGGCGCCGGTCGAGTTCGTGCGTGGCGAGGGCGCCCTGCTCTGGGACGCCGAAGGCAAGGAGTACCTCGACTTCCTCGGCGGCATCTCGGTCTGCTCGGTCGGCCACTGCAACCCGGACGTGGTCGAGGCCGTCCGCGAGCAAGCCGGCCGCCTGATGCACACCTCGAACCTCTTCTACACCGAGCCGATGGTGCGCCTCGCCGAGCGCCTCGCCGAGTCGAGCCTCGGCGGGCGCGTCTTCTTCTCCAACTCCGGCACCGAGGCGAACGAGTGCGCGATCAAGATCGCCCGCAAGCACGCCCACCGGCGCGGCATCGAGGCGCCCGAGATCGTCAGCTTCGAGCGCGACTTCCACGGCCGCACATACGGTGCGCTTGCCGCCACACCAGGCCTTGCCGCCAACGCGGATCTGGCGCCGATGCTGCCCGGCTTCCGCTCCGTGCCGTTCGACGATGCGGCGGCGCTTACCGCGGCAGTGGGGGAGAGAACGGCGGCCGTGTTGATCGAGCCGATCCAGGGCGAGGCCGGGATCTACCCACTCGGCGAGGACACCCTGCTCGCCGCCCGCCAGGCCTGCGACGAGAGCGGCGCGCTGCTGATCTTCGACGAGATCCAGACCGGTGTCGGGCGTACCGGCTCGCTCTGGGCCTACGAGCAGACGCCGGTCCGACCAGACGTGCTGACCAGCGCCAAGGCGCTCGGCGGCGGCATGCCAATCGGCGCCTGCGTCACCTCGCCGCAAGCCGGTGAGGTGCTCGAGCCCGGCGATCATGCCTCGACCTTCGCCGGCGGACCGCTCGCCAGTGCCGCCGCCTTGGCGGTGCTGGAGATAGTCGACGATCCGGCGCTGTTGCGCCGCGTGCGCGACGTTGGGGCGCAGCTGCGCGACTCGCTGCTCGGGCTCAGCGGAGTCCGCGAGGTTCGCGGCCGCGGCTTGATGCTCGGCGTCGGTCTGGACGCCGGCATCGACGCAACGGCAATCGGCTCCGACCTGCTCGCCCGCGGCCTGATCGTCAACGTCCCCGAGCCGGGGACGCTGCGCCTGCTGCCGGCGCTGACGGTCGATTCGGACCAAATCGAACGGGCCCTCGCCACGATCGAGGCCGCGCTCCTAAGCTACGCGGCTCAATGAGCTCTCGCAAACGTCCACCCGAGCCGCGCGCCCTGACCAGCGGCACCGCTGAGCGTCTTGCCGCGATCGTCGAGGCGGCCGAGCAGGCCGCCGCCAAGGTGATCGACGACGCCGAGGAGCAGGCGCGTCGCCAGCTCTCCGAAGCCGGCGCCCGCGCCGATCGGATCGTCGCCGAACGCCTCCGGGCTCTAGCCGACGAACTCGATCCACCTTCTGTGTCCGCTCAGCGCGAGCCGCACCTGAAGCCGGTTTCCTCGGTACCGGCCCCAGAGCAGCCGGCCGGGCCGCGGTCGGGCTCCGCCGGCGCCCGCCTGCTCGCCACCCAGATGGCTGTTTCGGGTAGCAGCCGGGAGGAGATCGCCAAGCGGCTGCGCGACGGCTTCGAGGTCGGCGACACCGACGAGATACTCGACGCGATACTCGGGCCGGAGGAGTAGCTCATGCACGAGGACCCGACGCGGATGATGCGCCAGCCCGACGGCGACAACAACCAAGACCGGCCCCACGGCAACATGCGCCTGCTGATCGCCGGCCTGATCGCCGTGATCGTCGGTCTGCTGATCGCGGTCGTCGTGATCGCTGGCAGCGGTGACGGCGACACCTCCTCGACCTCGACGGTGACGAC
>JBKPOV010000074.1:0-20341 GCA_046733315.1 Actinomycetota bacterium
AAGTAAAGCCGCCCGCCAATGCGGGTGCCGTCGAGGACGATCGAGGCATCGCCCTCGACTAGAAATCGGCTCCCGTCGCAATTGAGATCGCCGCCAACCGAGGCGGAGCGCAGCCTCAGCCGCCCGTTGCAGGTGAAGCCGTCGGTCATCAGGATGTCGTGCCCCACCTCGATGCGGTCGGCCTCTATGCCGGCCGCGCTTCCCCCGAGAAGCTCGAGCGCCAGGAGGCGGGTGTCACGCAAGACCAGGCGCGGCAGCCGGACGTCGGTGAACTGCAACCCGAAGTCGAGCCTGAGCCCAGTTAGGTCGAGGAGCTTCCCGGTGATCGTTCCGCCGCTGATGCAAATCCGCCCCGGCTGCCCTCCGCTGACCATTCCAGCGTGCAGGCAGAGGCGCCGAAGTACGCCGGCACTGACCTCGGCGCCCCCCAATCGCCCGGGCTCCCCGGCGAAAACGGCACGAACCAAATCCGCCTCGGCCGCGCGGAGTTCACGGCCCCCGTCACGGACCGCGCCAATCAAGTCCTCGGCTGAAGCTTTCTCCATGGATCGGTCCCCGTGGGTCCGACGACCCTATCCGGCGACCCGGTTGGGCAAAGGCGCGCTGGTTACTCAGTGCAACTGGCGCTATGTGCAGCGACGATCCCGAGAACGTCGGTGGCGTGCTTCTCGATGAAGCTCGGGCCGATGCCGCGGAGAGCGCCCAGGCTCGCGTCGTCGCCGGGACGGTTGACGGCGATCGCCGTCAGGGTCGAGTTGTGGGCGACGGTGTAGGCGGGCTTGCCGGCCGCGGCTTTGAGGCGCCAGGCCTTGAGCTCCTCGAACAGCGGCGCATCGGCCTCGGTCAGCTCGGCCGGTGGTGGGGCGGCCGCCTTCGTGCGAGTCGTCCGCTTGATCACGATCGTCTCCGGATCGGGCAGCCAGTGGGTGCCGTCGCAGACATCGCAGCAACGGCCCAGCGGCTGCCCCGCCGTGCGGTCGCCGAAGTGGTCGAGGACGCTGCGGCGCCGGCAGCGTTCGCCGTAGATGAAGGCCTTGATCGTGCGGTAATCGCGCCAGCCCCGCTCGCGCGCGATCGCAAGCTCGGGATCGCGTTGCTCGATGAAGCGCACCAGCCTGCCTAGGTCGGCCTTCATCGCCAGCAGCACGGCCTTTGCCGGCCGCCCGTCACGGCCGCCGCGCCCGGCCTCCTGGTAGTAGGCCTCGAGGCTGGTCGGGATCGCCATGTGCCAGACCGAGCGCACGTCGGCCTTGTCGACGCCCATGCCGAAAGCATTGGTGGCGACGATGACTTCGGCGTCGCCTTCCATGAAGCGGCGCTGCGTACCGGTTCGCTCCTCGGACTCCATGCCGGCGTGGTAGGCGAGCGCTCGCAGGCCCGAGTCGCGCAGCGCCTGGGCGACCTCGTCGGTATCGCGCCGGGTGCCGCAGTAGACGATTGCGGGCCGGTTCTCCGGGTCGGCGAGGCCGCCTTCCAGCAGCGCCAGCCGCCGCGCCTTGGAGCCCTTGCCCTCGAGCCCGACGACGTCGAAGGAGAGGTTGGGTCGGTCGAAGCCGGAGCGCACCTGCAGCGGGCTCTTCAGCCCAAAGCGGGAGACGATCTCCGCCGCGACGGCCTTGGTCGCGGTCGCCGTGCAGGCCATCACCGGAGGCCGGCCGAGCCGCTCGGCGATCTCCGGCAGGCGCAGGTAATCGGGGCGGAAGTCGTGCCCCCATTCCGAGACGCAGTGGGCCTCGTCGACGGCGAGCAGGTCGATCCGCCGCTGCGCCAGCGCCTGCAGGAAGACCGGGGAGGCGAAGCGCTCCGGGGAGCAGTAGACGATCCGGGCGCTGCCGTCGCGCACCTGGTCGAGCGCTGCCCTGGCGGCTTCGGCGCTCATGCCGGAGGAGATCATCGCCACCGGGTGCCCGCCGGCGGTAAGCCGCCGCCACTGGTCCTGCATCAGCGCGATCAGCGGACTGACCACGATCGTCAAGTCCTCGCTCGCCAGCCCGGGCAGCTGGTAGCAAAGGCTCTTCCCCCCACCGGTCGGCATCACGACCAACGAGTCTCGCCCTTCCAACCCCGCCTCAACCGCCTCGCGCTGCCCTGCTCGCCACTCGGAGAACCCAAGCTCTCGCAGCAGGCTGTCAGCGCGATCTTGCGTCTGCACAGTCATCGCGGGCCAGGCTATGCGCTCCTCCGGCGGGTGGCGTGGAGATCTGGGGTCCTCGCCCGCAGCTTGCGAGGACGAGGACCCCATCTCCGCGACAGGACCCGCCGGCCAGAGCGGTTCTAGCCGCCAACGATCTGAGCTGGAACTTGAGAGAGCTCCTCAGCCAAAGCGTCGATTTCCTGTGCCAGCTTGCGCGTATCCGCCTCGCTCAACTCCGTGTAGGAAACGAAGCCATCACCGCGCCGATAGGGCTCCAGCGAGGCGTAGACGTCGTCGAAGCTCGCTTCGATCTCCTTTGCCAGCTTCGGGTCCTGCTCAGAGAGCAGCGGCTCGACCGCTTCGAAAGCGGCCTCGGCGCCTTCGGCGTTGGCCTCGAAATCGACCAGATCGGTGTGCGAGTAGCGCTCCTCCTCACCGGTGATCTTCGAGGCCGAGACCTCGCCGAGCAGCTCGTTGGCACCGTTGGCGATCTGCACCGCCTGCAGTTCGACCTTCTTTACCTTGGCCTCGAGTTCTTCGACGTCGGCGAGCAGCTGCTTGGCGACGGGCGCCATGCCGTCGGCGCTGTTTTCGATCCAGAGCGCCTTCTCGATCCGGTGGAAGCCTTCGAATTCGCTGGCGGGAACATCGTTTTCACGGGCGTCGATGCGGGGGTCGAGGCTGCCGAAGGACTCGGCCACCGGCTCGATCCGCTCGTAAGGGACGCGGGCAGCGGCATACAGCGATTTCGCCTTCTCGACGTCACCGGCTTCGACAGCGGCGACGAACGGCGCCGTCGCGCTGACCAGCTCGGCCGTGGTCTCCTTCAGGTACTCGCGGTACCGCTCGATCGCGGCGTCGAGCTGGGGGCTGTTCTCCGCCTGCAGCTCGCCGCTGACGGTGAGGGTGCCTTTCTCGTCATCCCCTCCGGGGCAGTAGAGCGTGTACTCGCCCTGCTCGAGGGTCAGCGAGAAGCTGCCGCTGAGGCCGTCTGAGAGGTTCTCGACCTCGCCGAGGATCATGTCGCCGTCGAGCACCTCGAACTCGTTCACCTCCGAGGTGCCTGCGTTTTCGACGTCGAAGGTGATCGGACCGGCCGGAGCCTTCGCCGTATTCGGCACGCAACCCGCGTCAGTCAGCGTGAAGGCCATCTTCTTGGCGCCCGCGGGTGCGTCGCCGCTGGAGCCGCAGCCGGCGGCAAGCAAGGCGACGAGGCCGATGCCGGCGGCGGTCAGCGATGGGCGAAGGGCAGTGCGATTCATCGGTTCGAAAGCTCCTTGGTTTGTTCGGTGACGAGAGTTAGGGCACCCTAATAAAAACCGACATTTTCAGTCGGAATATCAGTGGAGCAGGGTTTCGCCGACGTAGCCGCCGCTGCGGGCCCCGGGCGGAACGGCGAAGACGGCGCTGCCGACGTGCTTGATGTACTCGTTGAGGGCGTCGAGGGAGCCGAGTCGCCGCTGGATCGCGACGAACTGGCGTTGCGGTTCGCGCTGGAAGCAGATGAAGAAGAGGCCGGCTTCGAGCTCGCCGAGACTCTCGTCGACCCCGTCGGTGAAGGAGTAGCCGCGGCGCAGGATCCGCTCGCCGCTGTTCGCCGAGGCGGAGGCGAGGCGTACGTGGGCGTCGACGGGTATCACCGGGCGGCCGCCCTGCTCAGCTTCGAGGTCGAGCGACTCGAACTCCTCGCTGCCGCCGAGCGGGGCGCCGCCGTACTTGTCGCGGCCGATGGTTTTCTCCTGATCGGCGAGCGGCGAGCGATCCCAGATCTCCAGCAACATGCGGATGCGGCGGGTGACCATGTAGGTGCCGCCGCGCATCCACGCCGGGCCTTCGCCGCCGGCCCAGACGAAACGGTCCATCGCCTCGCCATCCTCGGCCTTGATGTTGGCGGTGCCGTCCTTGAAGCCCATCAGGTTGCGGGGCGTCTCCTGGCTGCGGCTGGTGCTGGCGGTGCGGCCGAAGCCAAGTTGGGACCAGCGCATCACGACCGTGCCGCGGCCGATCCGGGCGAGGTTGCGGACGGCGTGGAAGGCGACTTGGGGGTCGTCGGAGCAGGCCTGCACGCAGAGGTCGCCGCCGCTTTCAGCTTCGTTCAGCTCGTCCGCCGGCAAGGGCGGTAGCTCGCGCAGCGCCGCCGGGCGCTTGTCGCGCAGGCCGAGCTGACGCCGCTCGAAGAGACTTGGGCCGAGCCCGAAGGTGACCGTGAGCCGTGAGGGAAGCAGGCCGACCGTCTCGCCGGTGTCGTCAGGCGGGGCGAGCTGGACACTGTTGGCATCGCCCACCATCTCTCCGGCCGTCATTTCGGCCGCCGCCGCCGACCACTCTTGCAGCAGTTCGCGCAGAGCGGAGGGCCTGGGGTCGACGAGGTCGAAGGCGGCGAAGTGGAGCCGGTCCTGCGCCGGGGTCGCGATCCCCGCCTGGTGGTCGCCGTAGAACGGAACCGAGCCGGTGCCGTCGCTCGCCTCGGCGTTCTCGCTGCCGACCAGGTAGCCCGCCGCGCCGCCCAGGCCGATGCCTGCCGCACCGACGCCGGCTGAGGCCAGCAATCGCCGCCGTGTGAGTTCGGTCATCGCAGTGGGCTGTTCGGTCTTAGGCCGGGCTCTCGGCCGGGGCGGTGCTTCGGGTGCGGGCCGGCACGCGCCGCAGTCGCAGGCGGTCCGGCCAGAGCACGTAGAGCGCCATCGGCAACGCGTAGAGCCCGTAGATGAGTGCCTCGCCGACCGTCGGCGTTGGCTGCAAGCCCAGCATCCCGGTTAGCAGTGAGCCCGAGATAGTCCCCGGCTGGACCAGCCAGGTCAGGTCGAGCGCCTGTGCCTGCAGGCTGTTGAACCAGCCCGCCTCGTGGGCGGTGTGCAGCGAGGTGGCGAGCAGGCCGGCGGCGACGAAGACGAGGATCAGCCCGGTGACGCGGAAGAAGCGGGTGAGGTTGAGCCGCACGCCGCCGCGGTAGATGCCGAGGCCGATCGCGATCGCCGCAAGCAGGCCGATCACCGCACCGGCGCCAGCGGCGGTCGTGTCGGAGGCGTCCTGGAAGGCGGCGAGCATGAAGACGGAGGTCTCGAAGCCCTCGCGAAGCACCGCGAGGAACGCCATCGCGATCAGCGCCATCGTCGAGCCGCTCGCCAGGGCGGTTGCCGCGTTGCCTTCCAGCACCTTTTTGATGCCCCGCGCGTTGCGCCGCATCCAGACGATCATGTAGGTGACGGCAGCGACCGCGACCAGGCCGATCACCGTCTCCAGCCCCTCCTGCTCGCGCTGGGGCAGCTGTTGGCCGACGACCCGCAGGATCACCGCGATGCCGACGCAGAGCGCGACCGCGATTGCCACGCCAACCCACATCTGCCGCATCGCGTCGCTGCGCCCCTCCTTGACCAGGAAGGCGGCGATGATGCCGACGATCAGCGACGCCTCGACGCCCTCGCGCAGGGCGATCACCAGTGTCGGGATCACCGGCCGGGCTGCTCCTTGTTCTTCTCGCTGGCGGTCATCGTGTTAGGCGGCCCTAATTAGGGGTGCCAAACCTAGCACGAAGGTCGGGATTGCGTCCAGGCGAGCTGCTAGCTCGGCAGCCAGGGCTCGTGCCACTGGCAGATGCCGCGGGTGAGCTTCTCGGCCTCGGGCGGCCCCCAGGTGCCGGGCTCGTAGGGGTGCACCGGCCCCGGCTCATCGAGCAGCGGCTGCACGATCCGCCAGGTCTCCTCGACCGTGTCCTGGCGAGTGAAGAGCTGGTGGTGCCCGGCGATCGCGTCGCCGAGCAACCGCTCGTAGGGTTCGGGCTCCTCGCCAGGCACTTTTTCGAAAAGGACCTCGAGATTTGCCGGCTCAAACGCCTCTTCCCCGGCCTGCTTGGCGAAGAGACGCATGCGGGCTCCCGGCACGGGCTCGATCCGCACCGTCATCCGGTTCGGTTCCGGGCGTTTGCCGGGCCCGACCCCGAGCGGGGGCGGTCGTTTGAAGACGACCGTCACCTCGCTCGACTTGGCCGGCATGCACTTGCCGGCGCGGATGAAAAAGGGGACCCCGCTCCAGCGCCAGTTATCGACCGCCAACTCGATCGCCGCAAAGGTCTCGGTGGTCGAATCGGGAGCGACGTCCTTGACATCGAGAAAACCCTTGTACTGGCCGCGCACGTAGCGTTTCGGATCGGCCGTACGCGTCGCCTTGAAGAATTCGAGCTTCTTGTCGCGGACCGAGTCGTGGTGGTTGCCGGTCGGCGGACCCATGCCGACCAGGGCGAGGACCTGCAGGGCGTGGTTCTGGACCACGTCGCGCATCGCCCCGACCGCGTCGTAGAAGCGGCCGCGGTCCTCGACGCCGAAATCCTCGGCGATCGTCATCTGCACGTGGGAGACGTGCTGGCGGTTCCAGACCGGCTCCAGCACCGAGTTGGCGAAGCGCAGGTAGGTGATGTCCATCACCGGCTCCTTGCCGAGGTAATGGTCGATGCGCAGAATCTGCTCCTCGTCGAGCACCTCGCAGAGTTCGGCGTTGAGCGCCCGGGCTGACTCCAGGTCGTGGCCGAAGGGCTTCTCGATCACGACGTGGGCGTTCTCGGTAAGCCCGGCGTCGCTGAGCCCGTGCACCACGGTGGCGAAAAGCGACGGCGGGACCTCCAGGTAGAAGACCGGTCGCTTGGCCCCGCCGATCGCCTCGGCGACACGCCGGAAGGTTTCGGCGTCCGCGTAGTCGCCCTGGACGTAGGAGAGGCGGGCGGCGAGGCGGCTGAAGACGTCTTCATCGGGATTGCTTACCGTCGACGCGATCGAGTCGTGAGCGTGCTTGCGCAGCTGCTCGGTGTCCCAGTCGTCGATCGCCACGCCGACGATCGGGCAGTCGAGCTTGCCCCGTGCCTCGAGCCGGTAGAGCGCCCGGAAGGTCATCTTCTTCGCCAGGTCGCCGCTGATCCCGAAGATCGTCAGCACGTCGGCGGTGCGGTCGGCGTCGGCCTTGGCCATCGCCCGCCAGGCTACCCGTTGGCCGTCTGGCCAAGAGTCGCCCGGCTCGCGTAGGGTTAGGCCATGGAGCTGGGAATGGTCGGCCTCGGCCGCATGGGCGCCAATATGGCGCGGCGGCTGATGCGCGACGGTCATCGCCTCGTCGTCTACGACGTCAACCCCGATGCGGTATCCAGGCTTGCGAAAGAGGGCGCCGAGGGCGCTTCCTCGCTGCAGGAGTTGGCCGCCAAGCTGAGCGCGCCGCGCTCGGTCTGGGTGATGGTGCCGGCGGGCGAGATCACCGAGAAGACGATCGAGGACGTCGCCGCCGCGCTGGACTCCGGCGATGCGATCGTCGATGGCGGCAACTCCTACTACCGTGACGACATCCGCCGCGCCGAGATGCTGCGCGGGAAGGGAATCGACTTCGTCGACTGCGGCACCAGCGGCGGCGTCTTCGGCCTCGAGCGCGGCTACTGCCTGATGATCGGCGGCCCGGATGGGGCCGTCGAGCGGCTCGATTCGGTCTTCGCCTCGTTGGCTCCCGGAGTCGAGTCGGCTGAGCGCACGCCGGGACGCACGGGCGAGCCGGGTCCGGCCGAGAACGGCTACCTGCACTGCGGTCCCAACGGAGCCGGCCATTTCGTCAAGATGGTCCACAACGGGATCGAGTACGGCGTGATGGCGGCCTACGCCGAGGGCCTCAACATCCTCAAGAACGCCAACGCCGGCAAGGTCCAGCGCGAGTCCGACGCCGAGACCGCGCCGCTGGAGCAGCCTGAGTACTACCAGTACGACCTCGACCTTCCCGAGGTGACCGAGGTCTGGCGCCGGGGCAGCGTGATCGGGTCCTGGCTGCTCGACCTGACCGCCGCGTCGATGCAGGAATCGCCCGATCTAGCCGAGTTCGCCGGACGCGTCTCGGACTCCGGCGAGGGCCGCTGGACCTCGATCGCGGCGATCGACGAGGGCGTGCCGGCGCCGGTCCTCACCACTGCCCTGTACGAGCGCTTCGCTTCGCGCGGTCTCGACGACTACGCCGACAAGGTGCTCTCGGCGATGCGCAAGCAGTTCGGCGGCCACGACGAGAAGCCGTCCTAGGCGGGCCGATGGCGATCGAGCTCGAGGTCTGCGCCGACGAAAAGGCAGCGGCGCGGCGTGCCGCCGAGTTAATCGCGGCGACCGGGGCGGCCGCGGTCGCGGAGCGCAACATCTTCTCGCTGGCGATGAGCGGCGGTCGCACCCCCTGGGCGATGCTGGCGATGCTGGGCGAAGACGAGCAGATGCCATGGCCCGAGACCGAGCTGTTCCAGGTCGACGAGCGGATCGCCTCGCCGGGCAGCGAGGACCGCAACCTCACCCACATGGTGCTCGGCCTCTCGATGGACCATCAGGCGGTGATGCGCCCGATGCCGGTCACCCAGAGAGATCTCGATGGGGCGGCCCGTGCTTACGAAAACACGCTCCCGGATCCGCTCGACTGCGTCCACCTCGGCCTCGGCCCCGACGGTCACACTGCCTCGCTGGTGCCGGGCGACCCGGTCCTCGAGGTCAGCGACCGCCGTGTCGCCCTCACCGAGACCGCCTACCAGGATTACTACCGCATGACCCTCACCTACCCGGCTCTCAACACTGCCCGCCAGATCATCTGGCTGGTCACCGGCCCAAAAAAGGTCGAGCCCCTCGCCAAGCTCCTCGCCGGCGATACCTCGATCCCGGCCGGCCGGGTCGAGAATCCAAAGATGACCGTAGTTGCCGACACCGCCGCCGCGCCTTAGGCGGATGCTGCTCGTGAAGCCGCTTCCTGAGGTCTTGGCCTGTGTTAGCGAATTCGCTAACATCCTAGTATGCCAGGGAAAGCAACTCCACTCACTGAGCAGATCCGAGCGCAGAGCGGTTTGACCCAGGCAGAGCTTGCGCGGCGCGCCGGCATGCCTCGCTCCGTGGTCAATGCCTACATCAAAGGGAGCCGTGAGCCCGGTGCGGACGCGCTTGCCCGCCTGGCCGCGGCGGGAGGGCTTGAGCTGAAGCTCGGGCGCCGGGAGCCGCCGGTGGATGCCGACCGGGCGGGGCGAATCCTCGTGCAGGTGCTCGAGCTGGCGGAGGTCCTGCCCTTCAGGCCCAAGGCCCGACTCGATTACCCGCCCCTCGCCGATCGCCTTGCCGCGAGGTCCGCACCTTGAGCGAACTGGTCGACAAGCTCTTCGCCATTCATGACTCGCTGAACAAAGCCAGCATTCCCCATGCATTTGGCGGTGCGATCGCTCTCGCCTACTGTGTCGAGGAGCCTCGCGGCACGCGGGATCTGGACGTCAACATCTTTGTCGACTCGGCCAAGGCTGGCTCTACGCTTGCCTGCCTGCCGTCCGGGGTGGAGGTGACCGAGGACGACGTAGCCAAGGTTGAGCGCGACGGCCAGGCAAGGCTCGATTGGGACGGCACACCGGTCGACGTCTTCCTCAACAACGTGCCTCTGCATCAAGCGGTTGCCTCGGCGGTCGTCTGGGTGCCGCTGACTGGCCGCGAAATCCCGGTGTTGGACTGCGCCTCGTTGGCCATCTTCAAGGCATTCTTCGACCGCACCAGGGACTGGGCCGACATGGAGGCGATCGCTCAGGCGACGCCGGAGGACATCGACGCCGCCGCCACCACGATCTCTGAGCTGGTGGGCCCGGATGATCCGGCGGTCAAGCGCCTCGAGAGTCTGATCCCTCTGGATCTCGGTTCGTCTCGCTGAGGCGTTCGACGCCCGTCCCGGCCCCTACCAGCACCGCGCTCACCATGTCCGAAGGGAAGATGCCGTGGGCGGCGACGCCGGGATCGGCCTCGAGTCGAGCGGCGAGGCTCGCCGGCTCACCGATCTCGCCCCGATAGTCCGCGATTAGGCCACCGTCGGGGCTGGCTGGCACGTCGCGCAGCTCGACCGCTGAGCCGAGTCGCTCCAACGTCGAGGCGATGCCGAAGGCGAAGAGCTCGAGGGGGACCGGGGCGCTGAGCGAGTCGACCGGCTTGCTCGAGTCGGCGATGACGACGAAGCGCTCGGCCGCCGCGGCGACGATCTTCTCGCGCAGGTGGGCGCCGCCGCCGCCCTTGATCAGCCAGCCATCCGGCGTCACCTGGTCGGCGCCGTCGATCGCGATGTCGAGCTTCTTGAGCTGGCTGAACTCCTCGACCGGAATTCCCAGCTCCCGCGCCTGCTCCTCGGTGGCGACCGAGGTGGCGACGCAGCGGATCCCGCTGACGCCGCGGGCGGCAATCGCCGGCAGGAGGTGAGCGACGGTCGATCCGGTGCCGAGGCCGACGGTCATCCCATCCTCGACCAGCTCCGCCGCCGCCTCGGCGGCAATCCGCTTCTCGTCGTCGGCAGACACGGCGCCGCACTCTATCCGGGCTCAGGTGCAACGTTTTTCGGCTCCCACACAGCCGCAACGCGTTGCACCTGAGGATCTATGCTCGCGAAGAGATGGACGCGCGCATCTGGTTGACGGGCGAGGGTGGCGAGCCAAGGTCGGTGGCGCTCAGCGGCGAGCGCACCGTGGTTGGGCGCGACCCCGCCGCCGAGATCCATATCGATGACGAGTCCGTCTCCTGGAACCACCTCGAGATCGAGAACCGTGGCGGCGTGCTGATGGCGACCGATCTCGACAGCCGCAACGGCACCGCGCTCAATGGCGAGCCGCTCGACCGGCCGCGGCGCCTGCGTGACGGTGACACGCTCATCGTCGGCAACCATCGCCTCGAAGTTTCCGACCCGGTTCCGGGCCGGGCGGGAGGCACCGTGGCGGCCAGCGGTCCCGGTGTGCCGCTGACCGAAGAGGAGCGGGCGACCGCCGCGGCCCTGGTCGCGCCCTACCGCAGCGAGGGCGCCTTCGCTGGCCGTCCCGCCACCCGTGCCGAGATCGCCGAAGTCCTGCACGTCAGCGAGCGCACCGCCCAGCGCCGCCTCGACGCCCTCGCCGCCAAGCTCGAGGTCCCGGGCGATTCGGGCCGCGAGCGGCCGCGCCTGATCGCTGCCCGCGTCATCGAGCTCGGGCTCGATCGATAGTCATGGCCGTGCCCCGAGAGGTTCCCAACGTCTGCGCCGGCCCCTTCGGCGCCTTCTACGACTTCTACATCGAGCGTCCGCGACTGATGCAGGCAATCGGGCGGGCTGTCTGGGGCATCGATTCCGCGCTTCTCTACACCAGCATGGAGCCAATCGCGCGAGCTCCCGCGGGCGCGACGATCGTCGACGTGCCCTGCGGGGGCGGCGTCGCCTTTCGCGCCCTCCGCCCGGAGCAGGACGTGCGCTACCTCGCCATCGACCTGTCCCCGAAGATGCTTCGTCGAGCCGAGCGCCGCGCCAGGACACGCTCACTGAGGCAGGTCGAGTTGCTCGAGGCCGATATGACGGAGCTTCCCCTCGGCGACGGTGAGGTCGATCTCTTCCTCTCCTACAGCGGGCTTCACATGGTCCCCAACCCGCAGAAGGCCGTTGCCGAGATGGCCCGTTGCCTCAAGCCCGGCGGGCAGTTGGTCGGGACGACGTTCTTCTCGGACGCCAGCCGCCGAGCTCGGGCTCTCTTCAAGGCCGGCAGCTACAGCGGCCACCCGCTGCCTCCGCGTCGCAAGGATCTGCGCGCTTGGCTCGTGGCGGCCGGCTTCGAGCAGTCGACGATCGGGCCGCAGGCGGGCTTTGCCGCTTTTGGAGGGCGCAAGAGGGTGGATTGAGGCTGTCCCGGACCGGGCCAAACGCGGCCCGGTTGGTGACGCCGGCGTCATTGGCGCGCGCGCCTCGCGGACGGAGCATCGGTGGTGCAAATGCAATCCACCTGAAAAGGGGAGTCCAATGCTCAACCGTTCGATCAAATTCCTACTCACCGTCCTAGCCCTCGCCCTGCTGTCGGTGGCGAGCGCCAGCGCTGCCGGGCACTCGGGGGCCGTCGTCTTCTCGCGGGCCGTCGTCACCACCGAAAAAACAGCCACCGGCGAAGTCGAAAAAGCCGAAGGGGGCATCTACGCGGCGCGAGACGGCCACCTCAACCAGCTCACCGAGGACCCGGCCGACAGCGACCCGGACTTCTCCGCCGACGGGCGAAAGATCGCCTTCGTCCGCAGCGGCGACGTCTGGTCGATGCGGGCCGACGGGACCGGCCAGCACAAGCTGACTGCCGGGGCCGAGCTCGACAGCCGTCCGCAGTTCTCGCCCGACGGGCGCTACGTCGTCTTCGAGCGCCGCGCCACCAGCGACGGCCCACGCGACCTCTACAGGGTGAACCTCGGTGGCAGTGCCCGCCCGCTCGTCAGCAGTGCCGGTGACGAGCACGAAGCGTCGTTCTCGCCGGACGGGAAGACGATCGTCTTCGTACGCAGCATCGCCGAGACGGGCGGCGGTCTCGCCGATGACGTCTACTCGGTGCGCCCCTCCGGTGGCGGCCTTGCCCGGCTGAGCAAGACGGGTCACATCGACGAGTTCTCCCCCCGCTACTTCAAGCGCGGGATCGTCTTCAGTCGCGGACAGAGCGGCGAAGGGCCGGGCGTCTACGCCGACATCTTCACCATGCGTCGCAACGGCACAAAGGTGAAGGTGCTGGTCGCCGGCGCCGGTTCGTCCTTCGTCGAAGACGTCGCCCCGGCGGCGGGGATGTTGCTGTTCCGCCGCGATCAGGGCCTCTGGGTGAAGAAGATCGGTCCGGGGCGTGCCCACAAGCTGAGCCAGGTCGCCGACAACTCCGCGACCAACTCGGTCTTCTCCTCCGACGGCCGCAAGGTCGCGGCCTTCATTGCCACCGACGAAGCCGAGACGCTCTCGGCAATCGACGTCGCCAGCCGCCGCAGCGCGCAGCTCGCCGAAGGTTTCGCGCTGGAAAGCGGCTCGGTCGCGACGACGATCGGGTCGGTCATCACCTGGCAGCCGGTGCGGCGTTAGGACTCCCCCCGGCTCCAGCTCGAAGGGCTCGCTCCTCTGCGGAGCGGGCCCTTCGTCGTTTTGCGGCGGTATAACCGCCGCGTGACAGAACCTTCGATCGGCTCGACCCTCGCCGGCTATCGGATCGATTCGCTGATCGCTCGCGGCGGCATGGGCGTCGTCTACCGCGCCACCCAGCTGGCCCTGGATCGCCCGGTGGCGCTCAAGGTGATTGCCGGCGAGCTCGCCGGCGACGAGAACTTCCGGCGCCGCTTCCTCAGCGAGTCCCGCCTCGCCGCCCGTCTCGAGCACCCCAGCGTCGTGCCCGTCTACGACGCCCGCGAGGAAGAGGGCGAGCTGATCGTCGCGATGCGCCTGATCGAGGGTGGCGACCTGCGCAGGCTGATCCACCGCGAGGGGCCGCTCGAGCCGGGCAGGGCGGTCCACCTGCTCGGCCAGGTCGCCGAAGCGCTTGACGCCGCCCACGCCGCCGGCATCGTCCACCGCGACGTCAAGCCGCACAACATCCTGGTTGAAGGCGAGCGCGCCTACCTCTCCGATTTCGGCCTCGCCACCGCTTACGCGGAAACCGGTTCGGGCACGGGCGGCTCGATCGTCGGCACGGTCGAGTACATGGCGCCCGAGCAGTGGCGGGGCGAGCGGGTGGGACCCGAGGCTGACGTCTACGCGCTCGGTTGCGTCCTCTATGAGGCCCTGACCGGCATCGTTCCCTACGCGCGCAAGGAGGCCGACACCGAGCCGGAGGTCCCCGCCGGAATCGATGCGGTGATCGAGCGCGCGGTCGCGAAGGATCCCAGCGATCGCTTCAGCTCGGCCGGCGCCCTGATCACGGCGGCAGGCGAGCGGGAGGGCGCCACCCCGGCGGCAACGCGGGTGCTCTCGGCTCGCGAGGAGCAGCCGACCCGCCGGGTCGGCGCTCCGCCGGGTCGGCAACGCCGGCTCGGGCCAAAAGCGAAGCAGTGGCTGGGAGCGGGGGTCGCCGCGCTTGCCGGAGGGATCGCGCTGGCCTTCATCCTCCTCGGCGGCAACAGCGTCTCCGTCTCGGCGCCGATCGCTGTAGGCGAGGGCCCGCTGCGGCTCGCAACCGGCGCGGGAGCGGTTTGGGTGACCAGCGGGCACGACGGCACTCTGGCCCGGATCGATCCGCAGCGGCAGGCAGTCATCGGCAAGCCGGAGCGCCTGGCGGTTGGTGTCTCGGGCGTCGCGGTCGGCGCCGGTTCCGTCTGGGTGTCCAATCCCCGCCGCGGCGAGATCCTGCGGGTCGATCCCGGCAGCGGCCGCGTTGCCGACCGGATCGATGTAGGGGGAAGCCCCGGGCCGCTGGCCTTCGGCGGCGGCCGCGTCTGGGTCGCCGACGAAGCCGGCGCGGGCATCGCCGCGATCGACGCCCGCGATGCGCGCATCGTCAAGCGTCGCCTGGGGCCCCAGGCGGCGCCGCTGCGACTTGCGGTCGGGGCCGGCGGCCTCTGGGTCAGCAGTGTCACCACTGGCACGGTGCGGCGGATCGATCTCGGCACGATGTCGGTCGGGGCGCCGATCCTTGCCGGTCGCGGTCCCGCCGGGGTCACCGTTGGCGACGGCCTGGTCTGGGTCGCCAACAGCCGCTCGACCACGGTGACCCGCGTCGATCCCGCCACGCACACCATCCTCGGCGACCCGATCGAGGTCGGCGAACGCCCCGGTGGGATGGACGCCGGAACCAGCACCGTCTGGGTCGCCAGCGCCGCCGATGATTCGGTCAGCCGCATCGACCTTGCCAGCGGCGAGGTCATCGGCGGTCCGATCGGCGTCGGCAGCGAGCCCGGCGCCGTCGTCGTCGGCGAGGAAGCCGTCTGGGTAGCCAACAACGGCGACGGCACAGTCACCCGAATCGAACCGTAGGTCTAGGATCGAGGACAGTGAGCCGCGACGTCGACCAGCTCTGCATCGACACGATTCGCACTCTCTCGATCGACGCGATCCAGAAGGCCAATTCGGGCCATCCCGGTACGCCGATGGCGCTGGCGCCGCTTGCCTACACGCTCTGGCAGTACTTCCTGCGCTTCGATCCCGCCGATCCGATCTGGCCCAACCGCGACCGCTTCGTCCTCTCCGCTGGCCACGCCTCGATGTTGCTCTACTCGCTGCTCCACCTGGCTGGGGTCAGGGCGGTTGATCCCGACTACGAGATCGTCGGCGACCCGGCGGTCTCGCTGGCGGACATCGAGAGCTTCCGCCAGCTCGACTCGCGCGCTCCCGGGCATCCCGAGTACCGCTGGACCTCTGGCGTCGAGACGACAACCGGACCGCTCGGGCAGGGCATCGCCACCTCGGTCGGCATGGCGATCGCCGGCAAGTGGCAGGGCGCTCGCTATAACCGCCCCGGCTTCGAGCTCTTTGACTTCGACGTCTACGCGATCGCCGGCGACGGCTGCCTGATGGAGGGGGTGTCGAGCGAAGCCGCCTCGATCGCCGGCCACCTCGAGCTCGACAACCTCTGCTGGGTCTACGACAACAACCACATCACGATCGACGGCAAGACGCAGATCACCTACGAAGACGACGTCGCCGCCCGCTTCATGGGCTACGGCTGGAACGTCACCCGCGTCGGCGACGCCAACGACACCGACCTGATCGCCACCGCCTTCGAGGAGTTCAAGGGCGAGGGCGGCCGACCGACGCTGATCGTCGTCGACAGCCACATCGGCTGGGGCTCGCCGCACAAGGTCGATACCCCGGCAGCTCACGGGGAGCCGCTGGGCGATGAGGAGGTGCGCGAGACCAAGCGCGCCTATGGTTGGCCTGAGGATGCCCAGTTCCTCGTCCCGGACGGCGTGTGCGAGCGTTTCGCCGAGGGGATCGGCAAACGCGGCGCCGAGCTTTCGGCGGCATGGCGGAACAAGCTCTCCGACTACGCCGAGGAGAAAGCTGCGCTGGCCGCCGAGATCGAGGCGCAGCAGAAGCGCGAGCTGCCCCAGGGCTGGGACGCCGACATCCCCAGCTTCGACCCCGACGAGGTGGGCATCGCCACCCGCAAGGCCTCCCAGCAGGTCGAGAACGCGATCGCCGCGCGCCTGCCCTGGCTGCTCGCCGGGTCGGCCGATCTCACCGACTCGACCTCGGTGCGGCTCAGCTTCGACGGCGCCGAGGATTTCGAGCCCGGGGCCTACGCCGCGCGCCAGCTCCACTTCGGCATTCGCGAGCACGAGTCGGCGGCGATCTGCAACGGCCTCTCGCTCTCCAAGCTGCGCCCGCTCTGGTCGACCTACCTGACCTTCTCCGACTACGCCCGGCCGGCGATCCGGCTCTCGGCGCTGATGGAGCTGCCGGTGATCCACCTCTTCACCCACGACTCGATCGGTCTCGGCGAGGACGGCCCGACCCACCAACCGGTCGAGCAGCTCGCCTCGCTGCGGGCGATTCCCGGTCTGGACGTGATCCGTCCCGCCGACGCCAACGAGGTCGCCGAGGCGTGGCGGGCGGCGATCGACCGCACCCATCAGCCGGTTGCCCTTGTCCTCACCCGCCAGAACGTTCCGGTCTTCGACCGCACCAAGTACGCCTCGGCCGCGGGACTGCGCCGCGGCGGTTACGTGCTTGCCGATGCCGAGGGCGGCGATCCGCAGGTGATCCTGATCGCCACCGGCAGCGAGGTGGCGCTGGCTCTCTCCGCGCACGAGGAGCTGCTCGGCGAGGGGATCCGTTCACGCGTGGTCAGCATGCCCTGCTGCGAGCTCTTCGATCGCCAGGACGACGCTTACCGCGACGAGGTCCTGCCCCCGAGCGTCACCGCGCGGGTCTCCGTCGAGGAGGCCTCGACGCTGGGCTGGGATCGCTACGTTGGGAGTGACGGCGTCAAGGTCGGGATGCACACCTTTGGCACCTCGGCGCCGTTGAAAGACGTCCAAACCAAGTTCGGCTTCACCCCCGACCGGGTGGCCGAAGCCGCAAAGGAGTTGCTCTCATGAAGCCGACCGCCGAATTGCACGAGCTGGGCCAGAGCCTCTGGCTCGACAACATCACCCGCACGATGCTGGCCGACGGCACCCTGCGGGGCTACATCGAGGAGCTCTCGGTCACCGGCCTGACCTCCAACCCGACGATCTTCGACAAGGCGATCTCTGGCGGCGACGCCTATGACGAGCAGATCGCCCAGCTCAGCACCAGCACTGTTCCCGAGGAGGGGATCGGCGCCACCCCGACCGAGAGGATTTTCTTCGAGCTGGCGCTCGCCGATCTGCGCGACGCAACCGACCTCTTCGCGGCGGTCCATGAGCGCACCGACGGTGTCGACGGCTTCGCCTCGCTCGAGGTCTCGCCGCTGATCGCCGACGACGCCGAGGCGACGATCGAGGAGGCTGCTGAGCTGCACGCCAAAGCCGATCGCGACAACCTCTTCATCAAGATTCCCGGCACCGAGGCTGGCCGCAAGGCGATCGAGGAGTCGATCTTCGCCGGCATCCCGATCAACGTCACCCTGCTGTTCGACGACAAGCAGTACCTGGCCGCCGCCGACGCTTACATGCGCGGCATCGAACGGCGGATCGAGGCCGGCCTCAACGCCAACGTCTCCTCGGTCGCCTCGATCTTCATGAGCCGTTGGGACGTCGCCGTTTCCGACGAGGTGCCCGACGAGCTGCGCAACCGCCTCGGACTGGCGATCGGCTTCCGCGCCTATCGCGCCTACCGCGAGCTGCTCGATTCGCCGCGCATGCAGCGGCTGATGAACGAGGGAGCGCGTCCGCAGCGGCTGCTCTGGGCCAGCACGGGCACCAAGGACCCCAACGCCTCCGACACCCTCTACATCGAGGGCTTCGCCTCGCCGTTCACGGTCAACACGATGCCGGAGCCGACCCTGCACGCCTTTGCCGACCACGGCGAGGTAGGCGAGCTGGTTCCGGCTGACGGCGGCGACTGCGATCGGCTGCTGGGGGAATTCGGCGAGGCCGGCATCGACGTCGACGCTCTTGCCAAGCGCCTGCAGGAGGAGGGCAAGGATGCTTTCGCCAAGTCGTGGGACGAGATGCTGAAGACGATCGAGTCGCAGGCCGGGGCCAGGGCGTGAGCGACCCTTCGGGGTTGCGCCAGCGCCCCGCCTGGCAGGCGCTCGAGAAGCACTTCGCCGAGATAGAGGGGGAGCACCTGCGCGATCTCTTTGCCGCCGACCGGCAGCGCGGCGAGCGGCTCGTCGCCGAGGGCGCTGGCCTCCACTTGGATTTCTCCAAGAACCGCATCACCGACGAGACGCTGATGCTGCTCGGCGCGCTGGCGAAGGAGCGCGGCGTCGAGCAGCGGCGCGAAGCGATGTTCGCCGGCGAGCACATCAACGTCTCCGAGGGCCGCGCCGTGCTGCACGTGGCGCTGCGCATGCCGCGCGGGCGCTCGCTCCTCGTCGACGGCGTCGACGTGGTCAAAGAGGTGCACGAGACGCTCGACCGCATGGCCGCCTTCGTCGAGCGCGTCCACACGGGCGAGTGGCGGGGCCACACCGGGGTGCCGATTCGCAACGTCATAAATATCGGCATCGGCGGCTCCGACCTCGGCCCGGTGATGGCCTACGAGGCACTGCGTCACTTCAGCCGTCGCGAGATGACCTTCCGGTTCGTCTCCAACGTCGACGGCACCGACTTCGCCGAGTCGACCCGCGACCTCGATCCCGAGGAGACCCTCTTCGTGATCTCCTCGAAGACCTTCACCACGCTGGAGACGATGACCAACGCGCGCACGGCTCGACAGTGGTCGCTGGCCGGCCTCGGGGGCGACGAGTCGGCAGTCGCCAAACACTTCGTCGCGGTCTCGACCAACGCCGAGGAGGTCGCCGAGTTCGGCATCGACACCGACAACATGTTCGGTTTCTGGGAGTGGGTGGGGGGTCGCTACTCGATGGACTCGGCGATCGGCCTCTCGACCATGTTGGCGATCGGGCCGGCCCACTTCGAGGAGATGCTGGCCGGCTTCCACGCGATGGACGAGCACTTCCGCGAGGCGTCGCTGGCCGAGAACCTGCCGGCGTTGATGGGGTTGCTGAGCGTCTGGTACGGCGATTTCTTCGGCGCCCAGACCTGCGGCGTCTTCCCCTATGACCAGTACTTGCACCGCTTCCCCGCTTACCTCCAGCAGCTGACGATGGAGTCCAACGGCAAGCACGTCACATTGGATGGAGCCCAGGTCGACTACGACACCGGCGCGATCTTCTGGGGGGAGCCCGGCACCAACGGCCAGCACTCCTTCTACCAACTGATCCACCAGGGCACGCGGCTGATCCCCTGCGACTTCATCGGTTTCTTCCGCTCGAACAACCCGCTCGGCAACCACCACGACCTTCTGATGTCGAACGTCTTCGCCCAGAGCGAGGCGCTCGCCTTCGGCAAGACGGCCGAGCAGGTGCGCGCCGAGGGCACGCCCGAGGAGGTCGTCGCGCACCGGGTGATGGAAGGCAACCGCCCCTCCAACACGATCCTCGCCGAGCGGCTCGACCCCCACACGCTCGGCACCCTGGTCGCCCTCTACGAGCACAGCGTCTTCACCCAGGGAGCGATCTGGGGCATCGACTCCTTCGACCAGTGGGGGGTCGAGCTGGGCAAGGCCCTGGCCGTCGCGATCATCCCCGAGCTGCAAGCCGACAAGGAGCCGAAGCTCGGCCACGACAGCTCGACCAACGCGCTGATCCGGCGCTACCGCAGCGCCCGTCGGGGAGAGTAGGCTCGCCGACATGCTCACGCTTGACCCGCTCCCTCTGGCGGCGTCGGCGTCGAATCTGCTCGCGGCGCGCGAGCAAATGGCCTTCACCCTCGGCTTCCACATCGTCCTCGCTTCCCTTGGAGTCGCCCTGCCGGCGACGATCCTGGTCGCCAACTACATCGGGCTGAAGCGCGGCGACGACGACGCAATGGAGCTGGCGCGGCGTTGGTCGAAGGCGATGGCGGTCACCTTCGCCGTCGGCGCCGTCACCGGGACCGTGCTCAGCTTCGAGTTCGGCCTGCTCTGGCCCCACTTCATGGATCGCTTCGGCGCCGCCTTCGGTATCGCCTTCGCGATCGAGGGGATCTTCTTCTTCGTCGAGGCGATCTTCCTGGCGATCTACATCTACGGCTGGAATCGGCTCAGCGACTGGGCCCACTTCTGGTCGGCCGTGCCGATGGTGATCACCGGCATCGGCGGTGCCTTTTCGGTCGTCGCCGCCAATGCCTGGATGAACCAGCCGCAGGGATTCACCCTCGACGCGGCGGGCAAGATCGTCGACACCAACCCGGGGCAGGTCCTCTTTAATCCCGCGACCGGCTACGAGGTGCCGCACATGATCCTCGCCGCCTACATGGTCGTCGGCTTCCTCGTCGCCTCGATCTACGCCGTCGGCATGCTGAAAGGAAGGCGCGATCGCCT
>JBKPOV010000075.1:0-11007 GCA_046733315.1 Actinomycetota bacterium
GATCAGCTCAGCTCCATCAACGCTGCCCCACACGGGCGTCACGGGGCCCCCGTTGATCTCCCGGTCAAGCCGTTCCAGCGCCGCAGCCGCGAGCTCGATCGAATCCTGGCCCTGACCGGACCCACCAGTCCCGCGGCCCACCGCAAGCGCGACGGCCTGCAGTGGCCGGCGCAGCTCATGCAGAGCCTCGTTGAGCGCCAGGCGGCGACGGCCGGCGCGCAGGCTCTGTGCGGCGACGGCCGCCATCGCCAGTACGACGGGCCAGCCGGCGACGATCTCAACCAGTTCGGTCATCCGTCGATCAGGCGGTAGCCATAGCCCCAGCAGTTGACGACGTAACGAGCGTGCTCGGGGTCGAGTTTGCGGCGCAGGCGGCTGGCGTGTGAGTCGAGCGTGCGGGTACGAGCCGGCGTGCGGTAGCCCCAGACGGCCTCGAGCAGCTCACGCTTGGCGAAGACGCGCGACGGATCCCCGGCGAGGACGCGAAGGAGACCGAACTCCTTGTTGGAGAGCTTGATCTCACGCTGCCCCACCCAAGCCTTGCGCCGCGCCGAGTCGACGATGAGCTCACCAACTCGCAGCGGCCCCTGCCGGCTGCCGGCGCCACGCCGGAGCACTGCGGCTATACGGGCCCGCAGCTCGGGATAGAACAACGGCTTGACGAGGAAATCGTCGGCGCCGCTTTCCAGGCCTCGCACCCTGTCCTCGTCGGACCCGTGACCGGTGAGGACGATCACCGGCAGGTCTGGGTCAAAGCGTGAGGTGACCCCGTCGGCGGCACGGATCTCCCGCAGCACGTCGAGCCCGGGCGCGTCCGGCAGCGAGAGATCGAGGAGGAGCAGGTCGGGATGGTTGAAGCGGCAGAGTCGCAGGGCGTCGGAAGCGCTCGGGGCGGGCAGAACGCCGAAACGATCGGCAACGAGGTTGTCGCAGAGCAGCTCGAGCGTCGGCGCGTCGTCCTCACAGACCACCAAGCTCGCAATCTCACGTCGCTGAGGAAGCATTGGCCGGTCTAAGGCTCGACTCCGAAGATCTCTTCCCCCTCTTCAGCGGGAAGCTCGAGCACGGCGCTCGCATCCGCGCAAATTGCGATCCGGCTGGGTGGAACCCCGGCACGCAGCGAGATCAGCGCACCCCGCTGGTCAAGAAAGTAGACGTCAAGGGGGAAGCGCATGCCGAAGGTGTGGACGCTGCGGCAGCGTCGGATCAGCAGGCCCGGTCCGGCGTGCTCGCGATCCAGGTAGGCGAGACCGAGCAGGCGCGAGGCGATCGTCGTTGCGACCGGAACCTCACGGCCGAGGATCCGCTCATGCCCGAGGCCTCGGAAACGCGCGGCGGCGATCGCGGCTGGCATAAGCACTCCAAGGGCATCGGACTCCCGGCCTCTCCCCCGCACGCCGCTTTACTCTCCCCCGATGCGCCGCACCGGCAAAGTCACCGTCTTCGGCCCGCACCCGATGCTCTCGGTCACCGTCGAGGCGTTGACCAGCGACGGTGGCGACGACATCCACCTGCACGCCGCCGGGCAGGGCGTTTGGGTGGCGCGGATGGCGGCGGAGTTGGGCGCGAGCCCGATCCTCTGCGGCTTCATCGGCGGCGAGAGCGGCGCAGTTCTGCGGCCCCTGCTGGAGCAGATGGACGTCGAGATGCGCCTCATCGAGACGGCCGAGGCGAGCGGCACTTACCTGCACGACCGCCGCAGCGGCGAGCGCGTGCCGATCGCCCAAGCCGCCGCGATGCCACCATCCAGGCACGAGATCGACGAGCTCTTCTCGACCGCGGTGGCCGCAGCGATCGACTCCGACGTGCTCGCCCTCTGCGGCCCCTTCCCGGGCGAGGCGCTGCCGCTGGAGATCTACGGCAACCTGGTCACCGACGTGAAGGCGAACGGAACCCCGGTCGTCGTCGATCTCTCCCCGCCGCGGCTCGACAGCGCCCTCGAGGGCGGGCCGGACCTGGTCAAGATCAACGACTGGGAGTTGGCCAAATACGTCGAGGGACCGGTCGACACCCCCGAGCGCATGCGCGCCGCCGCGCAGAAGCTGCTTGACGCCGGCGCCGGCGCGGTGATCATCACCCGCGCCGAGGAGCCAGCGATGGTGCTGCGCGAACAAGACGGCTGGGAGCTAGTGCCGCCGCGCTTCGAGCGCGGCTCGCGCGAGGGTTGCGGCGACTCGATGATGGGCGGCCTCGCCGCCTGCATGGCCGCCGGCCTCGAGTGGGAGGAGACGCTGCGCACCGCTGCGGCCGCCGGCGCCGCCAACTTCCTCCGCGCCGGCCTCGGCAGCGGCTCGCGCTCGGTGATCGAGGACCTTGCGCGCAAGGTCGAGCTGCGGCGGCTTTGAAGGCCTATCCCGGTAGGGGTTCCACTTAACTTTTTCGGTGGGAAGGAATGGGCTGGCGCCTCGAGCTCACGACGAAAAAGTACAAGACGTTCCACCCCTACCGGGATAGGCCTTCAAATGGGACCGAGAGCTTTTCCCCCTCGACGATCGCGTGCGGCGCAACGTCGCGCATCCACTTCAGGTGCGGCGCAACCGACTCGATCCGCTCCAGCCGTTCGAAGGCCTCGCGCATGTGTACCGGGCGGCCGCCGTGCGATGAGTGGGCGTCGCTGCTGAGCACGTGGACCAAGCCCGCTTCGGCCAGCATCCGCATCCCCTCGGCGGTGCGCTCACGCAGGAAGAAGTCGGCGGTTGCCTGCACCAACGCCCCGTTGGCGATCAGTGCCGCGATTCGCTCGTACATGTCGGCCGAGAGATGGCGCTCGGGGTGGGCGATCAGCGCCCGGTGGCCACGCTCGGCCAGGTGGGCGACGCGAGCGATCAGGGTGTCGCTGAGCGGTCCCGGCGCCGGCTCGAGCAGGATCCAGTTACCTGCGCCGAGGGATACCCGCCCGAGCTCCTCCTCGCTGAGCGCCTCGACCGCGGTCTCCGCCACCTCGCCCCCCGGCAGCACCGTCACGGGCAGGCCCTCTTCTTGCAGCGCGGCGTTCAGCTCCTCCACCCTGCCGGCGACCTGCTCAATGCGCACGTCGTGGTCGTGGCGGATGTGCGGCGTCGCGCAGATGCGCTCGATGCCGTCGTTCACGGCCTGCCGCCCCATCGCGAGGCTGTCGCGAAGGTCGAGTGAGCCATCGTCGACTCCGGGCAGGATGTGGCAGTGCAGGTCGATCACTTGGAGCCCGGGGAGCGTAACCGGGGGTTCCGCGCGCCGTTCGGGTGCAAACGCTCTTTCAGGCACGGGCGGGGGCGGCATGGGACTACGATGACCGGCATGATCCAGCACCTGCTCCCGCTGGGCTGGCGCGAGTAGTTGGCTTCAACTCATGGATAAGAAAACGACCCGCCGAGGGAACTACGAGTCTGGCTCCGATTACGTGCTCGAGTACGGGGAGCTTCGCTTCGCCTTCAACGAGGAGGACTTCGGGCAGCGGGTCGAGCAGGCCGCGGTCAAACTCGGCTTCGTCCACCAAGGCCTCAGCCAGGAGGAGCTCGACGACCTGCTTGACCTGGCTGTCAGCGGCGAGATCGCCGAGCCCAGCTCACGCCTCGGCGAGCACATCAACGAGAACTGGGACGATCTGGTCGGCCCCGCCAACCGCAGCCTCGTCCACTGGCTGCGCCGCCTCGTCTTTCGTGGCGCCTGGCTCGACCAGCGAGTCAAGGAGGGCGAGCTCGACGTCGTCTTCGACGAGCGCAACCAGACCTTCGGCTACGTGCAGCCAGACCGCAGCTCCGAGCTGATCGAGCTGTCTAAAGAGCCTTCGTGGCGGCGTATTGCGTATCGGCGGTAGCCGGGCTCGGGCCAGGGGTTCCGCTTAACTTTTTCGGTGGAGAGGAAGCTGCTGGCGCCCCTGACGCCCTTCTCAGGACGAGCGCTCTAGGGCCGCTACGACGGTGAGGGAGCCATTTGCTTTTAGGGCCAGGCCGCCGTCGAAGATCGCTTTTGCTGTGTCGGCGTCCTCCAAGCGACTCAAGGAATCGATTAGGAGGATCATGTCTTCGCCGCTTTCGGCACGACGGATCGCTTGCGCCAGGGCGTCGCTGGCATGGCGCGCCTGGGCGGCGACCACCAGCTCTGCTTCAGGCGCCTCGCGCTTCCAGTCCGCCAACTCCTCGGGACTCGGGTCGATGAGCAGAGCTATCGGGTCGGCGCCGTCGGAGGCACCCCCCAGCTCTGCCGCTATCTCACGCAGAAGCGACGTGCAGGCGGCGCGGCTCTCGCCATAGACAAGCGCTTGACGACCGGGGGGCGGGAGCAGCAGGTCCTGCGCCCGCAGTCCCTTGCTCTTGCGACCGAAGCGGCGGCGGCGGCGACGGCGTTTCGGACGGGCCGGATCAGCGCCGGGCGACGCCGGCTGTGGCTCGCTGGCCGGTTCGGGCGCAGGCGGTGCAGGTGCGGCCTGCTGGGGCACTGCCGGCTCGTGGGGAGCGCGCTCTGTGTTGCGCTCAGCGGGCGCCTCTTTCCTGGCCGGACGCTCGCGACGCCGGCGCGGCGGGCGATCGGGTCGCTCCCCCCGCTCACCGCGTGATCTCTCGCTATTCGGCGCCGGCTTGCCGTTGACGAGCTTGTCTATCAACTCCGCCCGAGGCAGCATCCGGTAGCGCGGTACATCCGCCTCGGCGGCGAGCGCGTGCAGCTCGGCGAGGTGCTTGGACTCCAGTTCGGCCTTGTTCATGAGATCTCCATGCGTTCGCGCACAAATCGCCCCGAATTCGAACACCCGGAGATCACCGTGTCGATTTGCGCGTTCACAGGGCCGCAGGTTATTGGAGCGACTCGACGGGTGAGCCGGCGGGGTCGATACCCGCCTCCGCTGCGGCAGCCGGCCAGGCCTCTGCGGCGCGCTTCACCTGCCGGCGCGACCAGCCCAGCTCGGCGCCCATCGCGGCGGCAACCGCGCGCGCCGCGGCGGCGTCGCGCAGCTGCGGGGCGGCGAGCAGACCGAGCCGGGTCCGGCGCAGGAGGACGTCGGCGACGCTGCGCGCCTGCTCGTGACGTGCCGCGATCACGGCCTCGGCAAGCAGGTCAGGACGACCGGGGACGATCGGCTGCGCCAGCTTGGCGTCCTCGCGGGCGAGGGCTAGCACCTGGCGGGCGGCGTGCCCGTAGCGGAAGGCGAGTTGCTCCAGCGCCTCCTCCCCCACCCCGTCCGGGGCCGCGAGGTCCTCCGGCCGGGCCTCCATGCCGAGCGGGATCTCCGCCGTGTGGCAGGGGGCCTCGCGGCCCTCGCGCTCGACCAGGCGATCGACGGTCTGCTTGGCCATTCGCCTCCAGGTGGTCAGCTTGCCGCCGGTGATCGTCAGCATTCCCGAGGAGGTCTCATACAGCTCCGCCTTGCGCGAGATGTCCACCGACTTCTTCGGGTCCCCGGTTGCGATCAGCGGCCGGACGCCCGCGTAGGCGCCGACCAGGTCGCCGCTGCCGAGAGAGGTCCCGAAGAGCTCATTGACCGCCTCGAGCAGGTAGCCGATGTCCTCGACCCCGGGCCGGGGGTGGTCAATGTCCCCCTCGAAGTCGTTGTCGGTCGTGCCGATCAGCGTGCGGCCGTACCAGGGCAGCGCGAAGATCGCCCGGCCTTCTCCCGCCGGCACGATGCAGGCGGCCGAACCGGTCGAGAGGTCGGCGCGGTCAACCAGGACATGGGTGCCACGGCTGGGCGAGATGCGCGGCACGTCCTCCTCCTCGATGACCTCCTCCGGGCGGATGCGGTCGGCGAAGACTCCCGTCGCGTTGATCACGTTGTTGGCCCTGACCTCGATCCGCTCGCCGGACTCGGCCTCGACGAAGGCGACGCCGGCGGCGAGACCGTTGCGCTCGAGCACCTCCGTCACCTCGGCGCCGTTCAGCATCACGGCGCCGAAACGCTCCGCCTCGCCGAGGATCGTCAGGGTCAGGCGTACATCGTCCGTCTGGCAGTCGTAGAAGAGGTAGGCGTTCTTCGGATCGCGTGGCCCGAGTGACGGGATCAGCGCAAGCACCTCATCGCGGTCGATCGTGCGATGGCGGTCGGGCGACCAGTAGTAGTCCTGGTCGGCTTCCTTGGAGGAGCGCATCTCGCGGCGGCTGCGACCGACCCGCGTCGTCGCCATCACGTCGTACATGTTGAGGCCGATGCCAAGCCCGCGGGGGCGCCGCTCGTCGGCGAACCCCGGCACCAGGAACGGCGTCGGGTAGACGAGGTGCGGGGCGAGCTGGACCATCAGCTGGCGCTCCAACAGCGCCTCGCGAACCAGGCCAAGGTCGAAGTTCTGCAGGTAGCGAAGGCCACCGTGGACCATCTTGGAGGAGCGGCTCGAGGTCCCTTCCGCGTAGTCGCCGCGCTCCAACAGGGCCACCGAGTAGCCACGGGAGGCAGCGTCAAGGGCGACACCGGCACCGGTGATGCCACCGCCGATCACGACGACCTCGAAGTGTTCGCCGGCGATCGCCTCTATTGCGGTGGCGCGAGAGAGCATCAGTCGAGGAACTCGGTGGACTGCTCGATCGGGGGGCGCCCGGGCGGATCCTTCTCCTGGCGCGGGCGGCCGAGGTGGAGGAGGCCGACGAAGCGCTCGCTGTCGGGAAGCCCGACCGCGCGGCGCCCCTCGAGGGAGCGCAGCAAGCCCGGCGTGCGCCAGTAACCCGCGTAGCCGCGGGCGTGGGCGCTGAGCAGAACGATGTAGGAGGCGACCGCCGTGGCGTGCAGGTCCTCCTCGTTTTGGATCGGGTCGGTGCCGAGGGCGCAGGAGACGACGACGAGGGTGGGAGCGCGATCGAGCTTCGCTGCCCCCTCGGGCCCCGCCGCCTCTTTCAGCTGCGCCAGCGTTGCCGGGCCGATGACGCGAAAGCGCCACGGCGCGGTCAGGTGATGGTTGGGCGCCCAGCGGGCGAGGTCGAGCAGCTCGAGGATCTCCTCCCGTCGGAGTGGATCGGGGCCAAAGGCCTTGTGCGTGCGACGGGTCCGGATCGCGGTATCGACATCCACGTCTGGAACATAGCCACCCGCCGTGTCCAGACGTGCGTTTACCACGCTATACGGGGCAAATGCACGCTTGGTCGAGCTACCAGGCGAAGCGACGGCCGAGCCACCACGGCAGCCCGATGGCGAGCGCCGTGGCGACGGCGCCGATGCCGATTGGGACCCAGGGGGAGGGCGCCTTGCCGGAGGCACTCACTGGCTCGGCTTCTTGGCTGGGGGGCGGCGTTACCGTTTCCGGCTCACTTCCCTCGGGCACCACACCGCCGCTCGGCGGGGGTGGCGCCGGGATGGCGCCGGTGGCGCGCGGCGCGGTTGGCACCGCGGCGCCGCCCGTCCCGCTGCCGCTGGATGGTGGTGGCACCGATTCAAGCCCGGGCAAAGGACCGGTACCGCCGGCGGGAGCCGGCGGCGCGGTTTCTGAGGGCGACACCGTGGTCGCGCTGGGCTGCCGCGGCGGCGGTGAGATCGGCAGCGCTTCGCCGGCGACGGCGACCAGCACCTGACCGGTCACCCAGACAGGCGTCTGATCGCTGGATTCCGAGTAGCGGTAATGGCCGTCATCAGCCTGCCGAGCGGCGAGATAGTCAAGCGCGCTGCTGCCGCTGGAGCTGATCGTTGCCGGGTTGGCACCGACCGCGATCATGCCCTGCACCGCCCACGCTGTCGACTGCGAATTCACTCCCCCGGCATCGCCGAGCGCAAAGCCGCCGTCGGGGCGCTGGTGTTTGCGCAGATAGGAGAGGCCGTTCTGGGCCGCTTTCGTCTCGGGCAGGGCCTGCATCACCGACCCCGTGACGTCGGCGTTGCTCGGCTGGCCTGGCACATCCCCCCAGCCGCCGTCGCCGTTTTGCACCCCGGCGAGCCATGAGATGGTGGCGTCGAGACCACCGTCGACGCCGGCGGTGCGCAGGGCGATGACGCTGAAAGACGTGGTTCCCGGCCAGCCGACGTAGGAGCCATTGGCGGCACGCCGCTTCAGCAGGGCGCTGACCAAGTTGCGGCCGCCGAAGGAGCGGGGGTCGGCGCCGGCGCCTTCGAGGGCGACGATCGTGCGGGCGATGTCCCCCGGGCTGCTGACTTCGTCGAGACGGCCGCGCAGGAAGTCGACGGGACTGCGACCCGAGCTGATCACGTCAAATGGGTTGCGTCCGGCCGCCTCCAAGCCCAGCATCGCCCAACCGGTCAGCGCCGCGCTCGAGTCCCCTCCGGGCGAGGAGCCAAATCCACCGTCGCCGTTCTGCGCCGCTTCGAGCCAGTTCGCGGCTTGGTCCGTGGCGGCTGCCCGCGCCGATCCCGGAACGAGAGCGGGAAGGATCAGCATTACGGCAAGGATCGTCGCCGCGAGCGCGGGCGTGCGCCATTGGAAGCGCTGGCGGAAGCGGACCAGCATTCGCACCAGGGCCGGTCCGGCGATCAGGGCGAAGGCGACGTTACCGGCGGCATGGGCAAGGTCGAAGGGGATCGCGCGCGCCTCCAGAGTCAGGAAGCGCTCAAACGAGAGATCTCCGCCATAGGTCGCCATAAGCGAGAAGTTCAGCAGCAAACCGTAGGCGATGCCGGCGAAACCGCAAACAGCGGCGAGGGTGAAGCGACCGGCGTTGCGGACTCCCAGCGCCAGTGCGGCCCCGAGCATCCCGCACATCCCCCAACCCGCCATCTGCCACGGAGTCCACGGGCCCTGTCCGAACCAGAAGTTGGAAACCAGGGCCGCCAGCGCACCGACCGCGAAGCCCGGCGCGGGGCCGAGCGCGTAGCCCGCGAAAACGACGATGTCGGTGGTCGGCTTGACGTTGGGGAAGGCGGCAAAGGCGATCCGCCCGGCGATCGCCAGAGCAGCCAGCGCCGCTACGAGGGCAACAACCTGCGACGGCGGTCGCGAACGCTCATACCAGGCGAAGCCGCCGAGCAGGACGGCGGTGAGGATCACGAAGCTGGTCAGCTGCCAGGACATCAGTGGCCCTCCGCCGAGGCACGAATCGCCGCGGCCCCTTGCGCGGGCGTGATCACGCCGGGCAGGTCCAGCACCCGGGCGACCTCGGTGGCGAAGTACCAACCGCCGGAGAGAACCTCCTCGGAGGGGCCGTCGGCGATGACCACACCGTCGCCCAGCAGGACGACTCGCTCGGCGAAGGCGGCGGCGAACTCGACGTCGTGAGTGGCGACGAGGACGCCGGCGCCGCGAGTGGCGAGGGCTTCGATCAGGGCGACGAGGTCGTCCTTGCGGGCGCGGTCCATGCCGCGGGTGGGCTCGTCGAGGGCGACGACGCCCGGCAGCTCGTCGCCATCGGTCTGACCTGCAAGCGCGATGGCCAGCGCGAGGCGCTGACGCTCGCCGCCCGAGAGATCGCGCGGATCGGCGTCGACGGTGTGCTCCAGGCCGACGAGACGCAGGGCGGCCAGGCCGGCATCACCGGGAAGCTCGTCGCCAACGCGCTCGCGGACCAGATAGTCGCTGGGGCTTTGGGTGAGAAGGGCGATGCCATCCGGGACGTTGAGCTTGCCTCGAATCGGGTCGACGAGACCGGCGGCGGTCCTCAGCAGAGTGCTCTTGCCGGCGCCGTTGCGGCCCATCAGGGCCACGCGCTCGCCGGCGGGCAGATCGAGGTCGATGCCCTTGAGGATGTCGTGGGGAGTCTCTCGCTGGGTTAGCTCAACCCAAAGGCCCCTTGCGCGAATCGCGGTGGTTGAGGGGAGGCGGACCCCCTCCTCTCTCAACTTTTTCGGTGGAGAGTCGGATTGCTGGCGCCGCGAGGTTGGTGACGAAAAAGCACAAGCCGTTCGGAGGGGGTCCGCCTCCCCTCCAGCAGCAGGTTCGGCTGACGCCAAGGTGCGGCGCGCATCGCGGACGCCCACAGGCAAAGGCTCAATCCCCACAAGCGAAAAGAGGCGCGCGGCCGGGGTCTCAAGAGCTTGGTCAGCCTGCTGCGCCCAGTTGAGAAAGTTGCGAGGTTGGCCGTCGAAAGCGACAGAACCTGACTCCATCGCAATGACACGATCCGCCGCCGCGAGGCAGCGCTCCAAACGGTGCTCGGCCAGAAGCACTGTGACGCCCCACTCCTCGTTCAAGCGCCGCAGCAGCCAGATCAGCTCGTCACCGGCCACCGGATCGAGCTGGGAGGTTGGCTCGTCGAGAAGCACGAGCCGCGGGCGCGTCACCAGCGCGGCAGCGAGGGCTACTCGTTGAAGCTCTCCCCCGGAAAGGGTGTCCACCGCACGGTCGAGCAGGTGCGGAATCGCGAGCGCAAGGGCGACCTCCTCCACGGCTCTTGCGCGAGAGGTCGATGGATCGCCGCGCATCTCGAGGGGAAGCTCGATCTCGGCGGCGACGGTGGTTGAGACGACCTGGGTCTCGGGGTCCTGGGCTACGTAGCCGACGGCAGTGGCCAGCTCGCTCGGGCCGGAGGCGATGGCGTCGATGCCGGCCACCTCGACCCGGCCCTCGATTTCGCCACCGTGGAAGTGTGGGGCAAGGCCGCAGGCGGCACGGAGGAGGGTTGACTTGCCGCTGGCCGAGCGGCCGGCCAGGAGGGTGAACTCGCCCGGAGACAGAGTGAGAGATACATCGCGTAGGGCGGGAGCGGCGCCGGGGTAGGCATAGGTGAGAGCCTCGACCACGAGCACAGGGGCAACCCGAGTCGGAGCCGCCAGATCAGGCACCAGCGACCTCCGGAATGCGGCTTGGGGTAGCGCTCGCGAGCTGCATCAAATTCGTCCCCCACTTGGCAGAGAATTTGATGCAGTTCGGACACTGGCGGGGACGGGAACGGTCTGTCGCGGCCGGCCGCGCAGTGGGGCGAGGCCACTGAGAGCAACTGCGGCAGCGACGGTAAAGGTCGGGGCACCGGCACCGATCTCGAGCGCGGGATATTCGCTGAGGGAGTCGGCGCCGAGCGCCTTACCCACGATCGCGACGGCGAGGAGGGCCAGGCCAATCGCGTAGAAGCGGCGGTCATAGCGGGAGCGCCCGCCAATAGCGCTTCGGGTGAAACGTTTTTTGTTCCCCGGGGAGCCGAAAAACGTTGCACCTGGGGACGAACGAGGGG
>JBKPOV010000076.1:0-7471 GCA_046733315.1 Actinomycetota bacterium
CGTCGGCACCGCGGCGCAGCCGCGCGGCCGCGAGGGGCGCATCCCCTGCCAGCAGCAGCGTGTTGGTCGGCTCGATCGGATAGCGCAGCACGATCGGGAAAGCCTCCCCCATCGTCCGCCCGAGAACGCGCTCGAGCTCATCACTCCCCTCAGGGTGCCCGACGTTGACGATCACCACGCCGCCCGGCGCGAGCCGCTCGGCGGCGAGCTCGAAGAACTCGCGAGTCGCCAGATAGAAGGGGATGTAGGGCTGGCGGTAGGCGTCGACCATGATCGCGTCATAGCCACCGGGCGAGCGGTGCAACCACGGACGAGCGTCCTCGGCGAAGGTCCGCATGCGCGGGTTGCGCAGGTCGAAGAAGCGGCGGCCGAGCTCGGTCAGCTCGGCGTCGATCTCGACCGCGTCCACCGCGGTGGCGGGGAAGAAATGACCGTAGGCGCGCGCCACGGTGCCGGCGCCGTTGCCCAGAATCGCGATCCGCCGCGGCGCATGCCCGCCCCCGGCAAAGGGCAGGACCAGGTGGCCGTCCCAGTAGTCGCCGGTCAGGTAGGCGCCCGGCCGGTAGAGCGAGTGCACGGCCTGCCCCTCGTTCAGCTCCAGCACCCGTGCGCCGTCGGCACGTTCGACCACACGCGCGTACTCCTGCCGGGTCTCCGCCTCGTAGATGACGCGCCCCGTGTCGGCGGCCTTGATCGTGCCCACGGGAAGCGAGAGCACCAGGGCGAGCAGAGCGGGAGCCGCCAGGAAGCGCCAGTCCAGGCCCGCCACTGCCACCAGCGCCAGCGCCAGCGCGAAGACGAGGAAGGTGCGCTGCGTGCCAAGCAGCGGAATCAGAAACAGCGCCGCCAGCATCGTGCCGAGCAGGGAACCAGCGGTCGAGATCGCGTACAGCCGTCCCACGACCTCACCGGCGCGGTCGGCCTCGCCCACGGCGAGGCGCACGGCCCAGGGCGCCGCGGCGCCGAGCAGGGTCACCGGCGCGGCGACCAGGACCAGCACGCCGAAGAGCGAACCGGCGAAGCCGCCGACCGAGACGCTGTCGAAAGCGTCGACCGAGAAGCCGAGGAAGGGACGGGCCGCGAACGGCACCGCGGCGATCAGCAAGGCCGCGACGAGAACCAGCAGGCAGAGGCCACGCATGTGCGGGTGGCGGTCGGCGAAGCGGCCGCCGAACCAGTAGCCGACCGAGAGGGCGACGAGGACGACCCCGATCGTGTTCGCCCATACCACCGTCGAGGCGCCGAAGTAGGGCGCCAGCAGGCGCGCGGCGGCGATCTCGGCGCCAAGGCTGGCTGCCCCGACGACGAAGACGATCGGGGCCAACAGGCGCCGCTGGCCGGGCTCAGACGGGTTCGCGCTCGGGCTCATCAGACGCGGCAACTATCCGCTGTTCGAGCAAGTCGGCGTGCCCGGACGCCACCGCGCGCTGCGCCCGGCGCTCGTCGAGGGCAAACCCTCGCGCCTCGGCCAGCTCGAGCAGGCGCTGGCGCTCGGTCCCTTCGCGCGCCACCTCGAAGAAGACCCAGGCGAGCGTGCCGAGGGCGAGGAAGGTCCCCTCGATCATCATCAGCACCCCCGCCGTGCTCTGGTCGGCGACCGCCGAGATCCCCCAGTAGCGCTCGCCCGGCGCGTAAATCGGATAGAGCACTGAGCCCGACCACATCAGCACGTTGCCGAGCACTGCGCCGGCGAAGCGGACGGCGATCACGTAGCCGACCTTCCAGCCCGCGCTGAACCACTCCGGCTTGGGCAGCGGCCCGAAGACCGGCATCCACATCAGGCAGCCGAAGAAGAGGAAGCAGGCGTGCTCGAAGGCGTGGATAGGCGCAGTGCCGTAAGCGGCTTCATAGAGCGCCGGCACGTGCCAGAGGTAGAAGTTGAGCGCCCAGAGCGGCAGCGCCACGGCCGGATGCGCGAGCACCTGCAGGCGGTTGAAGACGCGGATCGCCAGGATCGGCTGCAGCAGCGACTTGGTCAGACCGAGGACGAGCAGGAGCGTGGCGATGTCGCCGATCAGGAGGTGCTCGGCCATGTGGGCGATGACCAGCTCCTCGGCGATGTGGCCGACCGGGCTGAAGAGGGCGATCGCGATCAGCGCCAGCCCGCTGCCGAAGCAGACCTGGCGCCAAAGCGGCACCGAGCGCCCGTCCCAGGAAAGCACCATGACGCGGTGCCAGTAAAGGATGCCGGCAATCGTCAGCGGGAAGACCTCGACCGGGACGAAGCTGCCGGCGACATGCGCGGAGATCAGGCTCACCAAGCTCACGTTGGTAGCTTGGCAGGGCTGTGAGTGCGCCAATCGCCACGGTGACTTCCGGGGGCTCGAATCCGTGGGGATTGGGGCGCGAACCTGCGTGATGAGCGCCGCCGACGAACGCTTCCCGCCGATCGGCGGCTATGGCTTCCTCTCCGATTGCCACACCAGCGCCCTCGTCTCCTACGACGGCGCGGTCGAGTGGCTCTGCCTGCCGCGCTTCGACTCACCCAGCGCCTTTGCCGCCCTGCTCGATCGCGGCGCCGGTCACTTCAAGCTGGCGCCGCGGGGCGTGGTCGTGCCGATCAGCCGCCGCTACGAGCCGGGCACGCTGGTCATCGAGACCACCTGGGTCACCGACACCGGCTGGCTCGTCACCCACGACCTGCTCTCGATCGGCGAGTGGGCGCCCGAGGGTGGCGATGGCCGCCCGCAGACCGCGCACGAGTCCGACAACTCGCTGCTGCGCCTCATCACCTGCGTCGACGGCGAGGTCGAGATCGAGATGGAGTGCATGCCGCGCTTTGCCTACGGCGCCGAGGCAGCGCGGTGGAGCGGCGGCGAACTGGGCGAAGCACTGACCTGCGGCAGCGACGGCACCGAACTGCGCCTGACCAGCGACATGGAGCTGACGATCGAGGACGGGGTCGCGCGCGGCAGCGTGCACCTGCGCGAGGACGAGACCGGCTTCTGCGCGATCACCTGGGGCGACGGCGACCTCGGCGGCCCGCGCAGCGCGCCCGAGGCGCTGGAGCGGCTCGACTCGACCGAAGAGTTCTGGCGCAACTGGCTGCGCGCCGGCAAGTTCCCCGACCACCCCTGGCGGATCCACCTGCAGCGCTCCGCGCTCGTCCTCAAGGGCCTCACCTACACGCCCAGCGGCGCGATCGTCGCCGCCCCCACCACGTCGCTGCCGGAGACGCCCGGCGGCGAACGCAACTGGGACTACCGCTACAGCTGGATCCGCGACTCGACCTTCAGCCTCTGGGCCCTGCACACGCTCGGCTTCGACCAGGAGGCGCGCGACTTCATGCGCTTCATCATCAACGTCTGCAAGGACGACCCCGGCCTGCAGATCATGTACGGGATCGGCGGCGAGCGGCAGCTGACCGAGAGCACGCTCGACCACCTCAGCGGCTACGGCGGCGCCCGCCCGGTGCGGATCGGCAACGGCGCCTTCGATCAGCGCCAAAATGACGTCTGGGGAGCCCTGCTCGACTCGATCTACCTGCACGAGAAGGCGCTGCGCGGCACCGGCACGCCGGCCGACCGCCAGCTGATCCGCTACCAGGTGGAAGCGGCGATCGAGGCCTGGCCGCATCCCGACCAGGGCATCTGGGAGTCGCGCGGGGAGCCCCAGCACTACGTCTCCTCGAAGCTGATGATCTGGGTCGCGGTCGATCGCGGCGCCCGCCTCGCCCGCAACTTCGGCATCGTCGAGCTGGCCGACGAGTGGCAGGCGACCGCGCGGCGGATGCGCGAGGAGATCCTCGAGCGGGGCGTCCGCGACGGCGTCTTCCGCCAGCACTACGAGACCGACGCGCTCGATGCCTCCACCCTGCTGATCCCACTGCTGCGCTTCCTGCCCGCCGACGACCCGCGTGTGCGGGCAACTGTGAAGGCGATCGAGGACGAGCTGACCCGGCACGGTCTCGTCCTCCGCTACAAGGTCGAGGAGACCGACGACGGTCTCAGCGGCGAGGAGGGGACCTTCCTGATCTGCTCCTTCTGGCTGGTCTCGGCCCTCTCGGAGATCGGCGAGCGGGAGGGCGCCCGCGCCCTCTGCGAGCGGCTGCTCGAGTCCTCCGGTTGGCTCGACCTCTACGCCGAGGAGCTGGAGCCGCGAAGCGGCCGTCACCTGGGGAACTTTCCGCAGGCCTTCACGCACCTCGCCCTGATCAACGCCGTCTCGCACGTGATCGCCGACGAGCAGCGAGAGGACGGCGGGCCCACCGCGGTCTTCACCGAAATGGGCGGCGTCCGCGAGGACGCCTGACACCTCTCATTCACAGACAAAGCATTCCCAGACAATAGATTTCTTTTCCTCTATATTTCCGCCCATGGCGGGGAGCAATCCGAGAGCGCGCGATCTATTTGACGCGCTGGGGCACCCGATGCGACGGCAGATCCTCCGCGCGATGCTCGACTCGCCCGTCGAGATCAGCCCCCGCGAGCTGGCCGCCAAGCTCTCCAAGCAGCTCAGCGCGCTCAGCTACCACGTCCGAGTACTCGCCGAATGCGGGGCGGTCGAACTGGTTCGCACCCAGCAGATCCGCGGCACGACCCAGCACTTCTACCGTGCCGTCATAACCGCGAACTGGGCACTTTCCGCCCTCCGGGCCAGCGACGATTCGTCCAGCGCCAACTAGCTTCAGTAGCATCGCGCCGGAGTTGAGCCCCGCTCCATTCAAAGTTCGCAGCGCGCAGCAAGACGGGGTGTTCGTGATCGCAGTCGAGGGGGAGCTGGACATGAACACCGCAAGGGATCTCGAGCGCGAGCTCGAGGGACCGGTCAACGCTGCCACGTCGCCGCTCCTGATCGACCTCAGCGGCTGTGAGTTCATCGACTCCACCGGCATCGCCCTGATCGTCCGCTCCTGGCAGACGCTTGGCGCCGACGGCAATTTCGCCATCTGCGGCGTCGGCCACCAGGTCAAGCGGGTCTTCGACATCACCGGTCTCGAGCAGACGATCCCGACGCACCCGGACCGCGAGCAGGCGCTCGAGCGGCTGCGCGACTGAGCCTGCGCCGAGCTCTGCCACCCTCGCCGTCGATGGCCGCGCACGGCTGCGAGATCACTCCGCGGCCGGGCGGAGAAATCGTTCGACTGCGCTGATCGTCTCGGCCGGCGACTCCCAAAGGACGTTGTGGCCGTTGGGGACGCTGACCTCGGTGAGCAGGTCGCCGAGGGCCTCGCGGTAGCGGGGCGCCTGAATGCTGGTGTCGAAAAGGGGAACCTCGGGCCGGACGATGAGGGTGGGCAGCGGGGCGATCGGCGGCGCCGGCAGCACCATCTCGCTCCAGGCGACGACGACGGCGCTGGGGCTGAAGCTGAAGCGGAGGCGGCCGTCCGGGCCCTTGCGCAGGTCATCGTCGACGTAAGCGGCAACCACATCGTGCGGGGCGGCCACCACCTGGCCCGCCGAGAGCAGCGCGTTGACCGCTCCCGCCGGGGTCGCGAAGCTCCAGTCGAGCCGTTCGACTTCGGCGCTCCGCAGCGCCGCGGCGGCGGGCACTTCCAGGGCTGGGTCGAGCAGCGCGAGGCCGTTTGTCCGCTCCGGCTCACGGACCGCCGCGGCCGCTGTCAGGCGACCGCCGAAGCTGTGCCCGACCCAGGTGGCACGCTCGACGCCGTGCGCGTCGAGCGTCTCGAAGAGGTCGGCCAGGTGGGCGTCCGTGTTCCAGGGCGGCTCGCGGCCGGAGTCGCCGTGACCGCGCAGGTCGATCGCGAGCACCGAGTGGCCGCGGCTGCCGAGGTGCTCGCCGAGGTCGCTGAAGATGCCGCCGTGCTGGGCGATCCCGTGGACGCAGACGATGCGATCCGGCCCCTCGGGTCCCCAATGCCTGGCATTCAGGCGCATCGCGTCTTCCCTAGGCCCGCAGTGCGCCGGGGCCGACCACGGTGCGGCCCGCCTCGTCGTCCTCGGCGCCAACGCGGATGGCGATCTTGCCGAGGTGCCTGTTCTCGAGCATCATCTGGTGTGCCTCGGGCACCGCGGCGAAGTCCATCGTCTGCGAGAGCAGCGGCCGGATCCTGCCCGCCGCGACGAGCTTGTTCGCTTTCATCGCCTGGTAAGCGTTGGCGCCGTGAGAGCCGAGGATCTGCTTCTGGCGCATCCACAGGTAACGCACGTCGAAATCGAGGTTGAAGCCGGTAGTCGCGCCGCAGATCACGACCTTGCCGAACGGTTTCACGGTGAAGACCGAGGTCGGGAAGGTGGCGTTACCGACATGCTCGAAGACGATGTCGGGAGGCTCGCCGAGGATCGCCTTGACCCGCTTGGCGAAGGCGCGCGATGCCTTGGCCCGATCGCTGTCCTTGGCCGGGTCGGCCATGTTCTCCGGCGTGCGCATCATCTCGCCGAACTCGCGCCGATCGACGTAGTCGACCGCGCCCAGCTGCTTGACCAGCTCGCCCTTCTCCTCTGAGGCGACGACGGCGACCGCATCGGCGCCGGCGGCGGCGCAGAGCTGGATCGCGAAGACGCCGAGCCCGCCTGCGCCGCCCCAGACGAGCACCCTGTGACCCGCCTGCAGGCCGCATTTTTCGATCAACATCCGGTAGGCGGTGAAGTAGGAGAGGCCGTAGGAAGCCGCCTCGACCCAGCTGAGGTTCTGCGGCCGTGGCAGCAACTGCTGCGCCTGGACCTTGCAGAACTGGGCGAAGGAGCCCCAGGTCGTCTCATAGCCCCAGGCCCTGCCGGATGGGGTCGCGGTCGGATCGAGGCCATGCGTCTCGTAGTCCTCGTAGGAGTACTGGCCGGTGTTGACCACGACCTCGTCGCCCGGCTTCCAACGGGTAACGCCCTCCCCCACTTTCCAGACGATCCCCGAGGCGTCGGAGCCGCCGATGTGGTGGCCGTACTCGGGGTGATCGCCGTAGCCGAAGACCGAGACCGGCAGCCCGAGCGCCGCCCAGACGCCGTTGAAGTTGACCCCCGCCCCCATCACCCGCACGATCACCTCGAAGGCGCCCGGCTCGGGCACCTCGATCTGCTCGAGCTGGAAGGCGTCCCGGGGCTGGCCCTCGCGCTCCTGGCGGATCACCCAGGCGGGCATCGTCGCCGGCAGCTCGCCGGGCTCGACGTCGAGGCTCGCGACCGCGCTGGCGTCCACCGTTGCTCCCAGCATCACGCCACCCCAATCGCGCCGGGACCGGGCTCCAGCCGGCCCTCGTCCTCGGACTCCGCCCCGACCCGGATCGAGATCTTGCCCAGGTGCTCGTTTTCATACATCAGTTGGTGGGCTTCCGGCACGGCCTCGAACGGCATCGTGCGCCAGACCACCGGCCGGATCTTGCCGGCGGCCATCAGCTCGTTGGCGCGCATGCACTGGTAGGCGTTGGCGAAGTGCGAACCGATGATCTGCTTCTGGCGCATCCACAGGTAGCGCACGTCGAAGTCGAGTTGGAAGCCCGAGGTGGCACCGCAGATGACGACTTTGCCGAACGGCTTGCAGACGAAGACCGAGGTCGGGAAGGTCGCCTGGCCGACGT
>JBKPOV010000077.1:0-22233 GCA_046733315.1 Actinomycetota bacterium
TTCGACGAGAGTTCCGGTTCAGGCCGGCGACCGCCTTGGCACATACGGGATTGCGACATCTGGAGGGACCACCGAACCGATCACGCTGTTCTGCGAACCGGCTGGTGCGGGCGATCGAGCGGATGCCCTAGCGGGCGACCCGAGCGTCGGCTCAAGCGTCACCGGACTCGGAGAACACGCCAACACTCAGGTTCCGATCACTGCCGTAGTTGAGGCGGATGCCGACAGCGATGGCTTTGGCGATGAGACGCAGGACAAATGCCCGCAAAGCGCTTCCGCTCAGGGGGATTGTCCCACGGTCGCGATCGATGCATCCTCTGCGATCAAGAGGAAGGGATCGGTCGTCATCCTCGTCACAACCAGTTCCGCTGCGCCTGTGGCAACTGCCGGCACAGTCAACCTCGGCAAAGGGAAAAAAGCAAAGCTGAACGGTGGGACCCAAACCGTCTCACCGGGGAAGATCAGTCGCTTCACTCTCAAATTCCCCGGCGGGCTGAAGGCTAAGCTCGCGAAACTCGACGCGAAAAGGACACTTCAGCTGAAGGTCACAGTGACGGCCACAGATCTAGTCGGACGCGTCACGACAGACATCCTCAAAGCCAGGCTGAGAGGCCAGGCCTAGTCGCCTGACCGCCGTTTAAGCATCACCCGATTCGGGCATCTCTAGCGATGCGCCCCTCGCACCTTGCGAGGGGCGGAGAAGGAGGGATGCAATTGACAGCTCGGCCGGCACACCGATGTCTGAGATAACCCTCGATGGAGTGACCAAGGTCTTCGCCGACGGCCAGGAAGCTGTCAAGGACATGAGCCTGGAAGTGGGCGACGGCGAGTTCATGATCCTCGTCGGGCCGTCGGGATGCGGGAAGTCGACCGCGCTGCGGATGATCGCCGGGCTCGAGGACATTTCCAGCGGCGAGGTGAAGATCGGCGGCGAGGTGGTCAACGATCGTGCCCCGAAGGAGCGCGATATCGCCATGGTCTTCCAGAACTACGCCCTCTATCCGCACATGACGGTGCGCGAGAACATGGGCTTCGCGCTGAAGCTGGCCGGGGTCGACAAAAACGAGATCGATAGCAAAGTCGAGGAGGCGGCGAAGACACTCGACCTGAGCCAGCACCTCGACCGCCGCCCCGCCAACCTCTCCGGCGGCCAGCGCCAGCGGGTGGCGATGGGGAGGGCGATCGTCCGCGACCCGCGGGCCTTCCTGATGGACGAGCCGCTCTCCAACCTGGACGCGAAGCTGCGCGTGCAGATGCGCACCGAGGTGGCGAGGCTGCAGTCGCGGCTGGAGACAACGACCGTCTACGTCACCCACGACCAGACCGAGGCGATGACGCTCGGCGATCGGGTGGCGGTGATGCGAGCCGGTGCCCTGCAGCAAGTCGGCACCCCGGCCGAACTGTACGAGCAGCCGGTCAACCTCTTCGTCGCCGGCTTCATCGGCTCGCCGGCGATGAACTTCATGCCGGCCGAAGTGAGCGGCGGCAAGGTGAAGCTGCCGATCGGCGAGGCCGACGCGCCGGAGGGCGTGGGTGACGGCCGCGAGGGCCAGGTCATTGCCGGGTTGCGGCCAGAGAGCTTTGAGGACGCGGAGATGGTCGGTGATCTGCGCGACGAGCGTGGCGTCGTCTTCGAGGCGGAGATCGACCTGGTCGAGTCACTCGGCTCCGATCTCTACGCCTACTTCCACGTCGAGTCCGGCGCGGTCGAGTCCGACCAACTTGCCGAACTGGTCGAGGAACGGCTTGAGGAGACCGGCGTGCCCGAGGTGCGCGAGGGCCAGGAGCAGATCGTCGCCCGGCTCGACCCGGCGAGCAGGATCAAGCGCCGCGACAGCGCCAAGCTCTGGGCCGACACCTCGAAGCTGCACCTCTTCGACGCCGAGAGCGGCGAGCGCCTGGGGACTACCGATTAGCCTCGGGTGCAACGCTTTGACCCCCGCCTAGGGGCACAGAGCGTTGCACCGTTTGAACGGTGCTGGGGACTGGCCTCAGGGTTAGCGTCGCTGCACCGGCCACCACGGAAGCAACCGCGGCGAAGAGGTAGGCGCCGTCGGAGACTGAGAGGCCCTCGGCGAGCGAGACCGGATCGCCGACGATCGCGATCAGGACCGCCGTGCCGAGCACAGCGCCGACTTGGCGGAAGGCCGCGTTGACGGCGCTGGCGGTGGCGAAGCGGTCGGCGGGGACGTCGCGCACGGCGGCCGAACCGAGCGCCGGGAAGGCGAGGCCGATGCCGATGCCGGTGAGGACAGCGCCCGGCAGCCAGAGACCGAGCCAGTCGGGATCGGCGCCGGCCGAGCGCAGGACCATCGTGCCGGCAGCGAAGACGACGGTGCCGGGAACGATCACGGCGCGGTGACCGAAGCGATCGGCGAGGCGCCCGGCCGGCCCGGCGACGATCGTCGTCATCGCCGGGCCCGGCAGCGCCGCCAGCCCCGCCTGCAGGACGGTGTAGCCCCAGATTGTGGTGAGGAAGAGGACGTTGCCGAGAATCAGCGAGAAGAAGGCGGCGGCGAAGAGCATCGTGCCGAGGTTGCCGACGCGCGCCGAGCGATCGGCCAGCAGCGCCGGCTCGACGATCGGCCGCGGATGGCGGGTGCTTCGCCAGGCCACGCCGGCGAGCAGTGCCGCGGCGGCGGCGAAAGCGCTGAGGGTCGCGGGGGCGCTCCAGCCCCAATCATCGCCCTCGACGATCCCGAGCGTGATCAGCGCCAGGCCGAGCGCCAGCATCGCCGCGCCGGGCAAGTCCGGCAGGCTGCTGTCGAGCTCGGGGCGCTCCATGAGGCGGCTTCGCCCGAGCAGCACGATTGCCACGCCGAGGGGCAGGTTGACGAGGAAGACGAGGCGCCAGTCGGCGACCTCGACCAGGGCGCCGCCCATGCTTGGGCCGATCGCCGCCGCCGCGGCTGCGGCCGCTCCCCAGTAGCCCGACCCCGGCAGAGCGCCGCTCGGTGGGGAAGGCATCGAGGACGATCGCCAGGGAAGTAGGGACGATCAGCGCGGCCGCGACCCCCTGTAGGACGCGGAAGGTGATCAGCAGGCTCAGCGAGGGAGCCAGCGCGCAGAGCAGGCTGGTGGCGGTGAAGCCGGCAGTGCCGAGCAGGAAAATGCGCTTATGGCCGAAGCGGTCGGCGAGGCCGCCGGCCGGCACAAGCAGCGCGGCGAGGACGACGAAGTAGCCGTCGAGGACCCAGGAGAGCGCATCGCGGCCCGACCCGGCGAAGGACGCCGAGATGTCCGGGAAGGCGATGTTGACGATCGTGGTGTCGAGGAAGACGAGGAAGGCGCCGGCGCAGGCGAGCGCTACGGCACCTCTATGTCCCCGCTCATACATCGGGCGCGACTATAGACCGAGCGTGGCAAGGCACCGCGTGGCTCGATCTTCCGCCGCCGCGAGGCGTTAGACCGGCTGCTCGAAAACGCATGAGCGTCGCGTTAGCCGTCTAACCTTCGCCCGGTCGTCGTCGAACTGGAGGAAGCATGCGATTGCTGCGGACAGTTGCCGTTGTGGGGATGGCTTTGGCACTAGCTCTGGTCGCCACGCCGGCGGCAACGGCGGCGACTGAAGTCGGCGATGAATGCGCCGGCGACACCGCCACCGGCCCATACAGCCTCGTCCCGGAGGCACGCGCCTCGGAAGGCCCGCTGCCATTGTCGGCACCAGCCGCGGGCGTCGTCACGCAGTGGAAGGTCAACTCCGCCTATCCGACGCCGGTCCCGGAGGTCATGGCAGCCTTCCGGCCAACCGGCCAGGGAGGCACGTTCCAGGTGATCGGCGAGAGCAGCGAGGAGAACATTGGTCCCGGCCCGAACGTCTTCTCGACTCGGATCCCGGTCCAAAAGGGGGACCGGTTCGGCCCGGTCGCTATCACCGCCGATAGCCCACTCTTTTGCGCAACGGCCAGCAACGCGGACCACACCTGGTCCTTCCCCGGCAGCGTCGGCGTCGGTTCCACCCATCTCTTCGCCGCCGGCGTCCAAACGCGCGTCCCGATGATCGCCGTGATCGAGCCTGACTCTGACGGCGACGGCTACGGCGACGAGAGCCAGGACAAATGCCCGCAGAGCGCCGCCCACCAGGGACCGTGCCCCACGGTGACCCTCGACGCCTTCCCGATCGTGCTCAAGCGTTCGGTCCTCGTCTTGGTCAGCGCCAGCTCGACTAGCTCGGTCCACGTTTTCGGCCAGGTCGGCTGGAAGCTGAAACCGAAAGGCGGTGGTGCTCAGGGCTCGAAGGCGAATCCGGGCGGCAAACTGACCGGCCTGGTGGTCGGCCTCAGCGGCGGCACCCAAACTGTTACGCCGGGTGAGGTCGCCCGCTTCAACGTCAAGCTGCCCAAGTCGGTGAAGCGCCGGCTGAGCCGAACACCGTCGAGCAAGGCGCTGAAGGCGCAGCTCACCGCCAGCACAATCGACCTCGCGGGGCGCGTCTCGGCCAAAGTGCTGACGGTCAAACTGCCCGGACAGGAGCGGCGGTAGCCCACCGGGCGGGGCCGGTGTGCGGTCCCCCACCGTTGCTACCCTCCGCGGGTAGGCAGTCCGCCTGCGCGTCTCGTCCTTCTACACGCGAGGAAAACGCGCCTTTCCCTTGACTGAGCGGGTTCTCACCGATCCCGACAGCCCGCGCGAGGAATGCGGGGTGTTTGGCGTATACGCACCCGGGCACGACGTTGCTCGGCTGGCCTACTTCAGCCTCTACGCACTGCAGCATCGCGGCCAGGAGTCGGCCGGGATCGCCACCTGCGAGGGCGGCCACATCACCACGCTACGCGACTCCGGGCTCGTCTCCCAGGTTTTCGACGAGGAGAAGCTGCGGGCGCTGGAGGGGGACATGGCGATCGGGCACACTCGCTACTCGACCACGGGCGGCGGCTCCTGGGAGAACGCGCAGCCGGTCTGGCGCGACGACGGCCGTGAGCTGGCGCTCGCCCACAACGGCAACCTGACCAACGCAGTGGAGCTCTGGGGAGAGCTGAAGGAGCGCGGCATCGCTTTCCGCGGCACCTCGGACTCGGAGATCATCGCGGCGCTGCTCTCCTCCCACGAGGGCAAGCTGATCGAGGACGCGGTCACCGAGGTGATGCCGCGAATGGAGGGCGCCTACTCGACCGTGGTGATGACCAAGCGCGCGATCGTCGCCTTCCGCGACCCGCACGGCGTGCGGCCGCTCTCGTTGGGACGCCTCGACGACCGCTTCGTCGTCGCTTCGGAGAGCTGCGCCTTCGACATCATCGGCGCCGAGCTGATGCGCGAAGTGCATCCCGGCGAGATGGTCTCGCTGACTGAGCGGGGCCTGGAGACGCGCCAGGTGGTCAAGGCCGAGCGGCCGGCGATGTGCGTCTTCGAGCACATCTACTTCTCCCGGCCCGACAGCCGGCTCGAGGGCAAAGTGCTGCAGCAGGTGCGCGGGCGGATGGGCGAGATCCTCTGGCGCCAGGCGCCCGTCGATGCCGACCTGGTGATCTCGGTGCCGGACTCGGGTAACCCTGCCGCGGCGGGTTTCGCCCGCGCCTCGGGGCTGCCGCGCGACGACGGCCTGATCAAGAACCGCTACGTGGCGCGGACCTTCATCCAGCCCGGCCAGGAGCTGCGCAAGCACGGTCTGCGGCTCAAGTTCAACCCGCTGCCCGAGATCGTCTCCGGCCAGCGCATCGTCGTCGTCGACGACTCGATCGTCCGCGGCAACACCACCCGCCAGATCGTCGGCATGCTGCGCGACGCCGGCGCCCGCGAGGTGCACCTGCGGATCTCCGCACCGCCGATCCGCAACCCCTGTCACTACGGCGTCGACATGTCGACCCGCGAGGAGATGATCGCCCACAAGCGCAGCGTGCAGGAGATCGCCGACGAGCTCGACGCCGACTCGCTCGCCTACCTCTCGCTCGAGGGCGTCTACGAGGCCATCGGCACCGCGCCCGAGGATCACTGCGACGCTTGCTTCAGCGGCCACTATCCGCTGGGCGATCCCGAAGAGGCGAACGGCAAGTTTGCGCTCGAGGACGTTGCCGTCGTCCCCGCCTCGTAGCCGCACCGGTGTCGCACTTCCCGCCGCATAACGGAGGAAAGTGCGACTCCAACGTCGGAAAATCGCAGCTCGGCTCGAGATGTCGCACTTCTTGCCGCAGAGCGGCGGAAAGTGCGACCGCTAAGGGGTGAGGGTGCGGACGATCGTTGCTGCCGGTTGGACGTCGGCAATTCGGGCGACTGTCTCCCCCGCATAGAGCGGGCCCGCGTCGAGCAGGTTGTCGGGGCCGTCGTCGGTGGGACCCTGCGGCGAGAGCAGGCGACTGCCGGGGCGCTGGGCGCGGGCGAGGCGGACTTGAAACCGGGACGGCATGTAGCGGGCGGTCGGTGCAGTGAGCCGGTTCAAGGCCCGGCTTAGTGCCGGTCCGCGTGGATCCCCACCCAGCCAATGCTCGGTGGCAGCGTTGGCGATAACACGGTGCGGCGCTGGCCAGCCGGCGCCAAAGAGCTCGGTGAGGATCGTCTCCTTGGCCGCGAGCAGGCGGCGCCGGTACTCCGGATGCGCCCGGCTCTCCTCCGCGAGCAGGAAACGCGTGCCGGCGACGGCTGCGCTCGCCCCCGCCTCGAGGGCGCGTCGGACGTCTCCGCCGTCGGCGATGCCGCCCGCAACCAGCAGCGGATACTCGCCAGGCACGGCCGCGCGGATTCGGTCGAGCAGCTCGAGCGATGGGACCGTTCCCCGCACATGTCCCCCGGCCTCGACACCTTGGACGATCACCGCGTCGGCGCCCGCCGAGTGGGCGGCGAGTGCCTCATCGACCGAGCCGCATTGGTGGACCCAGACACCGGCCGCGCGCCGCTTCGGGATACCCCAGAAGGTGACGACGACGTCGGCCTTCGCGGCTGCCGCGAACCAGTCGCGCCGGGCGAACGGGAGGAGGACGTTGACGGCCAGCGGCTTGCCGGTCAGCGCTCGCGCTGCCGCGAGCTCACGTGCGATCGCGGCGGCGCCGTTGACCGCGATCGTCCCCAGCCCACCGGCCTCAGAGACCGCCGCGGCGAGCTCATGTCGGCTCAAACCGCCGCCCATCCCGGCCTGGACGACGGGGAACTCGACCCCAAGGCGCTCGAGAAACGTCACGCGGCGAGACTACGCGAAGATGCCGGCGTGGCTGATCCGTTCAAGCTCGTCGTGCTTGCCTCCGGGACCGGGTCCAACCTGCAGGCAATTCTCGATCGGGTGCACATGCGCGAGGGGATCGAGGTCGTCGGCGTCGGCTCCGACAAACCGAAAGCGCCGGCGCTCGAACGGGCGCGCGCTGCGCGTATCCCTGCCGCTGTCTTCCCCGCTGAGGACTTCGCCGACCGCGAGGCGCGCGACACGGCGATGGGCGACTGGGTCGAGGAGCGCGGCGCGGACCTGATCGCGCTCGCGGGTTATATGCAGCTCCTCAGCGAGACCTTCGTCGCCCGCTTCCGCCATCGCATCGTCAACGTCCACCCTGCCCTGCTGCCCGACCATCCCGGGCTTGACGCGATCGGCCAGGCGCTTGATGCAGGCGCCGAGGTCACCGGCGTCACCGTGCACTTCGTCGACGAGGGCATCGACACCGGGCCTGTAATCGTCCAGCGCGAGGTGCGGGTGCCGGCGAGCCGCGACCGCAAGGAGCTCGAGCTGGCGATCCACGCGACCGAGCACGAGCTCTACCCCGAGGCGATCCGCATGATCGCGACGGGCAGGGTTAGGATCGATGCCGACGACCCGCGGCTGGTCGTAATCGATGAGTGAGGCTCCCGCAGATACCCGATCCGAGGCCGTCGACGACGGAGCGATCAAGGTGCGCCGGGCGCTCGTCTCGGTCTCCGACAAGACCGGCGTCGCTGACTTCGCCCGCGGTCTCGCCGAGCTCGGGGTCGAGATCCTCTCCACCGGTGGGACGGCCGCGGCCCTGCGCGAGGCCGGGCTCGAGGTCAGCGACGTCTCCGAGTTCACCGGCCAGGAAGAGATCCTCGGCGGCAGGGTCAAGACGCTGCATCCGCGACTGCACGCGGCCCTGCTGGCACGGCGCGACGACCCCGAGCACATGGCGACGCTGGAACGCGAGGCGATCGAGCCGATCGACCTGGTCTGCGTCAATCTCTATCCCTTCGAGGAGACAATCGCCGCCCAGGACGTGGAGCCCGCCGTCGCGGTCGAGAGCATCGATATCGGTGGGCCGACGATGATCCGCGCCGCCGCCAAGAACCATGCCGGCGTCGCCGTGGTGGTCAAGCCCGAGTCCTACGACGCGGTGCTGGCCGAGCTGGAGGAGTCGGGGGGCGAGGTCTCCGCCACCACCCGTCACTGGCTCGCCAACGAGGCCTTCGCCCAGACGGCCCGCTACGACGCGGCGATCAGCCGCTGGTTCTCGACCGAGTACGAGGACTTCCCCGAGCATCTCGCCGTCGCCTACGAGAAGGTGCTCGACCTCGCCTACGGCGAGAACCCGCACCAGCGGGCGGCGCTCTACTCCGAAGCGGGCGTGCGCAGCCACGTCCTCTCGCGCGTCGCGAAGCTGCACGGCCGCGCCCTCTCCTTCAACAACGTGCTCGACCTCGACTCGGCCCGGCGCCTGGTCGAGGACTTCGAGCAGCCGGCCTGCACGATCGTCAAGCACAACAACCCGTGTGGGGTGGCGATCGGCGCCGACGCGGCCGAGGCCTACGCGAAGGCGCTGGCCTGCGACCCGATGTCCGCCTTCGGCGGCGTGATCGCCTTCAACCGGCCGGTCTCAGAAGCGCTCGCCGAGGAGCTGCACAAGAACTTCGTCGAGGTGCTGATCGCGCCCGACTACGAGCACGGCGCCCTTGCCGTCCTGCAGCAGAAGGAGGCGATCCGGATCCTCTGTGAGGAGGAGCGCCGCCAGCGCGACCCCGGCGAACGCGACGTCAAACGCGTCCTCGGCGGACTGCTGATCCAGGACCGCGACGGCGACCCCGAGCCGCGCGAGCTGATGGAGGTGGTGACGAAAGCCGAGCCGAGTGAGCAGCAGTGGGCGGATATGTGCTTCGCCTGGACCGTCGTCCGCCACGTCCGCTCCAACGCGATCGTGATCGCCAAGGACGGCGCCACCCTCGGCATCGGCGCCGGTCAGATGAGCCGCGTCGACTCGGTCCGTCTCGCGGTCGAGAAGTGCCGCGACGCCCGCGGCCAGGACGCCGACGCCCTGCTCACCAACTCGGCCGTCGCTTCCGACGCATTCTTCCCCTTCGCCGACGGCCCCGAGCTCGCCATCCAGGCCGGCTCCAACGCCGTCATCCAGCCCGGCGGCTCCAAGCGCGACGCCGAGGTGATCGAGGCCTGCGAGGCCGCCGGAGTGACGATGGTCTTCACCAAGCACCGCCACTTCCGGCACTAGCGAGATGGCTTCTTACACGGCGGAGCTGCGCCGCTGCTTCTGGCGCTCGGTGGCCTTCTGCACGTAGCCACAGATTTCCTCGACGGAGTCGGCGGTTACCAGGAGCTCCATGTCGGGGGGTGCGATTAGGGCGGTGTCGTCGAGGCTTTCGTCGATCCAGTCGAGCAGGGGTTCCCAGTGTTTTGAGTCGACGAGGATGGTGGGGAAGAGCTCGATGCGGTGGGTCTGGATCAGGGTGAGGCTCTCGAAGAGCTCGTCGAGGGTGCCGTAGCCACCGGGGAAGATGACGAAGGCCCGGGCGTAGCGGACGAACATCAGCTTGCGGGCGAAGAAGTAGTGGAATTCAACCGCGCGATTTACGTAGGGGTTCATCCGCTGCTCGTGCGGCAGTTGGATATTGAGGCCGATCGAGAGGCCGCCGGCCTCGGCGGCGCCGCGGTTGGCCGCCTCCATCAGGCCGGGGCCGCCGCCGGTGATCACGGTGAAGCCATTGCGGGTGAGGCAAGCGGCGGTCTCGCGGCAGAGCTCGTACCAGGGGTGGTCTTCGGCGATGCGTGCCGAGCCGAAGATCGTGACGCCGTCATCGACATCGCGCAAAGCGTCGAAGCCGCGGTCGATCTCGGCTTTGATCCGGTCGAGACGGAGCTCATCCTGCTCCTCGAGGTCGCAGGGCGAGCAGAGCAGGTCTCGATCGCGCTTCGCTCCCTTTGCCATTTGCTTCCTCCTACCCACTGCGAAGCAGAGTGCCCCCGACCGGATTCGAACCGGCGCCGCGCGGCTTAAAAGGCCGCCGCTCTAACCAGCTGAGCTACAGGGGCTCGGCGATCAATGGTAATCGGGCGCCGGGGAGCGGGGGCTGCGGTCAGGAAAGTTCGGGCAGGCCCTGCTCGGGAGTGGAGGCCTCAGCGTGGGTGCGGCGTGGGATGCGACCGGCGCCGCGTGCGGCGTGGCCAGCCTCGACTCCAAGCCGCAGGGCGGTGGCCATCGCCACCGGGTCGGCGGCGCCGAAGATCGAGCTTGCCGCCATCACCGCGTCGCAGCCGAGCTCCATCGCCAGGGCCGCATCGGACGCCGTGCCAATGCCGGCGTCGAGCACGACCGGGACACTTGCCCGCTCGGCGATGATCGCGATGTTGTACGGGTTGCGGATGCCGGAGCCGGAGCCGATCGGGGAGCCGAGCGGCATCACCGCCGCGCAGCCGGCCTCCTCGAGGCGGCGGGCGAGGATCGGGTCGTCGTTGGTGTAGGGGAGGACGGTGAAGCCCTCGCCGACGAGGGTCTCAGCCGCGTCGAGCAGCTCCACGGCGTCCGGGAAGAGAGTGCGGTCGTCGCCGATCACCTCGAGCTTGATCCAGTCGGTTTCGAAAGCCTCGCGGGCAAGTCGGGCGGTGTTGACGGCGTCGCGAGCGGTGTAGCAACCGGCTGTGTTGGGAAGTGCGACGAGGCCGAGCTTGTCCAGCACATCGAGCACAGAGCCCTCGGCATCGGGGTCGATGCGACGCAGGGCGACGGTGACGATCTCGGCGCCAGAGGCCTCGAGCGCCTGCTCCATCTGCTCGAGCGAGCGGAAGCCCCCGGTGCCAGCGATTAGCCGCGAGGTCCATGCCCGGCCGCCCAGCTCCCAACCTTCGGCGCCACCCTGGATCGCGGCCAGCACCTCGACCTTGCTCCCCTCGGCAAGCGGCGTCTGCGCCCACTCGCTACGAGGAACGACCTCGCCGTCGAGTGCGACCGCGACGCCGCGAGTCGCCTCGGCGGCTACGGCAGCAGCCGCCTCAGCAAGCGTCGCCCCCCCAGCAAGCTCATGCGCCACCCCATTCACCTCGATCCTCACGGCTCCACCCTCCCAACGCTGATTTCGCGTTTTGCTGCCTTATGCGAAACAAAACGCGAAGTCAGCGGCTCGGCGGCGGCGAGGGACTCGGGTAGCGATTCGCCTGAGGTGACGGCGGCGACCGCTTCGGCGGTCAGTGGCGCCAGCAGGATGCCATTGCGGTAGTGGCCGCAGGCGAGGACGAGACCCTCGAGCGCGCCGGGGCCGATCAGCGGCAGGTTGTCGGGGGTCCCAGGGCGCAACCCGGCCGCCAGCTCGACCAGCTCCATCTCGGCGACCTCGGGCAGCAGGCGGTAGGCCTCGCGCAGCAGCTCGTGGACACCACCGGCCGTGACGGTGGCGTCGAAGCCGCGCTCCTCGGTCGTCGCGCCGACGATCAGGCGGCCGTCGGGCCGCGGCACGAGGTAGACCCGCTCGGAGGCAACGATGCGCTCGCAAGGCGCCTCGCCATCAGGCGAGCGCAGCTCGAGGATCTGGCCTTTGACAGGGCGCACCGGCGGACGGGCGCTCTCCGGCAACCATCCCTCCGCCCCCGACCAGGCGCCACTGGCAAGGACCACGGTGCCGGCTCGGACCTCCTCGTCCGCGCCGGTCTCCACCCCGACGATCCGCTCGCCGTCGAGTAGGGGCGCGACGACATCGGCGTTAGCGCGCACCTCCACGCTTTCGGCCGCCAGAACCGCAAGCAGCGCGGCGGTCATCCGGCGGGGATCGATCGCCGCCTCGTCCGGGGCGTGAACACCGCCGTTGAAGGAGGGGGTCAGGCCGGGCTCGAGCTCGCGGCAGCGCCGCGGCGGCAACCACTCGGCGCCGAGGCCGAGTGAGCGCTGCAGGTCGTGGACACGGCGCAGCTCAGCGGCCTCGTCGCGGTCGAGCGCGATGTGGAGGGCACCGTGGCGGGCGTAGCCCGTGCTGAGCTCGCTCGCGGCCTCGAGCTCGGCGACGAAGTCGGGGTAGCGCTCGGCGGCGGCAACCGTCATCCGCAACAGCTCCGGCTCGCCGAAAGCAAGCTCGCCGATCGGCGCCAGCATGCCCGCGGCGACGCGGGTCGCGCCCGCCGGTGGCTCGGCGCGGTCGAGGACGACGACGCTGGCGCCGCGCCGGGCAAGCCGCCAGGCGCAGCAGAGGCCGATCACTCCGCCTCCGACGATTACCGCGTCATAGCTGCCTCTATCGCTCAAAGCTTGCCTCCGCCGGCATTACCCGGATCAGGTCCAGACGGTCGGTGGCCTCGCTGCCACCCTCTCAGCCTCGTGGGCTCCCGTACCGCTCCGATGCTACCCGTCCGCACTCCTCGACAAGTGACGTGTCTGAGCTAACCCCGGGCATACCCCAGGGTTAGCTCAGACACGTCCCCGCGATAATGGGCTGGTGAGCCTGGCACCACCCGAGGGCGAGGGACCGCTGCGTCGCGAGCGGCTGCGTACGGCGCGGCTTTACTTCTGCTGTGAGGCGCGGCCGCGCGGCGAGGATCCCGAGCAGCTGCTGAGCGCGGCGTTGCGCGGCGGCGTCGACATCGTCCAGCTGCGCGAGAAGTCGCTGCCGCGGCGCGAGATCGAGCGCGCGGCACAGACCTTCCGCCGCCTCTGCGACACCTACAGCGCCCTCTTCATCGTCAACGACGATCCCGACCTGGCGCGGGCCTGCGACGCCGACGGAGTCCACGTCGGGCAGGAGGACCTCGGCGTTGAGGAGGTACGAGCGGCGGTAGGGCCCGAGGCGATCGTCGGCCTCTCCACCCACTCGGAGGAGCAGATCGCCGCCTCTACCGAGGCGCCTGCGGACTACATCAGCGTTGGCCCGATCTGGGAGACGCCGACGAAGGAGGGAAGGCCCGCGGTGGGACTCGGGCTGATCTCGCACGCCGCCGCCGCTGCCCCCCACCCCTTCTTCGCGATCGGCGGGATCGACACCGGCAACGCCGCGCAGGTAGTTGAGGCCGGGGCGCGGCGGCTCTGCGTCGTGCGGGCGATTCGCGACGCGACCGATCCCTCCGCAATCGCCGAAGAACTGCGCGGGGCCTTTGCCTCGATCGGGGAGGCCGCCCCCGGTGCGTAAGGGTTTCTGACATGGCTTCCGACCATCCCCGCAAGCGCAAGCAGCGCGGCGCCTCGCCGACTCCGCGGGAGCGCATGGAGAAAGGCTACGCCCGGGCAGAGGAGCGAAACCAGGAAGCCCGCGAAGCGCTCGACCCGCTGAGCGAGGGCGAGCGGCCGCTGGTCGTCACGGTCGGCGCGGTGATCTCAGCCCTGATCGCGATCTCGATCATGGTCAGCTACCTCGCCGGCGCCGAGGTCGACGGCGAGAAACCGCGCTTTCTCCAGGTGCTGGCTCCGGCCCTGCTGATGGGCATGATGGCTTGGGGCATGTGGCGCTCCCGCTACTGGGCGGTGCTCGGCTTCCAGCTGATTCTCGTCTTCCTCATCTTCAGCGCCGTCTACGGGCTGGCCTTGCAGGCGGCGACGGTCGGCCAGGTCCTCGCCACGCTCGCCCTGCTCGCCGCCGCCGGCACCTTCTTCTGGCTGATGGTGAAGGCGATGGCGCGAATCCAGATGCCCACGCGCGAGTAAGCCGGTTCTATAGGCTCAGGCGGAATGGCAGATTCCTTCGACGTGATCGTCATCGGCGGGGGTCCGGGCGGCTATGTCGCCGCGATCCGTGCCGCCCAGCTGGGCAAGAAGACCGCCGTGGTCGAGCGTGACAAGCCCGGCGGCCGCTGTCTCAACTACGCCTGCATTCCGGCCAAGACCGTGCTGCGGACGGCAGAGATCTACGAGCAGGCGCGCGGGGGCGCCGAGCTCGGCGTCGTCGCAAAGGAGGTCTCGATCGACTGGGAGGCACTCGGCAAGCGCCGTGCCTCGGTCTCCGAGTCGCTCTCCAGCGGGGTCAAGATGCTCTGGGACAAGAACAAGATCGCCCTGATCGAGGGCGAGGGCTCGCTGACGCCGGAGGGGAACGTCAAGGTTGGCGACGAGGTCTACGAGGCGAGCACGGTCGTCTTGGCCACCGGCTCGGTCGCGCTACCGATTCCCGGGGTCGAGTTCGGCGGGCGCGTTGTCGACACCTGGGGCGCCTGGTCGCTGCCCGAGCAGCCGCGCAAGATCGCCGTCGCCGGCGCCGGCGCCTCGGGCTGTGAGATCGCTTCCGCCTACGGGCGCTTCGGCACTGAGGTCGTGCTGATCGAGATGCTCGACCAGATCCTCCCCGCCGAGGACAAGGACATGGCCCGCGTGGTCGAGCGTGCCTTCAAGAAGCAAAACGTGACGATTTCGACCGGCACTCCGGTTTCCAACGTCGAGGCGGGCGACAGCTCGGTCAAGCTCAGCTACGGCGAGGGGTCGATCGAGGTCGACTACCTCTGCATCGCCGGCGGCCGCGCGCCTGATGTGGACGGGCTTGGACTCGAGGGCGCCGGGGTCGAGCTCACCGAGAACGGCAAGGTCAAAGTCGATGAGTACAACCGCACTTCGAATTCCACGGTCTACGCGATCGGCGACCTGGTCAACGCCAAGGCGCTGGCGCACAAGGCCTCCGAGGAGGGCGTCGTCGCGGTCGAGCACGCCGCGGGCGAGTCGGCCCACCCGGTCGATCAGAACCTCGTCGCCGGCGCGACCTTCTGCCACCCGCAGGTGGCAAGCGTCGGACTTACCGAGGCGGCGGCCAAGGAGGCGGGCCACGAGATCAAGGTCGGCAAGCAGAAGCTCGGCGGCGTCGGCGGCGCAACCGTCTACGACGACAAAGACGGCCTGGTCAAGCTCGTCGTCGACTCCAAGTACGGCGAGCTGCTCGGCGCCCACATCGTCGGCAATCGTGCCTGCGACATGATCGCCGAGCTGGTTGCGGCGATGGCGCTCGAGGGCGGCTACCAAGAGCTGGCCCAGATCGTCCATCCCCACCCGACGATTTCCGAGGCGATCCTCGACGCCGCCCGGGCCGTCGACGGGTGGGCGATCCACGCCTGAGCGGGCGAGCGGCCGGGTCAGCCTGAGCTAGGCGGCAGCTCGATCGTCTCGATGCCGAGCTTGGCGGCTATGGCGAGCACGTCGGAGTCTGAGGTGGCGATCCTGTCCGCCGGCCCGGCCGCGGCCAGCAGGACCACGTCGGCAAGCGAAAGCGGCCGAGTCTTGCGGTGATAGTGCTCAATTCGGATTTCGGCGGCGCGGCGAGCAAGGCTCGCGTCGACGGAGACTTGCTCGATCGTGCCCTCGAATAGCGGCTCCACGAACTCGGCCACTCTTCCGGCAGGGAGACCTTCACGCCGGGAAGCAATGTCGTAGACCTCGACGACGTTCGGTGCCGCCATCGCAGCATTGCCCTCGCGGAGCAGGCCTCGCACAAGCCCCATAGCGGACTGCCCAAGGATCACCGCCACTAGCGCGTTGGCGTCCAGCAGCGTTCTCACAGGCCGAACTTGCGTTCTTCGGCTTCGAGTTCCGCTTCGCGCTCTTCGCGACGGATCGTCTCCAGCCCCACCCCGCGGCCTTCGCCCGCGAACGCCCCGGCGGCGGCCTCGATCGGGTCGTCGGGAGCGGGCTTGAGGACGATCTCCTCGCCGCGGTCCTCGAGCGTCACGGTCGTCGTCCCCCAGCGCTTGCGAATCGGTGCCGGGATCGAGACCTGGCCGCCCTTGCTGATTTTCATGCGCTTCTTCATGAGCATTGAAATTACCATGAGACTCCTCACGCAGCGGTCGGTGCATCTGCGCATAAGGTCTTGCCATGGCTGCTCCCTCCCCCCGCGCGACCTTCTACTTCGACCTCGGCTCCCCCTACGCGTACCTGACCGCGGAGCGGATCAGCGGGGTCTTCACGGAGGCCGGCCTGGCGCAGCCGGAGTGGCAGCCGGTGCTGCTCGGCGGGCTGTTCCAGCACTTCGAGCGCGACTCCTGGGGCAACGGCCCGGAGCGAGGAGCGGGAATGGCCGAGGTGGAACGCCGTGCCGCCGAGTACGGGCTGCCGCCGCTTGCCTGGCCGGAGCCCTGGCCGGGCAACATGCTGATGGCGATGCGCGCCGCGACCTTCGCCAAGCAGACGGGGCGCACGGTCTCCTTCGCCTTGGCCGCCTTCCGCCAGGCCTTCGCCGCCGGGCGCGACCTCAGCGAGCCCGACAACGTGCTGATCGCCGCGGCCGGCTGCGAGCTGCATCCCAACGCACTACTTAAAGCAGTGGCGACCGAACACGTTAAGAGCGCCCTGCGCGAGGCGACCGATCGAGCCGCTGAGCTGGGCGTCAGCGGCGTCCCCTCGCTGGTCGTCAACGGCGAGGTCTTCTGGGGAGACGACCGGGTCGAGGAGGCGGTCTCCGCCGCGAGCTAAGGTGGCCTCAATGGCAGATTTGCCTGACGCCACCACCTCCTACGAGCTCCTCTCCCGCATGGCACTGATCCGCCGCTTCGAGGAGGAGGCGGGGCGCCAGTACCAGCGCGCCAAGGCGGGCGGCTTCCTCCACCTGGCGATCGGCGAGGAGGCGACGATCGTCGGCACCACCTCGGTGATGCGCGAGGAGGACTACCTGATCGGCACCTACCGCACGCACGGCCACGCGATCGCTCGCGGCACCGACCCAAAGCACGTGATGGCCGAGCTCTTCGGCCGGGTCGACGGCACCAGCGGCGGGCGCGGCGGCTCGATGCACATCTTCGACGCCGAGCGGCGCTTCATGGGCGGCTACGGGATCGTCGGCGGCAACCTGCCGATCGCGGCCGGCCTGGCGCTCTCCTCGGACTTCAAGGGCGAGGACGCGGTCACCGTCTGCATGTTTGGCGACGGCGCCTCCAACGCCGGCAACTTCGGCGAGACGATGAACCTGGCGGCGCTCTGGAGCCTGCCGATCCTCTTCCTGGTCGAGAACAACCTCTACGGGATGGGCACTTCGGTCGAGCGCCACTCGGCCCAGACCGACCTCTCTAAGAAGGCCGAGGGCTACGGGATCCCGGGCCAGCGGATCGACGGCATGGACGTGTTGGCGGTGCGCGAGAGCGTCGCGGAGGGAATCCGGCTCGCCCGCGAGGAGCGCCGCCCCACCCTGATCGAGGCCTTCACCTATCGCTATCGCGGCCACTCCGCTGCCGACCCCGAGGTCTACCGCGAGCGCGAGGAGGTCGAGGAGTGGCGCGAGAAAGACCCGATCGAGAGCTTTGCACGACGCTGCGTCGAGGAGGGTGTGCTGGGCGAACGCGAGGTGCAGGAGGTGCGCGACAAGGCGGAGCAGGCGGTCGTGGAGGCGGTCGAGTTCGCCGAGGCCTCGCCGGAGCCCGCACTCGACACGCTCTACGAGAGCCTCTACGTGCTCGACAGCGCCGCTGGCTGGTACGCGGTCGACGAGCGCAGCCCGGAGCTACACCGCGGCGAGCGCGAGGAGAACATGCCCGAGGCGGCGCGCGAGCTGGCCGAAGCCGGCGCCGCCTACGCCGGGCAGCCGGACGGGCCCCGTCCCAACCCGGCGACCCACGGCGATGCCCAGGAGGGCAGCGAGCCCGAGGTGGCCGGGGAGGTGGAGGACTGATGCCGACTCTGCGGATGCGCGAGGCGCTGCGTGACGCTATGGCCGAGGAGATGCGCCGCGACGAGGCGGTGCTGGTGATGGGCGAGGACGTGGGCGTCTTCCAGGGCGCGTTCAAGGTGACCGAAGGGCTGCTCGACGAGTTCGGCGAGCGGCGCGTGCGCGACACGCCGATCTCCGAGAACACGATCGTCGGCGCCGGCGTGGGGGCAGCGATGGGGGGGCTGCGGCCAATCGTCGAGCTGATGACGGTCAACTTCGCGCTGCTGGCGCTGGACCAGATCGTCAACCACGCCGCCGCGATCCCCTACATGTTCAACGGCCAGGCACGGGTGCCACTGGTGGTGCGGATGCCCGGCGGTGGTGGCCACCAGCTCGGCCCCACACACTCGCACAGCTTCGAGGCGCTCTTCCTGCAGGTGCCGGGGCTGCTGGTCGCCTGCCCCTCGACGCCAGCCGACGGCAAGGCGCTGCTGAAGGCGGCGATCCGCGACGACAACCCGGTGATCTTCATCGAGCACGAGAGCCTCTACGGCGCCCGCGGCGAGGTCTCCGACGATGGCGAGGAGATCCTGCGCTTCGGCGAGGCGGCGGTGCGGCGCGAAGGCGGCGACGTGACGATCGTCGGCATCCTCAAGATGGCCCATGTCGCCGAGGAAGCGGCGCAGACCCTCGCCCATGAGCACAACGTCGAGGCCGAGGTGATCGACCCGCGCACCCTGCGGCCGCTCGACCTCGACACGATCCTCGAGTCGGTGCGCAAGACCAACCGCGCGGTGATCGTCGAGGAGGGCTGGCCGCACGGTGGCGTCGGCGCCAACCTGGCGACGCTGATCACCGAGCAGGCCTTCGACCACCTCGACGCGCCAGTGCAGCGGGTCACCGGGGCCGACGTTCACATGCCGTACTCGCGGCGGCTCGAGCAGGCGGCGATTCCGCACGAGGAGCATGTGGTGAGCGCGGCCTTGGCGGCGTTGGAGGGGTCGCTGTGAGCGGCCTCTGGCGCGGCGGGTCCTGTCACGGATTTGGTGCCACCACCCCTGCGGTCGCTAAAGCGTCCTCGGGGCGGTCCCCCAAATCCGCGCCACCCCCCGCGAGAATCCGCGCTCAGGGACGCCTCGAGAAGGAGCGGTCATGGCCGACGTTGTGATGCCGAGGTTGTCCGACTCGATGGAGGAGGGGACGATTCTGCAGTGGCTCAAGCGGGTGGGCGATGAGGTCGCCGTTGGGGATGAGCTGGTGGAGATCGAGACGGACAAGGCGAACATGGCCTATGAATCCGACGTGGCGGGGACGTTGAGTGAGATCTTGGTCGAGGAGGGCGAGACGGTGGCGATCGGGACTCCGATTGCGCGGGTTGGGGGCGACGGAACGGACAGCTCCAGTCAGGACGAGGAAGAGACCGAGCGCTCGGATGACGGCGAAGGGACTAGCGGCTCGGCCGCGGGTCCTGTCGTGGGTGATAGGGGGGCACTGCGGGCGACGTCGTCCTCGACCCCCCCATCACCCACGCCACCCGCGGAGGAGACGGCGGTTGAATCGCCAGAAGCTTCCACCGGCGATGGCCGTCCGAAGGCGTCGCCGATAGCTCGGCGACTTGCCAAGGAGGAGAACCTCGATCTCACGAAGCTTCAGGGCTCAGGTCCCGGTGGACGGATCGTCAAGGCAGATGTGGAGCAGGCGGCGTCTTCCGCGGGTGGCGTGGACTCGGGGGGGCCGAGAACGGAGGCGAAGCCCCCGCCCGCAGGCCCCCCCGAGTCCGCGGCAGGCCCCGCGGCCACAACCCCCGGTCCCGAAACCGCCAAGGGCCAGGTCAGCTACGAAGACCCATCGAAGCTTCAGTCGACCGTCGCCCGCCGGATGTCGGAGTCGAAGGCGACGGCGCCGCACTTCTACCTCGAGGCTGAGATCGACATGAGCCGGCTCGTCGAGGCAAGGGCGCAGGTCAAAGCGGGAGCAAAAGAGGGCGACGTGGTGCCCTCGTTCAACGACATGGTGGTCAAGGCCTGTGCGCTGGCGCTGCGGGAGCATCCGCGGGCCAACGGGGCCTATCGGGACGGGCGGTTTGAGCTCTACTCGCGGGTGAACGTAGGTGTTGCGGTGGCGGCTCGCGACGCGCTTGTGGTGCCGACCATCTTCGATGCCGACCAGAAGAACCTGCGGCAGATCGCCACGGACTCGCGGGCGCTGGCCCAGCGTGTGCGCGAGGGGCAAATCACGCCGCCAGAGCTCTCGGGTGCAACCTTCACCGTCTCCAACCTGGGGATGTTCGGCATCGACAGCTTTGCCGCCGTGATCAACCCGCCGCAGGCCGCGATCCTCGCCGTCGGCGCGATCACCGAGCGTCCCGTCATCCGCGACGGTCAGTCCACCGCCGCCCACCTGATGCGGGTCAACCTCGCCTGCGATCACCGCATCCTCTACGGCGCCCCAGCCGCCGAATTCCTTGCGCGGGCCCGCAGCCTGCTCGAAGAGCCACTCGCCCTGGCCCTTTAACCCAGCGGTCGCACTTTCCGCCGGTATGCGGCAAGAAGTGCGACCTCAGGCGGCCGCTTGCCAAACGTTCACCTTGCGGTCGTGCTCGTCTCCGCTATGCGGAGGAAAGTGCGACCTCACGGGCGCGTCAGCAAGTCTTCCTTGCTCCGGTCACCGCATTCCAGGCGCGGCCCAGCGAAAAATCGGCGGAGACGCGAAGGATGCCGGGGTGTGAGGCGTGGGCTACGGTCCAGTCGCCGTGGCGGAGCAGGCAGCCGGCGCCGCGGTCGATCGACCAGTAGGGGGTGAAGTTAACGCGGACAAGGAAGTCGCCCGGGCGGGTCACGTCAAGGCCGAAGCCCTGGCGGCCAACCCAGAGGGTGTGCGCGGCCGCGCCGGCGATCGGCTCGACCAGTGGCTCGGGATCGCGCACGGCGAATATCCGCCAGTGGTCCGAGCTCCAGCGGGGCTCCAGGTAGGAGGGTTCGCGCAGGATCAGCCGCCGCTCGGCGACGGAGGAGTAGTCGAGCTGGGCGTCGGGCAGAGCGACGTAGGAGATCGCGTTGCGGTGCAGCCAGCGGCGGTAGGCGGCTGGGGTGAGGCGGCTCTCATCGCCGTAGAAGATGTCGTCGCGGGTGGTGTCGAGCTGGCGCAGCCAGCCCCGCGCCAGCTCGAACTGAGTCGCTAGATAGGCCGACTCCCAGTGATTGGCGGTCGGCGGCACCTCAACTCGGACGCCGTGACCACCGTGAGCTCGAAGCCAGTCCGCAGCTGGCTGAAAGTAGCTGCGCGAGGTCGAGGGGTCGCCGACGCTGCGAACGAGCTGGCTGACGCTGGCCGTCACCTGCCAGTAGAGGCCACCGGCCATGAAGAGCGCTAGGAACCAGATCGAGACGCGCGGGCGGCGGGCGAGCACCACGGCCGCCAGCACCGGTCCGCCGAACAGTGCGCCGAGGCGAACCGCGTTGCCGCCCATCGGGTTCGGCACCAGCCAGATGAGGACCGAGACGGCCAGGTAGGCGGCGATCGCCAGGCGCAGGTCGCGCTCCTCATCGCGCAGGCTGCGGGTGACGAACAACGCCGAGCCGCACCAGAGCGGGATCGCCACGAAGGAGGAGAAGGCGAAGGGGAACTGGCCGGACTCGGGGAAGGCCAGGTTGGGGATCAGGGTCAGAGCGAGGGCGATGGAGGCCGCCCAGAGTGCTGCTGGCCCGCGGGTCCTGTCGCGACTGGGGAGGGGCCTGCGGGCGGGGGCTTCGCCTCCGTTCTCGGCCCCTCCCCATCCGCGCCACCCGCGGGAGAGGCGGCTGAGGTCGACGTTCACCCCCCAGGCCCCCGTGAAAAGAACCCCGGCCAGGAAAACTGCCGCGACCGGACTGGAGAGAGCGCAGGCTGCCGAGGCCAGGAGCGCCAGGGTTGAGCGCTGGGTCTGCAGGGCGCGAAGGGCGGCGAGGCCGAAGGCGGCGCCTAGGGCGAAGGTGAGCTGGCCGTCGGCGAGCAGGGTCACTACGCCGGCGGCGAACCAGAGGGTGGCCCAGCGCGCCTCGTCGCCCCAGCGCTCGCGAACGATGCGGTCGAAGAGGTAGGCGGAGGAGACGACCGAGAGCATCCCCACCAGCTGCGGGCTGAGCAGCGCCGCCAGCGGCGGGAAGAGGACGCTGTAGGTGAGGGTGTAGTGCCCGCCGTACCAGCTGCCGTTCCAGATCGCCAGGCCCGCCCGCTCGAACAGCTCGGTGCGGAAGACCTGGGCCGCGAGGTCTCCGACCGGCGGACTCCAGATCACCATGAACAGCGCCAACGCGAAGCTGAGCGCAACTGCCGGCAGCCAATCTGGGCGCAAGGCCTTGGACTGGACCATCCGAAACCTAAGCTTATTGCGACGAGTTGAGAGAATCGTCTACGTGAGCGATCCGATCCACGTCGTGCACTGCGGCCTCGTCCCCTACGGCGAGGCATACGAGCTGCAGAAGCGGCTGCGCGAGCGTCGCCAGCGCGAAGAGCTGGGCGACGTCCTGCTGCTGCTCGAGCATCCGCCGGTCTACACGCGCGGGCGCCGGG